>LFSA01000029.1 GCA_001512635.1 Pelotomaculum sp. DTU098 | reverse complement strand
TTCCCGCCGTTGTCAAGTACCTTGCCGATGAGCTCAAGTGGAAAAGAGTTGCTCTGGTAAAGAATATCGGGCGGAGTTATACCGAGGGATTGGCTGCCATTTTCAAGCCGGCCCTTTTTAGGAACGGGATTGAAATTGTTAATGAGCAAAAGATAAGAAAAAATGATACCGATTTCAGCGTCCAGGTCAGTTCTCTTAAACAGAGCCAGTTCGATGGCCTGGTCTTTCCCGGTAATAGCCAGGAGGCCTATCTCTTTATGCAGGAAATGCGCAAACAGGGACTGCAGCATGTAGCTGTGGGCGGAGACGGGATGTACACCAGGGAGTTAATCGAATGCGGAGGAACCGCAGTGGAAGGTACCATGGTCTACGCGGGATTCGGGGTGGATCCCAAGAGTATTGAACCTAAAACGCTGGAATTCGTGGAAAAATACAAGGCCCTCTACAATAACCAGACGCCGGATGTTTTTGCAGCCCAGGCATATGACGCGGTAAACCTGCTGGCAGATGCTATCCGGGAAACCGGAAGCGCTGATCCGGCGATTATTAAGGAAAAGCTGGCAGGGACAAAGAACTGGCAGGGCGTCTCCGGGACTATCACCTTTGATCAGGACCGTGAGCCGGTCAAAAGCCCGGTCTATTTGTTGGAAGTAAAAGAGGGGCGTTATGTAGTAAAAGCACCCCTACCGGTCAGTTAATTAACCGACCATCTTCGGAGGTTGTATTTAGTTTCATGAATAAGCTCAGCTGGCAACAGGTAATAGTTATTATATTTTTTATATCCCTTTGTATTTTCCTGGTGAGTTTTAATGTATTAAAACCCCGGGTATTGATTCTCCACAGCTATGCAACTGATTACTCCTGGGTAAATGATGTGAATAAAGGCATTGACGAGGTAATTGGCAAAAAACCCTTTTCGGTAAAATATTATTACCTGGATACAAAGAAGCGCCCGGATACCGGCTATATGACAAACGCGGGGATTGCAGCAAGAAATCTCATTAATAAATGGAAGCCCGATGTAATTATTGCTGTTGACGATGAAGCCCAGATGCTCGATGACCATAATGACTATAAAATGTCTGTAAACTGCCAGCACTTCCTCGCCGGCATGCTGCTGGTGGCCCCGGAGCTGATGTGCTTCTACGCGCCTTACGTCAATTCCTATAAGCGGTACGGCTCCTCTTACGTCACCCCCTGCAACCTGTCCTGGGGTTTAGATAACCGCACAGTGGCTTTCCGGCTGGTTGGCCGGGAAAAAGCTTTCCGTATTGAAAACCGCATCCCCGGGGCCGATGCCAACCCTTACCTGGTGTTTGCCGCGTGCCTGGCCTCAGGCCTGTACGGTATCGAAAATAGGTTAACCCTGTCTTCCCCGCCGGTGTGCGGCAATGCTTATGAAATGCCGGAATTGGAGAAACTACCCGCAAGTTTAATGGCTGCCCTGACTATTTTTGAAAACAGTAAGATTGCCCGGGATTTATTTGGTGAGGACGTGATAGAGCATTACGCAAAGACAGCCCAAACTGAAATAGATCATTTTCTGGCATCCGTAACGGATTGGGAGAGAAGAAGGAATTTCGAGCAAGTATAGGAGCAAAAAACCAGGGGGATTTAATTAAGAAAATGAGTAGCAAGATAAAACCCTTGATGTTAGAGGAGACCAATCAATGTTTAACATCCAATCACTGGATCCTTCGTTGGCAGGGATGTATAAACGGTTTGCTTTTCCCTGGCAGCGGGATAGCTTGCCTGAAAAATGCATGGATCAGCGGGTGGTGGTGCTGGCCGCTTCACGGCTGTTGGAGCCGGCGGGCCTGGTAATTGCCAGTGTTAAACCAGAAACACGGACAGGTATCATCGATTCATTGTTTGTGGGAGACGACTTCCGTAACAGCGGACTTGGAACCGGACTGCTCCTGGCTGCCGAGGAACATTTAAGGGAAAAGGGATGCCGGAGAGTTTCCATCAGCTTTCCATTTGGCCGGAGGGAAACCTCAGCCCTGTGCAGGATCTTGCAGAAATGTGGTTGGGATGAGCCAGTTAAGTCCCATGAAATAGGCAAATTTAAGTTTAATGAATCATTTCTGTGGGTTAACCGGGTTGGTTTTCGCGGTAAGGACAGGGCCATCCCCTGGGATAAGCCGGCGCCTAAAGTTTTAGAAGAAATTAAAAAAGGTGAGGACAAATGGTATCCCCGGAGATTTTCACCTTTCCAGGGAGGGCGGCCTTACCCTGACACCAGCTTCTGGCTCTGTTGTGATGGCGAAATAGTGGGCTGGCTGATTACCGCCCGGGTGGCTGAAGATACCCTGTGTTATGGGATATTTTATATCAGGGAGGAGCTGCAGAGAACGGGGCGGGCTATACCACTACTGGCTCAAGTTATTAGAAAGCAGTTGGAGTTGGGAATAATTTACGGCTGTTGTTCGGTAAATTATCATCCCGACCGCTCCAACCCTAATTTGCGCCTCTTTTATGAGAAACGATTAAAGCCCAATGCCACCTTTTTGGTGGAGTTTTACCAGGCGAAAAAACAATTTTAGTTCAACATTGTGTCACAGTTATTGGCATGGGCTTTTGTGCCCGGTTGTTAGGCAAGCTCAACCGGAAAATTTGCGGAAATTTGTAATGAAAACTCAATCACAACGTATTAACTAAACAGAGAACCAAAAGGGGGTAAAACAAAGATGAGTGAACACCAAAAACCTTTGACCCGCGAGGAATTAGAAAAGAAAATTATCAAAAAAGCGCAATCAGACCATAACTTCAAGAAATTCCTGATGGAAAAGCCGCATGAAGCCATTGCCCAATTTGGCGTTCAAGTCCCCGAAGAAGTCGAAGTTAGAGTTGTCGAAGAGTCAGCTAATGTTGTATATCTGGTAGTGCCGGTTAATCCTGACGAGTTGACAGATGAACTATTGAATGCCGTGGCTGGAGGCGTTGCGGACCCTTGTTTTGATTTTAGTCTCTGTATTGATAAAAAATCTGATTAGAAAGAAAGGTTTTGTAAACTGTGCCTGGTAAAATATGTTCAGATTGAAATACCAATACAAGGTTTATAAAGGTAAACTTATCGCGGCTTAAAACCCTTAATGCACAATTCTAATACTGCAACCCATCAGAAATTTGAAAAGGAAAACTGTAAATAAAAAACAGTTGTTAATTATATTTGTCGCAGGGTACAGACACAAGGCGCCTGCCACCTAAGAAACACTTTTTCAAGGAGCATGTTTGTCAACAAAGACAGGGCGGATTGCCTTGGAATGTACGGCCTGGAGCATTATTTCCGGGTACGGTACCGGCGGGAGAAGAAGTTGAGGGAGGTGAAAAAGTCATAGTATCTTTTTTAAGATGTGTTTTTTTTGCTTGATTTTTTTAGCTTTATTATTTTGAGGAAAGAAAAGTGATAGACAGGAAGCTATAGAAAGAAGGTGAGATAGGGGTATGCGGCTCAACAAAAGAGGCTCAATCCTTATGTTATTTTGTTTATTTTCAATGTTACTGGTGATATACGGCTGTTCTTCCCCAGCAGGTCCAGGCGGCGAACAAAAAGATGCAGGAGAAATTAAAATTGGTGTTGTGGCCATGCTCAGTGGTGACGGGGCGGATTACGGCGTATCCATCAAGCAGGGACTAGAAACCGCCAGAGACAGGATTAACGGTGCCGGGGGAATTAACGGCAAAAAAATCAGCTTGATTATCGAAGATTCCCGCGGCGATAAAGACCAGGCCGTAAAAGCGGTGCAAAAACTGATCAACGAGGACCAGGTGCTGGCCATCATCGGTCCCACCAACAGCGGCGAGATGTTTGCCGTCGGCCCTATTGCCAACGATGCCGGTGTAGTCATTATGGGCACATCCAACACCGTTGAAGGTATTGGTGAGATCGGACCTTATGTATTCAGAAATTCTCTTCCAGAGGAAAACGTGATCCCCGTCACGGTGCGTAAGGCTAAAGAAAAGTTCGGCTTCACCAGAGCGGCCCTGCTGTACTCCAGCAACAACGACTGGGCCACCGGCTCCGCTAAAAGCTTTGAAAAAGCCCTGCAGGAACAGGGAGTGACCATTGTGGAAACCCAGACCTTTGCCGACGGGGATACCGACTTCCAGGCGCAGCTCACCAAAGTGGCGGCGGCAAAGCCCGAAGTCCTGGCTGTTTCCGGTTTGTACAGGGAGTCTGCGCTGCTCTTAATTCAGGCCAGGCAAATGGGCCTCAACCTGCCGGTGATGGGCGGCAACGGGTTTAACGACCCCGAGCTGATGAGGATTGCCGGCGATGCGGCGGAAGGCGCTCTGGTGGGCAGCCCGTGGTTTACCGGCCGGGACGACCCCACGACGCAGGCTTTCGTGGCCGAGTATCAAAAGCGTTACAATGCCGTCCCGAACCAATTTGCTGCTCAGGCTTACGATGCTCTGGGGATTATGGCCGAAGCCCTGAAGGTTGAAGGGGCTGCCGGTGACCGCGCCAAATTCAGAGATGCCCTGTCGGCTATTAAAGATTACCAGGGTGTCACCGGCAAGTTCTCCTTTGACGAAGAAGGCAACCCTTTAATGGATGCAGTGGTACTGGAAATAGTCAATGGTGAGTATCGTGAATTGAAATAGGCTGTTCTGATTATCAGAAGTGGAAAGTCAATGAAGGGCGCGGTTTTTCTTGGGTTTAACACCCGGAGAAACGGAAAAAAGCTCTCTAGCTGGTGTTTTTCAACGGTTTAGAGAGCTTTTCGTTTTGAACCATGCCATGAACCTGGTTTGATCAAATAATTAATCTAGGTTTTTGTTAGGGAAAATGAGTAATTTACATGCAGATACTTGTATGCTAAAGTTTTAGTAACCCCCTGGCTTTGCCATGTAGGGGCTTATATTTAAGGAGGTTTACCCAGTGCTTATTAAAAAGAAATTCCCGGTATTACTGGTAGTTTGCCTGATTGCGTTTATTTCTGCCTTCCTTGTGCCCTGTGGTTTTACTCTGGCGGCAGACGGCGATAAAGTTTTTGATATTATTGAAATCACCGACTTCCATGGCATGCTGGAAGATACTAAAGGCAACCCGGTAGCCGCAGTCATGGCCAGAAACATTAAAGAAATTGTTTACAGCAATCCCGAAAGGACCCTTATAGTTTCCGGCGGCGATAACTATCAGGGCACGGTTTTGTCCAATATGCTGAAAGGCGAGCCGGTTATGCACTTTTTTAATAATATTGGTGTGGCGGTTTCCGCGTTGGGCAACCACGAATTCGACTGGGGACCGGATACAGTAACCGCGCCTGGGATTGCCAATTACCCGATAATTTGTTCCAACCTTTTTTATAAGGGCACCAGTAAAAACGTGTTTGAGCCTTATGCAATTTTTGAAAAGGATGGCATGAAAATCGCCTTTGTGGGCGCTGTTACCGAAGAATTGCCGAATGTAGTGTTGCCCGACCATATCAAAGATTATGAGGTTGGGAACATTGTAGAAAACGTCAGACAGGCAGCCCGGGATGCCAGGGAGAAAGGCGCGCAGATTGTAATTGCTTTAATTCACGCCGGAGACAATAATGACAGCAGAACCGGTCCTGTTTTTGACGTGGCCAACCAGGCTGGTGATGTTATTGACGCTGTACTGGGCGGGCATACTCATACCCTGGTCAATACCACCGCGGCAAACGGTACGCCGGTGGCAATAGCCGGCTCCTACGGCAGGGGCTTTATTGATATGAAGATTACCAGACATGAGGATGGTTCCCTTGATTTCAATACACAGTACATTGCCTGTGACACGGACAACACAGTATTCCCCTATGGGTATAAAGCCCAGTCTCCAGTCGTTGACCAGTCAGTCAACGATATTGTCGAAACTGCTAAAATAAAGGTGGGTTCTGTAGCCAGCCAGGAGCTGGGTGAAACTGATACCGGCCTGAGCACCACCCAGGCAGACTTTCCCTGGGGTGAATCAGCGGCCGGGAACTGGGTATGCGATGTAATAAAAGAAAAAGCCGGCGCAGATATTGCCTTTATGAACAACGGTGCTCTGCAAATTGATATTCCACAAGGGGCAATAACCCTGGGAACCCTTTATGCCTTTACTCCCTTTGACAATACCATTATGACAGCAGAGATGACCGGTCCCCAAATTAAAAGAATACTTGAACAGGCTGTGGGTGACGGCGGTAAAGGCATCCAGGTATCCGGTTTAAAATTTACCTATGACCCCGGTGAGCCCAGCGGCAGCAGGGTAGTGAGCATCTATTTAACCGATGGTACCCCTGTTAATTTAACCGATAACAGCAAAACTTACAGGGTTGCAACCAATGACTTTTTAGCTACGGGTGGTGATGGCTTCACCGCCTTCAAGGAAGCCACCTTCCTTAACACCAACATTCCGGTCAGGGAAACCCTGGCCGAGAACATTCTGAATACCGGCCGGGTTACTGCCCGGTTGGAGGGAAGGGTCAAGAACATCCAAAATGCCAATCCCCATGAACCGCTCACCCGTGCTGAATTCGCCGGCATACTGGTACGCACCCTGGACCTTACCGGAGATGAGACTGCTGCTGCCAGGTTTTCTGACGTCCCGGCCGGGCAAAGGTTTGCGGGAGCGATCGGGGCGGCAGCAAAAGCGGGTTTTGCAAGCGGCTACGGAGACGGCACATTCCGGCCAGATAAGCATATCAGCCGTGAGGAAATGACCGTTATGATCATCAAGGCCATCGAAGCTGCGGGCTATACTATAGAAATTGCTGATGTTGAGGGGGCTATTGCGGGGTTTAACGATGGAAATGATGTTTCCGGATGGGCCAGGCCATCTCTGGCTGCAGCGGTGGAAGCCGGTATCATTCTCGGCAGGGAATCGGGCGACTTTGCCCCGCATGCTGAGGCGACCCGGGCCGAAGCTGCGGCGGTACTAATTCGTGCTCAAAATTATGTAAAATCGCTCAATTAGTATTAAGAGTCCACCGACAATTAGGTATGAAAAGGTGCTGGGTCAAAGACCGGCAAAAGGAGGGGAATTCGCAATGGAAAAAACAGCCCTGCTCATTATTGATATGCAGAACGACTTTTGCTTGCCGGGAGCACCCTTTGAGGTCAATGGGGCTATGTCAGTGGCGGCGCAGATTAAAAAAGCCTTGGATGCCGGCAGAAGCTGTAATTTACCCATTATACACGTCATCCGCCACTACCGGGCAGACGGTACTGATGTAGAAATTACCAGATTGCGGTCCTTTTTTGAAAAAGGCGGTGCATTGATAGAGGGGGCAAAGGGAGCAGAGATCATTGATGAGTTAAAACCGGTAAAAGGGGAGTATGTAGTTATCAAAAGGCGCTGGAGCGCCTTTTTCCAGACAGAACTGGATATGCTGCTGCGTAGACTAAAGGTTAACCGGATTGTGGTTACAGGGGTTCAAACCCCGAACTGCATACGGGCAACTGTATGGGATGCTAACTCCCTGGATTACGAGGTAATTGTGCTGACAGACGGAACAGGGGCAATGAGCCCGGAAATACACCAGGCCAACCTTTACGATATGCAAAATATCGGCATTGAACTGATGACTACAGAGGAATTCATCACTTATCTTCATAACCTTCAACAATAAGCTACAACCGCAATAATGCCAATGTAATGTTGAGATTATATTGATGTGCGAGCAGGATGTAATTTTAGATTTTTAAAACGGTCAGGTGACAGCCTATTGCTACCAGCCTGGTTTAATCTACAAATTAGACCAGGTTTTTTGTTAGATGAAACTGAGTAACTTGCCCTTTCTTGCAGGTGATTTAAAAGGAAAAGCCAGTTGCTGGTAGAAATTATGTTATAAAAACACAATTTTACATTTACATTCCTATCTGGGGTGATTTACATTAACTTTCTCCTTTCTTCCCTGAAAGAAGTATGTAAAAGTTATCCCTTGCAGGAGAAGGTACTGATTGTACCGGGATACAGGATGGGGCATGAGCTCTGTGAAGCTCTGGCCGGCAGTGGTGTGGGCTGGGTAAACTTGCGCCCTGAAGCTGCAACCGGACTTGCCCACCTGGTGGCCGGTGAAGAGCTGGCTGAGAAAGGCTTCACTTTTCTGCCGGGGCAGCTGGCCACAGCTGTTGTGGAGGAGGTCTACCACAGGCTGGAAAAAGAGAAATCCCTGCTCTACTTCGCCAGGGAAAGTTATTCCCCCGGGCTGGTCAGGGCCATAGCTTCCTCTATAGGTGAGCTGAGATACCATGGAGTTACCAGCGACAATCTCAGAGTAGACAGTTTTGTCAGCAAAGACAAGGGACAGGACATGGTCGCGCTGTTAAAGGCCTATGAGCATTACCTTGCGGACCATAAATTTATTGACGCCCCTGGCACGCTCTCATACGCCCTGGATTTACTTGCAAAGAGAACCAGCGCAGATTCTGATACCGTTTATCTGCTGCCCTCTTTTCTACAACTTGCCCCGCTGGAACGCCGGTTAATCGAATTACTTTCCAATGGAAGGCTTATAGTTTTAGCTGCAGATCCAGTTTACGGGTTATCCCTTCCGGGCATGGAGCCAGCGGTGGCACCCATGCTGGAAGACCTTACCGCTCCCCTTACCGAAGTGGACCGCCTGCCCTGGCTGTATCAAATTGACCGGTCGCCGGAGCCGGCTGGTGATGGTTCTTTGAGTATCTTTTACGCCTACGGGCTGCTCAATGAGGTCAGGGAAATTTTCAGGTGTATTATAAAGGAGGGGATATCTCTAGACAGGGTAGTGGTTGCCTACACCAGTAGCGACTATATTCCTGTCATTTATTCCCTGGCTAGGCGCCTGGGCTTGAATGTGACATACGGGGAGGGGATCCCCGGAAACCTCACCGCTCCCGGCAGGGTCCTCAAGGGCCTGGTTGAATGGATCAGGTCCGGCTACTCCGTCAGGGCGTTAAAAGCGCTGCTTTTAAGCGGTGATGTGGTGCTGCCGGGATCTAAAGAGGAAAGTACCGCTCCGTCACCGGCCGCAGCGGCACGGCTGCTGGCTGCTTCAGGCATCGGCTGGGGGAGGGACCGTTATATCCTGCTCAAACAAATGGCCGAAACCCTTAAGGAAAAAGCTGCGTCAGAACCGGCAGAGGAAGATGACGCGGAAAACAGGCGCCAGCAGTACCTGCGCCGGAGCGAGCTGGCAGAGGGGCTCTATACAGCCGTGCACGGCCTGCTCACCCACTTACCGCTGCCTGACCAGGAGGGCAGGATTGGTTTTAGGGAGCTTACCTCCAGTCTCTCCTCAATTCTACCGGTAATAACTAAAATCAAAAGTATTATTGATGCCGCGGCACTGCAGGGATTGATCAACAACCTGATCCAGGCCGGGCAGTTTGCGTCATTTAACCTGGAAACCGAAGAAGCTTTGGAACGGGTGGAAAACATCCTTGGCGTTTTCCGGGCCGGAGCGTCCGGTCCCAGGCCTGGCCACCTGCACGTCGTCAGTTATGAGAATTTAATCTGGTCCTGCCGTCCCCACACCTTCATTGCCGGGCTGGGCGCTGATAACTTCCCGGGCAGCAGCCGCCAGGACCCGGTTCTGCTTGATGGCGAGCGCAGGCTGATTCATTCCGGCTTGGCGCTGGGCACGGACAGGCCCATCGGGAATCAATATATGATGGCTCTGGCCCTTGCCTCCAGGCGGGGGCGGGTGACTTTGAGCTTCCCTTCCTTTGACGTGGTGGAAAACAGGGCTATTTCCCCTTCAAATATACTTCTCCAGGCGTACCGGCTTTTGCGAAAAGACACCTCCCTCGATTATACCGATCTCTCTAAGTTTCTGGGCAGCCCGGCGGGGTACTGCCCCCACGAGGGGACGCCGGCCCTGGATGAAACAGAGTGGTGGATAGGCAAGGTTTTAACGGGGCCGGGTGTGACCAACGGGGAAGAGACGGTTAGGAAGTGTTACCGGGGTATTGAGCAGGGCAGGCGGGCAATTATAGCCAGGCAAAGTCCCGATCCCACGGAATACGATGGCATGATTGACACTGACGGTGAATTTGACCCGCGCTGGAATAACGGGCTGGTGCTGTCCTCCAGCAGGATCGAGGAGCTGGCGGGTTGTCCATTTGCTTATTTTTTAAAAAACATCCTGCGGGTACTCCCTCCGGATGAACTAAGCTACGACCCGAACTGCTGGCTGAACCCGCTGGAGCGGGGTTCACTGCTGCACGAAGTCTTTTGCCGTTTTATGCAAAGGATAATAGCAAAGAACGAAAGCCCCAGCTTGCTGGTACACAGATCCATGCTCATGGAGATGGCTGATGAACTGATAGTTGAGTACAAAAAGAGGATTCCGGTTCCCAATGATTTTGTCTTCCAGCGGGAGGTAAGGGATATCCACCGTTCCTGTGAGGTTTTCCTGGCTGCCGAAGAAACCCATGCTGACGGCGATCCTGTTTTCTTTGAAGTACCCTTCGGGATGGGCAGCGAAGCACTTGCGGAGACAGGCCAGGGCCTGGTAGAACCGGTAAAAATATATCTCGGGGACGGGTCATGGTTTTTCCTGAGAGGGAAGATTGACAGGATTGACCGGGCCGGAGAGGGTGTCTACCATGTCTGGGACTACAAGACCGGGAGAACTTACGGGTTTGACGAGCACAGGCATTTCCGCGGCGGGCGGCAGATCCAGCACGCCCTGTACGCCATTGCCGCAGAGCAGATTATTAAGGGGTTGCTGCCTGAGGCAAAGCCCCGGGTGACTATCTCCGGGTATTACTTCCCTACGGAGCGGGGAGAAGGTTTGAGAATTTGCCGGCACCAGCAGGACAATCGTGAGCAAGTAGCCCAATTGCTCAACAATCTTTTTGACATCCTGGCAGAGGGCATATTCGTAGCCGCTGACGACGGAGAAAGATGTGGTATTTGCGATTACAGAGATGTCTGTGGCGGGGAAGTGGCCGTGGCCAGGGCAAAAGAACTTGCCTCGCCTGAGGGCAGCCCGCTCCTGGATTCCTGGAGGAGGCTAAAAAAATTTGGGTAATTACGTATTTAAAGACAGCGGGGCGCGCAAAGCAATAGTGACTGACCTCGATACCTGCCAGCTGGTGGAAGCCGGCGCCGGCTCCGGGAAAACACGCAGCCTGGTGGAGCGCATGGTGGCTCTCATCAGGGAAAACAAGTGTACCGTGGACAAAATAGCTGCTGTAACCTTTACCAGAAAGGCTGCCGCGGAGCTCAAGGAAAAATTTCAACTGTGTCTGGAAAGGGAACTGGCCCGGGAGAAGAATAAAGATGTCAGGGACAGGTTGAACCGTGCGCTGAATGATCTGGACCGCTGCTTTTTGGGTACGATCCACTCATTCTGTGCAACATTATTAAGGGAAAGGCCCGTTGAAGCCGGCCTGGACCCGGACTTTAGGGAAATCGAAGAACTGGAGGACGCCCTGCTGTGCGAGCAGGCCTGGGAGGATTACCTGAACCGGGTGCATGTTGAAAACCCGCAAGCGCTGGCGGACCTGAACAAAATCGATGTAAAACCAGAGGATTTGAAAGATATTTACAAAATGCTGTCTGGTTATCCCGATGTGGAAGTGGAGCGGCAGGACTTGCCGGCCCCGGATTTAAAGCCGGCAAGGGAAGCGTTAAAAACACTTTTAGACAGGGCTGAGAAACTGCTCCCCGCCGCGGTCCCCCAAAAGGGCTGGGACGGGCTGCAGTCCCTCTTGCGCAGGGCCCTGTGGTGGCGCAGGATATTTAACCTGGAGGATGATTTAATCTTTCTGCGCTTGTTGACGATCCTTGACAAGAAGGGGTGGGTTACCTACAACCGCTGGTCCTCGAAGGAAGATGCCAGCGAAATCAAGGACGCCTTTGACAGCTTCCGGGACGGGTTTGTTCTCCCCGTCCTGCAATCCTGGCGGGAACACAGGCACAGGTTCATTATCGATTTTGTTCTGCCGGCCGTTGAGCTTTACGGTAAACAGCGCCTGGAGAGATTAAGGCTGAATTTCCAGGATCTTTTAATCAGAGCTGCAGCCATGTTAAGAGATAATCCCGAGGTGCGGCGCTACTTTCAGGAAAGATACACCCATATTCTTGTGGATGAATTCCAGGATACCGACCCCATCCAGGCTGAAATCATGTTCTATCTCACCGGTCAGGATGCCTGCGAAAAGGACTGGCGCAGGCTTGTTCCCCGGCCGGGCTCGCTCTTTGTGGTTGGGGACCCGAAGCAGTCCATCTACCGCTTCCGCCGTGCAGACATCGACACCTATAACGAGGTAAAAAAACTGATTGAAGAGGGTGGGGGCAGGGTTCTTCAGCTAACGTCAAATTTTCGCTCGGTGCAGGCCATAGCAGACTGGGTTAACCCCGTCTTTCAAGAGATTCTGCCCTCTGAGGCCACTTCCTCTCAGGCTGCTTTCAGCGGCCTTGATCCGGTAAGGGGAAACGGGAAGGGGAATGCCGCAGGGGTCCGGATAATCAAGATACCAGGGGTTCCCCGGCATGCCCAGGAAAAAATAGCTTCAATCGATGCCAGCCGCATAGCCCGCTGGATCCGGTGGGCTTTGGACGGCGGGCTCACCCTGGACAGGACTGCTGAAGAGATCGAGGCTGGTTTAACTGAAAGGCCAAGGCCTGCTGACTTTATGATTTTGCTGCGTTACAAATCATATATGGATGTTTACGCCAGGGCCTTAGAGGAGCAGGGTATCCCTTTCCGGATAGCAGGCAGTGGCGGGTTTTCAGGCTCTCCAGAAATAGCTGAACTGCTGAAGATATTTAAGGCGCTGCTGGACCCGGATGACCCGGTGCGGCTGGTTGCTGTGCTGAGGGGAAGCCTTTTTGGCTTTAGCGACAACCAGCTGTGGCTTTTCAGAAAGGCCGGCCGGCATTTTAACATATATTCTGATCTCCCAGGCGGTCTGGATGATGATTTGCGGGAGATGTTCCAGTGGGCTTTTGACAGGTTGAAGACCTTCCGGGAATGGGTCCAGAAACTCCCGGCCAGTGCAGCCCTGGAAAGGATCATCCAGGAACTGGGGGTTCTGCCCTGCGCCCTAACTGGGGAGTTGGGCCGCAGCCGTGCTGGGCATCTGGTACAATGCCTGGAGTTTCTCGCCGCCGCTGAACGTGAGGGGATCACAACTCTTGTTGAACTGGTCGATTACCTTGCGCTCCTGGTAGAGACAGGGGTGGAGGAAGAAATAAATATAGCGCCCTGGGATGACGATGCTGTCAGGCTGATGAACCTGCATAAGGCCAAGGGGCTTGAAGCGCCGGTTGTTTTCCTGGCCAACCCCGGCAAAAATGTCTCCTGGGAGCCGGCTGTCCACATCAACAGGACCTGTGGTGTCCCCCGTGGTTATTTTGTTGTGGAGAAGAAAAAAGGAAACACCAGTGAAATCCTCAGTCAGCCTTTGGACTGGAATAAGTATGCCCCTATCGAAAAGCAGTACCTGGAAGCCGAGGAAAAACGACTTCTCTATGTGGCTGCCACCAGGGCGAGAAACCTGTTGGTTGTCAGCGTCTACCCGGATAAACCGGAGTCCAGCCCCTGGCATCCCTTTAGCGGGCATTTTGCTGGCGTGCCCGAATTAGAGGAAGTTCAGGCAGGGACGCATCAAAGGGCGGGCGTTGCCGGTGCTGAAATTACAGTCCAGGACCTGTACGAGGCCAGGGCCGGCTTTCCCGGTCCCGCGAGCTCCATTAATGTCCCCAGTTACAGCGTTACTTCTGTTACCGCCCTGTCCAAAGAGGGGGTCCAGGGTCCGGAAAGACATAGTACAGGCCTAGGGCAGTCCTGGGGCAGGGTGATTCACAGGGTACTGGAATCCTCTGTTAAGAAAGCGCCCGTTAACCTGGAGCTCTTTATTGAGAATGTTTTAGCGGAGGAGGGCAGGGCGCCGGAGGAAAAGGAGCAGGTCTTAAAGCTGGTAAAGAGAATAATGCAGTCAACTATCTGGCGGAGGATGCTGCGGAGTAAAAAGCGGTTTGTGGAAGTCCCTTTTTCAGTGAAGGTTGAAGAAGAAAAACAGGACTTTAAAGGGGGTACAATTGTTTCCGGGATTATCGACCTCGTTTTCCTCGAGGACGGCGGCTGGGTGATAGTTGATTACAAAACTGATACGGTGGAAAACAAAGAAGGTCTCGCCAATCTGGTGGAATACTACAGAGCCCAGGTGGAAATGTACCGTAGATTCTGGGAGGAGATAGCTAAAGAAAAGGTTTACGAAGCCGGTCTTTACTTCACCCATGCAGACAGGTGGGTTGTAGTTTCCTAAATCAACACTATTGCCCTAAATGAAATGACATAAATACGATTATTATTTTTATAAAATTCTGGATGTGTGTTAATTATGACCAGGTATCTTCTTGTTAAAGAAGGTCAGAAAGAGTATTTGGTTAAAGAAGAGAAAATTAAGGCTGAAAACGAACTGCAGGATGCTGTAAAGAAGAACCCGGAGTTAATTCCGATAGAAGATCTGAATTTGCTAAATCTCCTAGTTGTAGGACGTGAGACAACTTTACCTTCAGGCAGCATCGATTTGATGTGTATTGATGAAAAAGGTACCATCGTGATTGTTGAGTTTAAGAAAGGGCCGGAAAATCCGGATTCAAGGCGTGTGCTTGCGCAGCTCCTGGATTATGGCTCCCACCTCTGGGGGCTGACATTTGAGGAGTTCGAAGGGCTTTGCAGAAACTATTTTAATAGTACGAGGTGTACTGATCCTAAATTCCACGGGTTGAACAACCTTCGTGATGCATTTAATGTAATGTGGGGGCAGAATGTGGATGAGATAGATGAGATAAATGAAAGTGGTGAAGGCGAAAAGGGTTGGGAGAAATTTAAGGAGGGTGTTTCTCGTTGCCTGGCTGATGGCAGTTTTTATTATATAGTTATAAGTCCAGATATTGGTGATATTTTAAAGCGAACTATGAAGTATTTGACTATGACGAGTTCCTCTACTTTTGCAGGTGTCGAAATTGACCATTTTTCAAGTGACGGCAAAAAATATTTGTGCCCCGGGCTTACTTTCCGGATACAAAGACTAGCCGCGCTTCATCCGCCTCATCAAAGACAACGATGCAGAATTTTCTTGAAAAAAGTGATCCCGCAGCAAGACAGGTTTGGGAAAATCTATTCCAAATTTTAGAATTATATGGCGAGACTATTTATTGGGGGTTAGTTGGCTTTTCATTCAGGGTCAAGGTCCAAGGAAAATTGCTAACTATTCTCCGGGGATACCCGAAGGATTCAAAATGGGACAAGGATATGTTGTTGTTAACCGTTCCAAAAACTGATTTCCCTCAGGATATAAAGAGTTTTTTGGAAAAGTTTCAGAACAATCTCTCATTTTTTGGTAACTATTTAGTTAAAAAACCAAGTTATTCATCGGTAGTGGTGGGTAATGGACTTAAGTTAGACAATATAGACAAGTTTGTCAGCGCTTTAAATGAATTGGTTGAAGATCTCAGAGGGTTAAACTAACACAGGATGGATGGAGTATTGATATTAACATGTTTTGGTATCAAAAAAGGTAAACACAAATGCCTCAGTCCTTACAAATAGATTGGATTGATTACAGCAGCCGTGACAGAAACAAGATTCTTTCTATCCTTAGCCTACTCTACACTCCGGAAGCAGTGGATGAGCTCGGTATTAATCGATCGGGAGATAGAACTGCAAGGCAAGGAACGGGTCAAGCTGAACAGTGAAAAGTTCAGCTGGCGGGATGGAGTATGGCTGGGAGGCGGGGTCCTTTCGTCCTGGCAACCACGTCCATCGGGCAGGAGGGACTGGATTTCCATTACTATTGCAGGAAAATAGCGCACTGGAACCTGCCTTCCAATCCGGTTGAGCTGGAGCAGCGGGAGGGGCGGATCAACCGGTACAAGTGCCTTGCCATACGGCAAAACATTGCCAAAAAATACGGGAACAGAAAATTTAAAGAAGATATCTGGCGTGAGATGTTTGAATTCGCCACTCAGGAGGAAAGGCGGGACATGTGTCCCGAACTGGTACCCTTTTGGTGCCTGCCGGATCACGACAGGATGGTTAAAATCGAGCGGATTGTGCCGATGTATCCTTTGAGCAAGGATCAGGTAAAGTATGAACGGCTGATTAAAATACTGTCGCTCTACCGTCTCACCCTGGGGCAGGCGCGGCAGGAGGAACTGTTGGAGTATGTCCTGCAGAGCCAGCTGGATGAGGAGCAGATTAAAAAAATGTTTATCAACTTGAGTCCGTATTTCAAGGAACAGGCATGTTTATGCTGAAGTAAATTAGTAAATCATTATTGAAGAGAAAAATTTTAAAAGGAGCGTATAAGTCTATGACTAATAAAAAAACACCGCCGTCCATCGAAGAATGGCTTAAGGAAGCAAAGGCAGATCCTGTAGCTTCAAAGGTTGGGATGTTTTTACTTCACAATGGTGTTGTACGGCAAACACCTAAAGCAAAGGTTCGTCAAGGTCTTGATGATGGTTCGCAGGTTATAGGTTTGGAATTCTCTTATGACCCGGTCAAAGTTGACGAAGCCATTAAAGAAACATACAAGATGGATGGAATATTCTATGTGAAGGTCTGGCTTAATGAAGGGCAACTTGAGGTTGGGGATGACATCATGTATGTACTGGTAGGCGGCGATATTAGACCCCATGTTATAGATGCTCTGCAGTTTCTGGTTGAAAAAATAAAAACCGAATGTGTAACGGAAATAGAACAAAAAGCGTGAAGTAGATATGTAAAAAAATCGTAAAAATTCATCTACCATCAGATAATTTAGTCAGCTATGGATGGCTCACCCGCCAGGAGAATAGGGCGGAGCTAAGAGAGCAATGGAAAAAATTAATAAATGTCAATGATCGACATAATTACTAAAGGTATCTTGCCGGACAGTGTCCAAGTAATTCCTTATGTTTTTACGTGGGAGGAAAAGGGGAGTTGAGTAAAAAGTATAATAGCGAAATCGAATCCATCAATACATTTAAAGAGCTGAGTATATTCCAGGACCTGTTCGAACAGTCATTCGATGGTATTTTTATAACGGATGACCAGGGGATTATTATTGATTGGAATAAGAGCATGGAGAGGATTTGCGGAATTAAGCGTTCCGAGGTCATTGGGAAACAATGCTCCGATATTTTTCAAAAACTTGTGCCTGACAGTGAAAGAGTACATCACATGTTTAATGAACTGCTGGCAGCCAAAGAGGAATTATTAGAAGGCGGAAAGACCCGGTCGGTAAACCGCCTTATTGATATTACCATTTCTCACCCGGATGGAAACGTCAGTCAAATTCAACAATCCTCTTTTCTTATAAAAACAGGCGAGAGCATTAAGCTCTGCAGCATTCTGCGTGATGTCACGGAGCAGAAGCTAATCGAGAGAGAATTAAGAGAGCAAGTCAGCGACCTGGAAAATTCGTTAAAAGCAGCAGTTAGTGAACTTGTAGACGCTCATACCCGGTTGCGCCTGGAAACCATCGGGCGCAGGCAGGCAGAGCAAAAGCTGGAAACAGAACGGAAAAGGCTGTTCTCACTGCTGGATGAACTCCCGGCAATTGTCTATCTCCAGGCAAGAGACTACTCGATTCGGTATGCCAACCGCTCCTTCCGGGAAAAGCTCGGAGACCCGGCCGGCAAATTCTGCTATGAAATATTTTATGAATGCGATCATGCATGCGGTAGTTGCCCTGTTTGCCTTGTTTTTGAGACCGGTATTCCTCAGAAATGGGAGTGGACCTATTCTGATAAGCACACCTTCGAAGGTTATGAATATCCCTATTACGATGTTGATGGTACCATGATGGTACTTTCCATGAACATTGAAATAACCGTTCACAAACAATATGAGGAAAAGATGCGCGCAGCCCACCAGCGCCTTATGGATATTATCGAGTTTTTGCCCGACGCAACCTTTGTCATTGACCAGGACAAGAAAGTCATTGCCTGGAATAAGGCTATTGAGGAAATGACTGGTATCAAAAAGAAAGACATGATCGGAAAGAGGGATTATGCCGTGCCTTTTTATGGGGAAGCGCGGCCCCTGCTGATTGATCTGGTAGATATAGATGATCAAAGTGTTTTTGAAAAAAATAATTATAAAAACGTTGGGAGAAACGGGGACACCCTTTTTGCTGAAAACTACACACCTTCAGCATTTGGGGGCAAGGGCGCTATTTTGTGGGGTACGGCCTCCCCGCTTTACGACAGCCGGCGCAATCGTATTGGAGCTATAGAGTCTATCCGCGATATTTCAGAGCGCAGGAGACAGGAAGAGGCATTGCGTGAAAGTGAAGAACAGTATCGGACCATATTGCATAATGCTATGGAGGGATTCTGGCTAGTTGACATCAATGGAAAATTTCTGGATGTAAATGAAGCATACTGCCATATGACAGGTTACAGCCGTAAAGAACTTGCCAGTATGAGCATATGGGAAATAGACGCGGCACATACGAAAATGGAAATAAGCAAGCGCATCCAGGTGATGATTAATGAGGGCGGAGACCGTTTCGAGACCAGGCACAGGTGCAAGGACGGCAGCATAATCGAACTTGATGCCAGCGTTAAGTATCTTCCCAGGGGAGGCGGCAGGCTATTCTGTTTTTTTCGGGATATTACCGAGCGCAAACGGGCTGAGAGAGATCTCCGCATGTCGGAGGAAAGGTTCTCAAAGGCCTTCAGGTCAGGCCCCGGCCCGATGGCCATCAACAGCTTTATTGACGGCAGGTACATAGACATCAACGACACATTTTTGCGGGTCCTCGGCTACCGGCGTGAAGAGGTAATAGGCCGCACAGCAAAAGACTTGAATATCTGGGCAGATATTAATCATTATAAAAAGATAAAAAGACTTATCGCCCGGCACGGCAGAGTACAAAACCTCGAAACCAATTTTCTCACAAGTCGCGGTGAAGTCCGCACCGGACTTTTTTCAGCAGAAATAATCACTATCGGCGGAGAGCAGTGTATCTTGAGCACTGTAAACGACATAACCGAGCGCAGGCAGTTGGAGAAGGATATCGCCCGTCTTGAGCGGCTGCACCTTATTGGAGAAATGGCGGCCGGCATCGGACACGAGATTAGAAATCCTATGACCACGGTGCGCGGTTTTCTGCAAATGCTGTGCGGTAAAGCAGAGTGCGCCCAATACGTCGACTATTTCAAACTGATGATTGAAGAACTGGACCGGGCAAATTGTATAATTAGCGAGTTTCTTTCGCTGGCCAAAGATAAAGCAGTTAACCGGGAGCGCCGGGATCTCAACGATATCGTGAGGACCCTTTCACCCCTGATTACTGCTGACGCTATGGTTTTCGACAAACATGTGGCTTTTAAACTTGGAGAAGTGCAGGAATTACTGCTTGATGAAAAAGAAATACGCCAGCTTATATTGAACCTGGTTCGCAACGGGCTGGAGGCAATGCCTGCCCGTAAAAAGCTCACTATCAGCACTTATTTGGAAGAAGATGAAGTTGTTCTTGCAGTGCAGGATGAGGGCAGGGGGATCGGTTCTGAAATGCTGGATAAACTGGGCACGCCGTTTTTTACCACTAAAGAGCACGGAACCGGCCTTGGTTTGGCTGTTTGCTACAGCATAGCAGCAAGGCACAACGCCAGGATCGAGGTTGATACAGGCACAGGAGGGACGACCTTCTATGTCAGGTTCAAAAATATAACTCAAAAAGAGCAATCTATATAGCTTGCTCGTAATAAATATTAACGGTATTAACTATGACTTTCCTGAATATAGACATTTTCATTCTTCTGGTGGTGCCACACCAGCGGCTTGGATGTCTTATTTTTTTTGGTTACAATAGGCCTACATTAAAATAATTAAAAAACAGTAGAGGGGAAAGCCCCAAATCTTCCTGAGTTCCTTGACCTTCGCTTAGCTTCTGCCAGGACCTGCGTTTCTCATTTTATCAAACCCGCAGGCCAGAATCAGTGTAGACAGGCCCATCCCGACAAAAACCGGATCGCCCGCTTCAGGCAGGAAAAAGACCCACAACATGGCCAGGAGCGGTGCAAAAACAACTGCCCTGACTCCTGCCTCAGGCTTAATCCAGCCTGAAGCAAAAACAGCGCCAACGAGAGGGGCAAAAACAGTTACCCCGCGTAAGGCCATTGACAGGAAGGCCCAATCCAAGATCATTGTTTTTAAGTTTAAAAGTACAAATAAGAGACTCCCAGCACCAACGGCAAGCACCATTAAACGGGACGACAGTAGTATTTTCTTATCCGGTGCGTTGGGCTGAAACCGGTGGTAAAGATCCTGGGTCAGGACGGTGCTGATGCCGAGGGAAAGGGCAGCACCGGACAAAAACAAGGATACAAGCAAGGTCCCGAGAGCGGCTCCTCCCAACCAGGGATTCAAATAGCTGACGAGAAAAAGAGGCAGGGCTTTGCCCGGTTCAATTTCCGGATGCGAGGCACGCATATACAGGCCAATTACCGTCGCGATCAGGCCGGCAAGGGGAATCAAGAAGGCGGCCAGAAAAACACCTAGCCTGGCTGAACGGTTGTTTTTTGCCGCGAATACCGGTTGAAGATAGGTCTGGGTTGAGATGAAACCCACCACCACGGAAAAGACCGAGGCCAGTCCCTTTCCTTTGCCCTGGGGAAACAGGGAAAGCCAGGTTCCTTCAGGAAACGCCCAGTGCGCTCCTTGAAACCCGCCCAATAGGTGATAACCCGTCAAGCCGGCAATAAACAAGATCCCATAAATCAGTACAACTTTGATTAATCCCACCAAACTGGCGCCCCAAAACCCGCCGAAAATAACGCAGGTAAGCAGCGCCAGGGTAAACAACACAGCCGCAAGCTGTGCTGAAACAGGAAAAAGACTGCTCAGAATTGGTATTGCCGCCAGTCCCTGGGCGCCCACTTGAATAAACATCCCTACGGAAGTATAAACGGCAACCCAGGGACGTACGGATTCGCCATAGGTGCGGGCCAGAAACTGGGGAGCTGTATCCACCTTACCTGCCCGCAGGGGTTCCACCAGGAAGAGCCCCAGAACAAGACCGGCCAGACCTCCCCCAACGGTAAACCATATGGCGCTGATACCGTACTGATAAGCCATCTGAGCTGTGCCGACAGTTGAAGTTCCGCCTACGAAAGCTCCTACCAGGAAACCTCCAACAAGGGATGCACCAATTTGCCGGCTGCCCATAAAAAAGTCGCCTGCGGTATGGATAAAACGTGATGAGTAAAAGCCGGCCAGGCTCACCAAAAGGATAATTCCCAAAATGCTCAGGTAATGGGAGTATGTAATCATAGGCTGATTATAGCACACATTTTGGTTATTGGGACCATAGGCGGGCGATTACTCCCCTAATAAATACAACCAAGGCAACAGAGACCATTTGTAGGGAAACTTATAATCAGTCCCATGAGATTGAGCCTCCTTTTTAAGCCGGTACAAAATTCATTTGCCCGTGTTTATCCGCCCTAACCCAGAAATGCACGGAAGAGTGGCTTTCCTGGTATTTGGCGCCGCATTGCTGAAGCAATTTGATTACCCTTAGCTTTGTTCGCTGCTCACTGAATGACCATATCATTTCCAGGCACCCGTCCTCAAATAAAACGTCGATTTTAACCCCTTCGGCTTCCTTCCGGAGACGTTTCCATAACTCTTCGAATGCTAATGACCGGTCATTATAGTTTATTCCATCTTATACCATCGCATTTTACCACCTCATTTTACTAATTCCCCATGGAATATATTACTAATAAATATGATAATTCTTAATTTTAAGGAAATCAAGGCATATTTCTATAAATCTAAGAATAAATTCATTGGATCTGGGAGTAATGCTAATATATGATCGGTGGTAAGAAATGAATAATCTGGTAGGACTGCGTCTTAGAAAGGCGCGGGAAGCAAAAAATTTAACCCAGGTTCAGGTTAAAGCGCTGACAAATATAAATAATAAGACGTTATCTGGTTATGAGAAAGGGGTTAGTGAGCCGGACATCGATACGCTCAAAACCCTTGCTAATTTATATGAAACAAGTATTGATTATCTAGTTGGAAATACTGACGATCCCTCTCCTCCCCAACCCAAACAAAGAAAGCCAAATTTCGAGGAATACGTGCTGACGGCTCCGACCCTGGAAGATGCTGTACACAGAATAGCAGAGCTGCGCAATCGATATTGTATTGATAAGGAAACTTTTATACGCTTGTCTGAGATGGCTTATGACAAACATAGTTTGCCTAAATCAGCAGGACCTGGCAAAAAAGCGGGCCAGAAGAACAAAACTGCTAAAGGTCCTGCAATCTACGGAAAAGATGAAGCCAAGAAGTGAGCCAGAGGAATTATTAAAGTGATACAGTCTGTAAGGATCCATTCAGATTGGGGCTATGGTTTTGAGTAAAAACAATGAATTATTATATGACCTGGAGGACCGTCCGCCTGCAAACCGTACGCTCATTTATGCGGTGCAATGGCTTGGTTTTACCGTGGCCAACACGGCGGTACTGCCGATTGTAGTGGGGAGCGCCCTGGGGCTCGACCAGGCCGGCATTGCCAGCCTGGCCCAGCGCACTTTCTTTTTTCAGGCACTGGCGTCGCTGCTGCAGGTGTGCTTTGGCCACCGCCTGCCTATTATCGAAGGCCCGGCCGGCATGTGGTGGGCTGTTTTTATTACCCTGGGGGTTATGGCTCCGGGCCTGGGAAAACCCCTGAGCCTGCTGCGTACCGACCTGGAGTTCGGCGTTATAGCGGCCGGCCTTATCCTGGTGGCAGTGGGCCTGACGGGAGTCATCGGCAAGGCCTTAAAACTCTTTACACCCGCTGTAACAGGCTCAGTGCTTGTATTGCTGGGCCTGCAGTTAAGTGGAACCTTTGTGAGGGGAATGCTCGGGCTTAACACCGGCGGGGGGAGCATTGACCTGAAATCGGCCTTAGTATCCTTGCTTGTGGTGACCATCGTCGTGGTTATCAACCTCAAAGCCAGGGGGTTTTTGCAAAGCATAGCCATTCTGATAGGCATTGCGGTGGGATGGGTAATCGCCTTGTTTGTGGGGGTTCCCTCCGGGGAGTTTATCAAATCGGACGCGCTCATCACGCTGCCTGAATTGTTTGCCTGGGGTACCCCTACTTTTGACCCGGGGGTAGTGTTTGTATCCGTGCTCACCGGCCTGCTGGTACTGTCCAACCTGGTGGCCAGCATCCTGGCCATGGAACGGGTGCTGGGTTTAGAGCTGCCCCAGAAGTCATACAACAGGGGTGTAGCTTTTACCGGCATCGCTGATATCCTGGCCGGGTTAGGGGCGACGGTGGGCTTTGTGCCTTATTCTGCAGGCGCCGGCATGGTTGCTCTGACCAGGGTCGCTGCCAGGCTGCCCTTTATTATATTTACCATAGTCCTGATGTTACTGGGCCTGCTGCCGCAGGTGGGCGCTTTCCTGGCCTCAATTCCCCAACCGGTGGGTTATTCGGTGCTGCTGGCTTCCTTCTGCCAGATGCTGGGCTTCGGGCTGAAAGATTACGCCAGGATGCAGTTTAACGCCAGGGATTATTTTGTGGTAGGTCTGCCGATCCTCGTTGCCACTGGCGTGATGAACCTGCCGGCCGGCTCATTTGAGGGAATTCCTGTTTTCGCCCAGTACATCCTGGGTAACGGTTTTGTTGTTGGCATGCTGTTGTGTATGCTGCTCGAACACGTTCTCCTGCCTAAAAAATACTTCTCTTAGGGCGGATCTACCTACCCGGTATGGTACTCAAAAAACGGAACCTGCCTCCAGTGCTGTGATAGAAATATCGTGCATAAATTTATTCATTCAGGGTACTTCGTTTAGAAGTGCTTTTTTATGCCATTTCACTGGACTGGAGGAATGAAAAAACCGGTTTATACTAACGTTTATGTTTGTAATAATGTTGATAGCAGTTATTGTTAACCATATGCATATTATTCGGTTTACAATTGGCTTTTTTTGTGTAATAATTGTATTCGAGCGTAAAGTTATTTCAAGGAAAGATTCTCAAAATTAATGAGCAAGCTAATTTAGGACTTTTTTTCTGGTTAATAACAATTATTAACCCTAATATGACAGGCTTGTGTCACTAGCCCCTTTTATACTGAAAATATAATCAAGAAAAGGGGATGGTGGATGTGGCGTTACCGGCCGAATTCTTGAAAAAACTAAAGATTGGGGAGTCGCAGAGAAGTGATAACCTGGTTATATTCCCCCTATTGAATGGTGAAAGGGAGGAGCCCGGGTATATTCTTCTCGATGAAGCCCTGGAGCAGGGTATCCTTGAAGTGAAGGAGGCCAGTTCAGAGGGCAGGGTTAATGAAATCTTTGTCTGCAACAGCAGCGACCGGCCGGTACTGATCCTGGATGGAGAAATACTGGTAGGAGCAAAGCAGAACCGGGTGGTGAATGCCAGTATTCTCGTTGGGCCGAAGGTGGAGCTGAAGGTACCGGTAAGCTGTGTCGAGCAGCAGCGCTGGCGCTATGTCTCGGAAAAGTTTACAGAAAGCCGGCGTTTTTCCTACGCCAGGATGCGGGCCCAAAAAAGTGAACAAGTATCACAATATCTTGAAGCGATGGGTGTGTTTGCTGCAGACCAGGGCGCGATATGGGATGAAGTCGAGCGGAAGCAGAGGAAAATGCGGGTGGATTCGCCAACCCGGGCGGTCAATGATGTCTACGAGAGTCACGAGGAGAAACTCCGGAGATACTGTGACGCCTTTCAGGCCCTGGAATGTCAGGTGGGCGCTGTAGTTTTTATCAATGGGAGATTTACCTGCCTTGATGCCTTTGATACGCCGTTCACTCTGCAGAAGATGTATAAGAAGATGGTGGAGAGTTATGCGCTGGACGCAATTGAAATGGCCGGCCTGGAGCAAAAGGAAATCAATGACGGGGATGTACAGGATCTGCTGACCAGGGCGGCTGCGGCTAAAGTTTCAGTATATCCCTCCGTGGGCTTGGGTGAGGATTTGCGCCTGAGCGGCGATGGTATAACAGGCTCAAGTCTCATTTTGGGAGACAGGGTGATCCACCTGGCTTTGTTCGCGTCTGAGAATATAAAACAGGAAAGAAGATACAGTCCGCTCAGCAGGCCTAGCAGGAGAACCAGGAGGAGCCGTATCTAGAGCAGGTTTATTTGGTGAAAAGAAGGCAGGGACATCGTTCCCTGCCTTCTTGCAGTTCCCACGGGCGTCTGCTAGTTTCCACAGGCGCTTGCTGATGCTATGACAGTATTATTCAAGCCTGGTCAAGCCTCCTGCAATATAAATCGATAATATCGTCTCCATGATTAGGGGAAATAAGTTTTCGCCCGGCTATTCTTTTTTTAAAAAAGAGCTTAACCGGCTGACTAAAAGAGTAGTAATCAGGACCTGTTAAACACAGTAGAAATAAGCATCGCTGCCAGGATCAGGCCTGCGCCAATCAGGCCCAGTCGGCCTAAACGCTCTCCCGCCCACCAGTAACCTGCCAGTGCCGCAAACACTGGTTCAGTGGTCAAAACAACCGCAAATCTAGTGGGAGTACTGAACCTTTGCATGTAGTTCTGCACCAAAAAAGCCAGGGCTGTAGCGAAGACTGCGGTTGGCGGATAGGGCATTGTAGGTAAGATAGGGAGGGAAAGGCTCCACAATCAGGCCGATAATAGAGCACACCAGACCGACAAAAAGGATTTGCACCGCGGTAATGGCTACAGCGTTATGTTTATGAGAATAAAGATCAACCGTTATGATGTGCATCGCAAACCCAAAGGCGCAGATTAAAACCAGCATGTCTCCATAATTGAGTCTAAAGGAGCCGGAAGGAAAGGAAATAAAAAATAAGCCCAAAGCTGCCATTATTACCGTCAAGCTGGTGATTAAGCCGGGTTTTTTCTTATTTATCAGCGCGTAGATTAGCGGCACTAAAACTACCGATACCCCGGTTATAAAACCGGCGTTAGATGATGTGGTATATTTCAGGCCAAGGGTTTGAAATGAGTAACCGATACATAGAAATATTCCTAACAGCGATCCGGTGGTCAGGGTGGGGAAACGGACTTTTAGTATATCTTTGAAAGACAGGGCTGCTAAAAGTAAAGAAGCCAGGAGAAACCTGATTCCTACAAACAGAAAAGGGCCAATATCCGCCAGGGCATTCTTTACGATTACAAAAGTAACACCCCAGATACAGGCAACCAATACCATGCTCAGATCTGCCCACGTGCTGCTAATTTTCCTGACCAAAAAAACTACCCCATTTTCGACATAATATTAATTCTGCAACTACATAACAGTACCAAGAAAATGATTTAATTTCAAGATTGTGCTGGCTCTAAATACAGTATTGCGGCTACTTATCGGGGCGGTTTTTGGCTCTGAAAATGAGCAGGGATAAAAGGGGAATAATGTAATTATACCCTTTGCCAGTGTTAACGTTATCAGTCTTCATTACGAAATCTGCAGGACATAACCAGGGCGCTGGCTGGCAAAATGGCGCACGCTTTGAATTGCTGGAATCCGGCCCCGGCGATTGTTCTTTGACCCGGCTGCCTGGGATATGACTATTGACTTTCTCCATAAATGCAATTAATTTAAAACTTCCAAATAAATATGTTCCGTGCGGGGGTAACCCTCAGGATCGCATTGAAAAGCATAGCAAGTGAAATCATCCAGGCTGTCAAAGGCCCTGCCGTCGGTTTCCCTGGTAACTGTCTTTTCCCTGCTGTTATAATTATAAGTTTCCGGTTCTCCGGAAATGGGATGGGCGCGAAAGCGTAATTCGGCACTGCCCGACCCTTCCAGGTAGCGTTGCAGTTGCTCTGGTGTTCGAATGAGAATATGAGGTTTTTGCGGCTTATATTCGTTCAATAGAATCCCCCCTGACCTTAGGATGCCATTTCAAAGCGGAAATAATCGTAGAAGTCTTTGAAAATGAAAACATTCGAAGCATGGGAGATTCTTAGGTTGAAATGACTTAACTTGTATAATTCATTTTAGGAGTTCTGGTGTGAGGGCAGGCAGGTATTTTTTTCTGGAGTTTGCTTTAACGACAACGTGTAAAGCGAGTTGGGATTGCAGGTGAGGCGTTGAAAAACATTTTTAGTATCTGGGCAGCCCAGCCTGCTGCTAGAGTAACTTCTGAAAGCGAGGTTTTTGGGGTCTTAACTCTTAGCGTTGGTATTTTTAATTATATCTTTTATTTTAAGCTCAAGAGCTTTTCTCAGCCGTATTGTCTTTACCAGCTTCTCGCCGGCCCTCCGGGAACACTGCAGAGCATTGCTGTCGTTTAAAGCTTCACCTGCTTTGAAAAGGTTGAACACTTTAACCTGATCGATTACCCTGTAGCCGAGGGCTTGCAGTGCAAGGCTCATTGCCTCAGGGGTAAACCCCATGTCCTTTTCATTTTGCTGCTCGCAAACTGCTATTACAGCGGCATACTTACCCCCCAGGGCTTCATTGATACTTAACCAGCAGGAACGGTCGTCTTCTGCAAATACTTCAAAACAATAACACCTGTCGATGAAGGCTTTCATGTCAGCGGATATATTATAAAAATAAGTAGGTGAACCCAGGATGATGCCGTCCGCATCTAAAAGGAGGGGATATATTTTTTGCATGTCATCATTTATAACGCACCTGTAAGTTTCATTGCATCCTTCACAACCCAGGCAATCCTTTATGGTATAATCACCAAGAAAAATTAATTCTGTTTCTGCGCCTTCTTTTTGGGCAGCTTTAAGTGCTTCTTGTAACAGGATGGAAGTATTGCCTTTTTTTCTTTTGCTGCCGGCAATGCCTAGGATTTTCATCGAAAAAACCTCCAAATTTTTAATAAAACCATAATAGATTCGTTTTACTTATGTCAAGCTAGATGGTAGTCTTATAAAAATTGTCTTATATTAAGAGAATAAACCGGGGAAGGCAAATGCAATGAACAGCAATATTACAAACTGGAAAAACGGTTTTAGGGACGGTATTCCAATATGTCTGGGCTATTTTGCCGTTTCCTTTACCTTTGGGATTTTGGCGAAGGGTGCGGGTCTTACTCCCTTTCAGGCGGTTCTAATGTCTGCGACAAACTTTACCTCTGCCGGGCAATTTGCAGCCCTTGGACTGATTGGAGCTTCTGCAACTTACGTGGAAATGTCCATCACTCAATTAGTTATAAACATGAGGTATTTTCTGATGTCCTGTGCGCTGTCGCAAAAGCTAGATTCAAGAGCAGCTTTTCTACACAGGTTTCTGGTTGCCTTTGGGAACTCGGATGAGATATTCGGGCTGTCAGTTTGTAAGGAGGGTAAATTAAACCCGTTCTATAATTACGGGCTATTCAGCATTGCCATGCCGGGCTGGGCCCTTGGTACGCTCTGCGGTACTGTTTCAGGGAGTCTGTTGCCAGAAAGAATAATCAGCGCCTTGAGTATTGCCCTTTATGCCATGTTTATAGCGGTGATAATTCCACCGGCAAAGGGCAACAAGCTGTTGCTTGGAATAATCCTGTTGTCTATGATTTCCAGTTTATTATTCACACAGGTTTCAATCCTGAACCAAATCACACCGGGTTTCAAAATTATCATATTGACGGTATTGATTGCGGGCATTGCGGCATTCTTGTTCCCGGTCAGGGAGGTTGCTGATGAGCGGTAACGTCTATATCTATATTCTGGTCATGGCCGGAGTCACTTATCTCATAAGGCTTATGCCTTTGGCCTTAATTCGCAAGGAAATCAATAACGTGTACATCAGATCATTTCTCTACTACGTGCCCTATGTGACCCTGGCGGTGATGACCTTCCCTGCAATATTAGGTGCAACAGCCACTATCTGGTCCGGTTTGGCTGGTTTTTTCGTAGCGGTACTCCTTGCTTACCGGGGAGGCAATCTGTTTCAGGTTTCCTTGCTTGCCTGTCTTACGGTTTTTATTATTGAGCTTTTTGTTGTTCCCGGCATATTTTAAAATGCTTTCGAAGAAACTTGTTAGATCTTACCGGGCAGGGGCAGGGGACATGGCGTAAAACGCAGCGGGGTATGTTGATTTGCCTTGGCGGCAGGCGGCAAGATCATCCCGGCTGCTGCAAAACCGCGAGCAGGCAAGTGGCTTGGAAGGTAGCTTCAGGATTCTGGGTAAACATCATGCTGTGGACATTCATGCCGCAGACGCAGCACTGGCAGAGGATGAAAAATGCCTGTTTAAGGATAGAGATAACAGCCAGGGAAGGGGGCAGGAATGCCAATCCGTGGGCAATCTGTTGGAAAGACTGGTGTTTAAGGAAAAAGGAGGGCAATGCGCTGTCATCCCGGAAGCCGTTGCATTGCCTGCGTACATGCAGGAAATACTGGTTACCGGGTTAATGATATACCGGCATACTGAGAGAATCCCCACCGGCCGAAGCCACAGGTCAGGCATGTTATGGATGGAACGCTGGAGTGGGTTGGTGTAACCGTGCTGATTTGAAGCACGGTGTTTGATTGGAGGTGGTCCTTTGGCATCCCTGGGACAAGCTGGTATTCTGCTTCTGGTCATTATTTTACTGGGCCTTGTTGGACATAACTACATAGTGGCCGCCGCTGCGGGGGTGCTGCTGGTTCTGCACCTGCTGCACGGCGATGTGCTATTCCCCATACTGGAAAAGAATGCCCTCAATGTGGGTATCGGTATTATCACCCTGGCCATATTAATCCCCTTTGCCAGCGGGGAAATTGGCTGGCCTGAAATATATAGAACCATGGCCAGCCCCACCGGGCTGGTGGCACTGGCCATGGGTATTTTTGTGGCTTATTTAGGGGGGCGGGGGGTTGAATTCCTAACCTCTCAGCCCCAGGTTATGGTGGGTCTAATGGTGGGTACCATTTTGGGTGTAGCCTTCTTCCGGGGTGTACCCGTGGGGCCCCTCATTGCCGCCGGTATGGTGGCGCTGGTCATGGGACTGTTAGGGTATGGCAGGTGAAGTACTGGGTGGCCTGGGATTCCTTCGTTGTTGTTTTTGAAGGCAAGAACTTACTTCGCAAGCCACGCTCCCTGTGCATTGTTGTTTATTGATTTTATCCTGGTATGTACTGCTGAATAATTTTGAGGAACCGGATAGGCGCCTTTTACGAAGAGGCCTATTATTTTTCGAATTCAAATCAATCGGTCTTGACATAGCATTACATATGTAATATATTTTTAACAGGTGTTAGAAATAATTATATAGGACTATTCCGGAGCAGCCTGACCAGGGAAGGTACGGGGTTGTCTGGTAGGTGGCAGGGGAAGGAGGAATAAAAAATAAATGACGAAAAAAGACCGGCTTCACCTCCGGGAGACGATTTGCTTAAAATCCTGGAAGCACTGGCAAACCCTCACCGGTTACAGATTATAGCTTTATTAAAGGGAAGGCGGATCCACGTAAGTCAGCTGGCCCGGGAAGCAAGTATGAGCCGGCCGCTCTTATATATGCATTTAAAACGGTTGGAGGCTGCCAAACTCGTATCCAGCAAAATGGAATTGTCCAGTAACGGCAAGGCAATGAATTATTACGAATTGACGCCCTTTGACCTTCGCTTGAGTCCTGAGAGTATAGCAGAAGCAGTAAAAACGCTGACTATAAAGAAATCCGGCGGTACCACTTCTGGTACCAGCAGTGCAAAGGAGGATACCCATGAATGAAGAGGTTATTTTCGGCATTAGCGGAATGGGGTTTGTGCTCGTTATTCTTACTTTAATTACTATAATAGCTGTGGTTGTGATCTCCCAGGCTCTAAAGACAGCACGGGTTAAGACCGTGAGTATGGCTGAAATCGCCCGGGATGAGGCCTATCGCAAGCTCGCCGAGGAGGCCGTATCGGTGCAGCGGAAAATGGTTGAGGAACAGCAGAAGATGGTTAATGTCTTAGCCGAGATGAAGGAGCGTATTAATGCCATGGAGAGGATGCTCCGGGAGATCGATTGAAGCCAGCTGAAGACCGTGCTAGCAATCAAGGACTGTTCCGGCAAGATACCTGGGACAGTCCTTATCATGTCAGAAACTTGCAAAACAAGCCAGTAACGCATCAACAACTTTCCTGGCGCCCTCCAGACCGAAAATTTAAGCTAATTCATAAAGGGAAATGCATGTTAAGAAGCGAAAATCATTGATCACTGAAATCAAAGGATTGTCGCTTATCACCTTAAGCCGGCCTGCAAGTAAAAAAGAGCATTAATAGCTATAACACCATTGGGAAGGAGATGAGGAAATGAAGAAAATTCTATTTGTCAATGCATGTGTACGGGGAGAGCAATCCCGCACATTGAATATAGCAAGGAGATTTCTTGAAGAATATAAGAAACAAAATCCCGAAGACTCCATAACCCAGTTGGATTTGTATGATTTGGAGTTGAATTACCTGACCAGCGAGACCTTAGCCCTAAGGGAGCAATTATTACAGGAAAACAACCTGGACCACGAACTCTTTAATCTTGCAAAACAATTTGCTGCCGCAGATAAGATTGTAATCGCGGCGCCCTTCTGGGACTTGAGTTTCCCGGCTGTATTAAAAGTTTACATAGAACAGATTTCGGTCCAGGGGATAACCTTTGATTATAAAGAAGACGGCATACCCGTTGGGTTATGCAAAGCAGAAAAGCTGCTTTATATAACTACCAGGGGCGGGGAATTCAGCCATGGTTTTGCGAAAGAGTATGAGATGGGAGTACCTTATATAAAAGCCATATGTGCACTGTATGGCATTCAAAACGTGATCAGCATTAGTGCCGAAGGCTTAGATATAGTTGGGAAGGATGCTGCTGAAATTGTTAACAAGGCAATGGAAGAAGCAGTTGAAGTTGCCAAAACTTTTTAATAAAACCCTTTGGCAACTTCTGTATAATAGAATATAGCGAAGGAGAAAACTTTGTTTTATGACCTCACCGGCAAATTGCTTTTCAAGGTTGATTGATAGATTATTTTGCCGGTAAAACCCATGAGTTTTACCTCACTAACTTTTTTAAAGCATTATGGCGGTAGTCTCTGGTGGATTGCGCAGCCGCTTTATAAGAGTGGGGCAACTGGTCTCCGCTTCATAATCCTGGTGGGAGGCAGAATTGATGGAAGACGCATGGAGCCACTATGGTAACTGGTGGGCGGTTGCCGCTTGGATTGTTGTATTTGGTTTATTTCTGGGTTTTATTCCATTTTATAAAAAGAGCCAGATCAAGCCGTCCGGCGCTTTTATGGCTTTTGTAGTCGCCCTGGCCTTTGAAATGTTCGGAATCCCTTTAAGCATGTATGTGATTACCTGGATTTTCGGTTACACGCTGCCTGAGGGAGTTTTTTGGGGTCATACCCTGGTGCAGTACATTGGCTTCTGGGGCATGTACGCCGGGCTGGTACTGTATGTGGTTGGCGGCCTGTTGATTATTTCGGGCTGGAAAAGTATCCATAAACATTACTGGAGGGAAGAAGAAGGTAAAGGCAAGCTGGTTACCGGAGGAATTTATGCCTATATCCGTCATCCCCAGTACACCGGATTCCTTTTGATCACCTTCGGGATGCTTCTGGAGTGGGCGACAATTCCCCTGCTGATCATGTGGCCAATCCTTTTTCTTTTGTACTACAGGCTGGCCAGAAAAGAAGAGGGATACATGGAGCAGGAGTTCGGCGATGAATACAGGCTTTACAAGAGCAAGACCGGCATGTTTCTGCCGTTCACGAATCTATTAGAAGCCCGCTGGCAGGGTTGAAGAAGCCTCATCTCTCTTTTTTCCTGCAGTCCGGCTGGCGTCCGCAGCTAAAAAACAGGGGCAGTTGTTATAAAAACCGGCGAAAAGGGGACAGGTAAACCTGTCCCCTTTTCCGCTCCACTTGTCCCGCCCGGGTTTTCAAAGCAGTTCAGCGATAATTGTCAGAATGCCTGTTTTCTAATATAATTAAGTTTATACAATTATTGAAAAGCATGGATTATAGGATAAAGAAGGATGTGTCATGATGAAAATCAGCGAGAAAGAAGTGGAGCAACTGGCCTTTTTAAGCCGGCTTGATTTGCCAGGGGAAGAGCTGGCAGACTGGACCAAAACCCTTAACGCCGTCCTGGACTACCTGGAGCCGTTGAACAAGCTGGATACCAGTGCCATAGAACCCGCTGCCCACGTTCTCCCGCTCAAGAACGTCTTCAGGGAGGACAGGCCGCAGCAGAGCCTGGATAAAAAGCTGGTCCTGGCCAATGCGCCGGAAGAAGATGAGGGGTTCTTTGTCGTACCCCGTATTGTTTGAACAGGAGGTATTTGATGGATTTACATACAATATCGGTACGCCGGCTTGGGGAACTCCTGGCAAGGAAAGAAGTCGGCAGCGAAGAATTAACCAGGTCCTACCTGGAGCGCATCAGCCAGGTGGAAGATAAAACCAAAGCCTTTATAACAGTGACAGAGGAAGAAGCTTTGGCTCAAGCCCGGGCTGTTGATGAACAACGGGTGCGGGGGGAGGAACTCTCGCCCCTGGCGGGAATTCCCATGGCTATTGCCGACAATATTTGTACAGAGGGAGTAAGGACGACCTGTGCTTCCAAAATGCTCGAGAATTTCATTCCTCCCTATGATGCTGCCGTTGTGGAAAGGATGAAGAAAGCCGGTTCCGCACTTGTGGGCAAGTGCAACATGGATGAGTTTGGCATGGGTATTTCCACCGAAAACTCATGCTTTTTCAGCACCACTAACCCTTTAGACCCTGAGGCCGTGCCCGGCGGTTCCAACGGCGGGGCAGCGGCTGCCGTAGCTGCGGGGGAGGCAGCTTTTGCTTTAGGGTCAGATACCGAAGGCTCGCTTCGCCAGCCGGCAGCTTCTTGCGGCGTGGTGGGATTTAAACCCACCTATGGACGTGTTTCCCGCTACGGCCTGATTTCCTGTGCTTCATCCCTGGATCAAATCGGGCCCCTCACCCGGGACGTTACAGATCTGGCCCTGGTCTTAAACACCATCTGTGGCCGCGATGAAAGGGATTCAACATCTGCCGCGGTGGATGTACCCGATTTTAAAAAGTACCTGGTAAATGATGTTAAAGGGTTAAAGATTGGCCTGCCCGTGGAGTACTTCGGGGCTGGCCTGGCGCCCCTGGTGGCTGACAAGCTCCGGGAGGCTGCCCGTAAACTGGAGGAAATGGGCGCCCTTTGTGAAGAGGTAAGCATGCCCCACACGGATTACGCCCTGCCGGCCCACTACATCATTTCCTCTGCTGAAGCCAGCTCCAACCTGGCCCGCTACGACGGGGTCAGGTACGGTTTGAGGGAGGATGCTGAAGATGTCCTGGGCATGTTCAAGAGGACCCGCGGCCGGGGTTTCGGGGCCGAGGTGAAGAAACGGATTATGATTGGTACTTATGCCTTAAGTACCGGTAACTATAATGAATACTACGTCAAGGCTTTAAAGGTCCGGACTTTGATCAAACAGGATTTTGCCCGGGCTTTCGAAAGGTTCGATTGCCTTTTAACTCCTGCCAGCCCTGCAACTGCTTATAAAAAAGGGGAGCTAAAGGACGATCCCCTGGCTGGTTACCAGTCCCATATCTTTACCGCTCCAGCCAACCTGGCCGGCTTGCCTGCCATGTCCCTGCCCATCGGCCTGGTGGACGGGCTGCCTGTTGGGCTGCAGCTCATCGCCCGGCATTTTGACGAGGGAACACTGCTCAGGGCAGGCTATGCTCTGGAGCAAAGTTTGGAACAAACCGGACGAAACCGGGCTTGATCCGTTAACCATAGATTATAGGGGGATCGTGATGAGTAAATACGAAGCAGTTATCGGCCTGGAGGTCCACGTGGAATTGAAGACGGAGACGAAGCTGTTTTGCGGCTGTTCCACGGAGTTCGGCAAGGAGCCCAATACCCAGGTCTGCCCTGTCTGCCTGGGACTTCCCGGCGCTACGGGTATTTTGAATAAAAAAGCTGTAGAGCTGGCTGTTAAGGCTGGTCTGGCGTTAAATTGTGAAATAGGGACCTATACCTGGTTTGACCGGAAAAACTACTATTATCCCGACCTGCCCAAGGGATTTCAGATCTCACAGGTATTCCGGCCCATCGCCTATAATGGCTACCTTGATCTGGACCTGAACGGCCGGATTAAACGGGTTAACATAGCCAGGGCTCATCTCGAAGAGGATCCCGGAAAACTGGCCCATGCAGGGGGATCTATCACCACTGCCTATTGTTCTTATGTGGATTATAACCGCTCCGGGATCCCCCTCATTGAAATAGTATCGGAACCACAGATAAGCTCGGGGGAAGAGGCAAAAGCCTACCTGGAGAAGCTGAAGGCAATCCTGGAATATGCCGGCGTCTCCGATGTTAAGATGGAGCAGGGTTCCCTGCGCTGTGATGCCAACGTCTCGGTTCGCCCTGTTGGAACTACGACCCTGGGTACCAAAACAGAAATAAAGAATATGAATTCCTTCCGTGCGGTGCAGCGGGCCATTGATTATGAAGTGGAAAGGCAAATCGAGGTCTTGATGGACGGGGGAATGGTTGTTCAGGAAACCCGCGCCTGGGATGAAGACCTCGGCGTAACCGTAACCATGCGCAGCAAGGAAAACCCGGATTACAGGTGTTTTCTGGAGCACGAACTGGCTCCGATAGAGCTGACGCCTGAGTGGATAGAAGAGATCCGGGCAACCATCCCGGAATTGCCCGATGCCCGCAGGAAACGGCTGGTTGAAGAGCATGGACTGCCGGCCTACGATGCCGGCGTAATTACCAGTTCCCTGGCCCTGGCTGAGTTCTTTGACGCCACACTGAAGGAATACCCCGATGCCAAAACCGTCAGCAACTGGATCATGGGCGAGCTGTTGCGGTTATTGAACGCCCGTAATCTGGAGCTGAGTGAAGCTAAGATCACCCCCGGCGGTTTGGCTTCCCTGCTGAAGTTGATCGATAAGGGCACCATCAGCAATAAGATGGGCAAAGAAGTGTTTGAAGTGATGTTTGTGGAGGGCAAGGATCCGGACCAGATCGTAAAGGAAAAGGGGCTGTTCCAAATATCCGACGAGGGCCAGTTGAGCCAGATTATTGCTGAAGTTATCGCCAAGAATCCCAAATCAGTGGCGGATTTTAAGGCCGGTAAGGAAAAGGCCATCGGTTTTTTAGTGGGCCAGGTGATGAAGGCTACCAGGGGGCAGGCCAATCCCGGCATGGTCAATGCAATTCTGCGGGAAAAGCTGGCTGAATAAAACAAACACATCATTTTAGAATGCAAATGAATTATAACAGCGGACCCTGGACCTGACCCGGGTCAGGTCCAGGGAAACCAGATCCTGATTACCCGGTCCTTCATTTTTATAATGAGCAGCCGGTGAACACAGCCCCGGTCCTTTCACTTAAAAAAACAGCCTTCAGGTTACTTTTCACAGAACTTTCCCCATCCTTTAATCGTCCAATGTTTTAAGATAGATTATGATCTTTCAGTTTTATCACAGTTTTGTCTGCCTTATTCCAGGAAATTTACAAGCAGGGTTAATCACCTGTATTTTTTATCGGCGTATTTAATGGTAAATATTACCTATAATTTTCTTCGGGGGGTGATTACGAGCCTGGCTTACTGGGAAAGTTGCCGGGCTGCCGGACAAGATTGTTTTTAAAAGGTCGACGCAGATCTGGTTTTAGACTGGGCACGCAACCATGTAGCCATTGCCTGCGGCCAGAGCCTGTTCCAAGGTGCGCAAGACGGTCAGCTGCCTCCTTTAAAGGAGACCACCAGGGCCGTACTGGCTGCAGCGGTGAGCAGGATTGCACCGCGCCTGGTGGACATCTTAGTCTGACGGGTATTGCTCAGTCAACTAACAAAGGAGGGAAAAAAGGTGAAGCGGAGTTGGACTGCCGGGGTTGTTCTATTATCTCTGGTCCTGGGCTTTTTCTGTATCGCCCGGAGTGTGGCCGGGGCTGAGCTTGCCCCTGTGGACGGTAAAAGGGAGAGGGCAATTGAAACAAATGCAGCGGTTAACGGGGGAAATGCAGGCAATGGGGAGCAGGCAGCCATCAGCCTGGAGCAGGCTATCCAGATCGCCAGGGAGGCCTTTAAGATCCCCGCGGAACTGGACCAATTTACCACTGGTTTCACTCATTCGGAGCAGAATTCTTTTTGGGATTTGCGCTGGTACCGGAGCGGCATGGAGGGCGGTGAGTTGAGTGTAAGGGTAAACAGCGATACGGGTGAGATCTGGAGTATGTATAAGTGGCTGCCGCCGGTTGCCGGGGCTGAATACCGGGGGCTGCCCGCCTATACCAGGGAGAAAGCCCAGGCCGTAGCTGAGTCCTTTATCCAGAAACTGCACCCGGAACGCTTTAAGGAAACCGTCCTGCAGCAGGGGCGCGACTATATTCCGCCCTTATCCTTTAAAGAGCGCGGGGCTGTGGAGTACAACTTCAACTACGCCAGGGTCATTGGAGGTATGCTCTACCAGGCTAACGGGATTAATGTTACGGTAAATGGGGATACCGGTGAAGTTATCCGGTTTGATTTGAACTGGGAGGACACTAAGGATTTCCCGCCTCCGGTTACCAAAATCAGCCTGCCCCAGGCCAGGCAAATCTTTATAACTGAGGCGGCCCCTGAACTGAACTACTTTCGCCCCTATGCGCCCTACGGTATGGACGTGCCTGTAAAACTGGTCTACCGCCAGCCGGAGAACCGGCGGCAAGTGCTCATAGACGCCCTCACCGGCAAGCTGTTGAATGAGGAAATGGAAAACTATTATGGCTTCGGAGCTGGCGGTGGTGCTGACGCCGGGGCAGTTTACTCCCTGGAGGAGAGTATCCAGCTCACCCCGGCCGAGGAAGTGGCGGTGGACGAACTGAAGAACCTGCTGACCAGGGAGAAGGCCCTGGAAAAGGCGAAGTCTGCTGTAGAGATTCCAGCAGGTTATGTCTTATCCAGCAGCAGGCTGGAGCAGGATTACATGTTCAAGAAGAACAAATACTGGAATTTTTACTGGCAGCCGGGGGACAATTCCTCCAGCGGCGGGCTGAATGTTACCATTGACGCCGTTAATGGTGACCTGATTGCCTTCAGATTCTATGAAGATATTTACGAGGATTATAAAGAGCAGGAGGTTAAGTACAGCGAGGAAGAAGCCCGCCGCATTGCCGAAGAATTTATCAAGAAAAACCAGCCGGCAAGGTGGGGGCAGGTGCTCTTTGAATCAGTCCAGCCTATGCCGGGACCGGTGCTGCCCCTCAGGGAAGAGCCGGTTATCCGCTCCTACGCAATTAAATATACCCGCTTGGTCAATGATGTGAAATTCCCGGCTAACGGTTTTTATGTGGAAGTGAACAGCGCCACGGGGAAAATTACTTCCTACCAGATGACCTGGTGGGATCTGGTCTTTCCCAAGCCCGAAGGGATTATCAGCCGGGAAGAAGCAGCCCGCAAATACCTGGAGGAAGCCCCTCTCAAGGCAGGCTACCTGAGATTGTGGCTCCAGGAAAACTACTGGGGAAAGCCGGATCAGGAGGGCAAAATTCACCTGGTCTATTACCAGCCCAACCTCAATTTTGAGATGCTGGATGCCTTCACCGGTCAGACCCTTAATGGACAAGGCCAGCCTGTTCAGCCAGAGGGAGCTAAAGTAGAATTCAGTGACATGGAAGGGCATCCGGCCCGGGAGGCAGTGGAGCTGCTGGCAGCCGCCGGCATTGTGGTTAAGGATAGTGGCTATTTCAGGCCTGATGATGTCGTGACCCAGGCTGAGTTAATCGCCATGCTGGTGAGATGCTTTGACCAGTCAACCGGGGTAGCTCCCGGGGGTGAGGAGCCGTGGTATCAGATCTATTACGAAAAGGCAGCCCGCATCGGCATTATCCAGGCAGGGGAGAAACCGGATCCTGAGGCGCCGGTCAACCGGGAAACCTTGGCCCGCTTAGTCATCCATTCCATGGGCCTTTATAAAGCAGCCAGCTTAAGTGACATCTACGTGGTTGATTTTCAGGACGCCCAAGACATTTCAGGACATTTGAAAGGGCACGCTGTCCTGTCTGCGGCTCTGGGCTTGATCGAGCCGGTGGAGGGAAGGTTCGACCCCAAAGGGCTTGTGAGCAGAGCCGAAGCAGCGGAGACAATTGTCAGGTTTTTAAAAAACAGTTAAGAATAATTGGGCCGGGACTAAATTAGCCCCGGCTCCTTATATTTTATTATATAGTTGTAGCTGTGGTGATTGCCCTGCATATGTGTGATTATGTTTTATTGGAATAAGCTTTAGACAATCCCCTGGGCCATCATGGCATCGGCAACTTTAAGGAATCCGGCGATATTCGCGCCTCTAACCAGGTCGCCCTCAAAACCGTAGTCCTTTGCTACCTTGCTGGTTTGACGGTAGATTCTGACCATAATGTCCTTTAATTTAGCATCTACTTCTTCAAAAGTCCAGGAGAGCCTCATGCTGTTCTGGGTCATCTCCAGAGCCGAAGTGGCTACGCCGCCCGCGTTGGATGCCTTAGCGGGGGTGAAGAGGACCTTGTTATCTTGAAATACTTTGATTGCTTCCGGAGTGGAGGGCATATTGGCACCTTCTCCCACCGCCATTACGCCGTTTGCCACAAGTATTTTGGCTGATTCCTCATCGATTTCGTTTTGGGTGGCGCAGGGAAGGGCCAGGTCGCACTTAACTGTCCAGATCCCCTTCGAACCTTCGTGATACTGGGCTGAGGGGTGATAATTGCGATATTCTTTGATCCTCTTTCTTTCAACTTCTTTGATCTGCTTAATAGTATCTAACTTGATGCCGTCAGGATCATAAATATAGCCGTTGGAATCACTCATAGCCACTACCAGGGCGCCCAGTTGCTGGGCCTTTTCTGCCGCGTAGATGGCCACATTTCCGGAACCTGAGATAACTGCTGTTTTGCCCTTAATGGACTCGCCGTAATCCTTCAGCATTTCCTCAACGAAGTAGAGCAGCCCGTAACCTGTAGCCTCTCTTCTGCCCAGGCTGCCGCCATAGGAAATACCTTTGCCTGTAAAAACGCCGTGATAAAGGGTTGTAAGCTTCTTGTACATTCCGTACATATAGCCAACTTCCCGGGCGCCAACCCCTATATCGCCGGCCGGGACATCCACGTCCGCGCCCACATACCGGTAAAGCTCCGTCATGAAGCTCTGGCAAAAACGCATGATTTCATATTCCGACTTTCCTTTTGGATCGAAATCACTTCCGCCTTTGCCGCCTCCAATGGGTAAACCGGTAAGGGAGTTTTTGAATGTTTGTTCAAAGCCAAGGAACTTGATGATCCCCAGGTTTACTGAGGGATGGAAGCGCAGGCCGCCTTTGTAGGGTCCGATGGCGCTGTTGAACTGAACCCTGAAACCACGGTTGACATGAACCCGGCCGTTGTCGTCAACCCAAGGCACTCTGAAAACAATCTGCCGTTCAGGCTCTACTATTCTCTCCAGGATGCCTGCTTCTACAAATTCGGGGTGTTTTTCAATGACCGGCGTTAGGGATTCAAGGACTTCCCAAACTGCCTGGTGGAACTCCGGCTCGTTGGGATTCCTTCTGGTAACCTGCTCCATTACATCTTTAATAACCTGTTCTGGTGCCTTCACAATAATTACCTCCTCTGTTGTTCCCTAATGCTTTTAAGTTGGCGCCTTTTTTGAAGTGCCGGTTTGAAAAGAAGCCAGACCAGTTTGTGATTCACCATGTTGATCCCAAACTCAGTTGGATCCTTTTCAAACCGGCACATTTACAAAATAATACTTTGTTTACTTACATCACCTCCACCAACATTATTAATTAAAATGAATTAAGATATTCTTTCAGTTCCCAGGGATGGACAACCGCCTGAAAACGTTCCCATTCATCAGATTTGGCTCTAAGGAAACTGCGGTAAATATAATCACCCAGGGTATCCCGGACCAGCTGGTCAGCGGAAAGCTCGCGCAGAGCCTCTTCTAAGCTGCGGGGCAGATAGGAGACCTGTGCTTCTTGACGCTGGTTGTTGGATCCGGAAAGGGGGGGTGGCTGTGGAAGTTTTTGCCGGATGCCGTCCAAACCTGCTTTTAGAATTACAGCCAGGGCAAGATACGGGTTGCAGGCGGGATCCGGGTTTCGTACTTCCACGCGGGTACCTTGCCCGTGGTGAGCAACGACCCTGAGTATTGAGTTGCGGTTTTCTTCCGACCAGGCTACATATACAGGTGCCGCCGGGTCGCTGGGTTGCAAACGTTTGTAAGAGTTAACAAGGGGGTTGGTAATTGCGGTGTTGGCCCGGGCATGTTTCAGGATGCCTGCAATAAAATGCCCGGTCCACTGGTCTTGCGGCATAGGGTGTTCCAGGTCTGTAAGGTGTCCTGCTTCCCTGGGATGTAGATATAAATGCAGGTGCAGCGCTGAGCCGGGCATGCCGTTTAGTGGCTTGGGCATAAAAGAAGCGTACAGGCCATGCCGTTGGGCAATGGTACGTACAATATATTTGAAGGTTACCAGCTTGTCAGCAGTATCCAGGGCATTATCTACCTTTAAAGCGATTTTGTGCTGCCCGGGCCCTGCCTCGTGGTGACTGTAGCCGATATTATAGCCCATTTCTTCCAGGGTCAGGACGATGTCCCGGCGGGCATTCTCTCCCAAATCGAAGGGGGTTAAGTCGCAAAGGCCGGCCTTATCATGGGTGTTAATGGTGGGGTTGCCTTTGTTATCAGTATGCAGGAGATAAAATCCTACCTTCGCACCCAGCCAGACATCAAAACCCATCTGGGCGGCTTCTTCTAGAACTTGTTTCAAAACGCTGCGTGAGCAGCCCCGGTAAGGAGAGCCGTCGGGATTGGCAATATCACAAATGAAGCGAGCCACCGCTTCATCGCGAGGCCGCCAGGGAAATACAATAAATGTAGACAGGTCCGGACGCAGGAGAATATCCTGTTCAAGGCCGCCTATCACTCCATCCACCGCAGAGCTGTCGAAGGAAATCTGGCCGGCCATAGCCCGTTCCAGATCCTCCGATGTAACGGCGATGTTTTTCAACGAACCGAAGGTATCGGTGAACTGTAAGCGAAGGAATTTCACTCTTTCTTCTTTAGCTTTTTCCAGGACTTCTTCGCGAGTGTGCATCAATAACCCCCAAAAATCCAAATCAGCCACCGGTAACCAGTAACTTTTTTGGTTCTAAAGAACTATTTTAATTGGTAATTCGTAAAGAAATCATAAAAAAAAGATCAATAATATAATTTTTTCACAAGAAATTAAATATAAGAGGCGCAAATATAAAAATTTCATAAAAAACCCTGCCTTAATCTGGCAGGGTTTAAAGGCTACCTTTTTGTTCTATATTATTCGATAGCCAGGTGGTAGCCGATGCCATGCTTTCCTAGAATATACCTTGGTTTACCGGGGTCATCCTCAATTTTTTTGCGAATGCTACTAATATAATTTCTGAGGTAGTGCAGTTCATTGCGGTATTCGGCACCCCATACCCGGGTCAGTAAATCTTCATGGGTAAGTACTTTCCCCGCGTTACATGCCAGGTGATACAGGATCTGATACTCTGTGGCGGTCAGCTTTGCTTCCTTGCCCCTTATGAAGACCCGCCTTTGGGCGGTATTAATGACCAGGTCACCGTTTGTATAAATGGGGCATTTCGGAACGTTTTCCGGTTGAGAGGTCCTTCTGAGGACTGCCTTTACCCGTCGCAACAGTTCCTCGACATTGAAGGGTTTGGTTAAGTAATCATCGGCCCCCACGTCAAAACCGCGGATCCGGTCCTGTTCACGGGCCCGGCCTGTCAGCATGATAATGGGAACATCGGAAAACTCCCTGATTTTTTTACAGACCTCAAAACCGTTGAAGGAGCCGGGAAGCATTATGTCCAAGATCACCAAATCGTAGCTGGAAGCTTCCAGCATCGCTATGGCTGTTTTCCCGTCAGCGGCGACGCCCACTTCATACCCGCTGGCCAAAAGGTTGACCTTTACCAGCCGTACCAGGCGGGGTTCGTCATCCACGATCAAGATCCTTTTATGCTTCATCACCAAAACCCCCCGTGCTCAGGCCGGACGGTAGTTCAGTTAAGCTTTCAGGCTGGCAGCAGGGCAATGTGAAGTAAAAAGTGGTACCCTGACCCAGCTTGCTTTTTGCCCAGATTTTACCACCGTGGCTGATTATTATCTGACGGGCTAGAGGTAAGCCCAGTCCCATTCCCTTTTGATGTTCCTGGTTATTGGTGTTTACCCGGAAAAACTTTTCGAACAGCCGGTTTAAATGCTCGTCATCAATACCAATGCCCTGATCAGCTACGGATACAATAACTTCCCCGGGTGCAACTTCTCCCTTAATGGTTATTCTGGTTTCTTCCATGGAATACTTGACTGCATTGTCCACAAGGTTGCGAATAACCTGTTCAATTCTTACGGGATCCGCTTCTACGTACGGAAAGTGTTTTGGAAACAATACGGTAAATTGATGGTTCTTGGTCCGGTAGGAAGAATCTTTGAGTACTTTATTGACGATTTGGGGTATTAAAACCGCTTCTTTCTTCAGTTCTATTTCACCTTTCCAGCTTAAGGTGGCGGAATCCAGCAGGTTATTAATCAAACTCTCAATATGGTCGGTTTCTTCAGCAATAATATTTAGGAATTCCTTTTGGGCAAGTTGATCCCATGTTACGTCTTCCCTGAGTAAAGTAGTGACGTAACCCTTGATACAGGCCAGGGGTGTTCTTAAGTCATGGGATAGTCCCGCCAGCATTTCCGACCACATTTGCGCCATGTCCTCAGAGGGAAGAAAATAGGATGCGTTTTGAGTTTTGCTCTTGCCGGTACTGCAGACGGAAGCGATTGTATTTACAAATGACTTCAACAATTCTTGAAAGGGGCCATAATTAAGCAGGCTTTCTGCAGCGGAAACGAGCAAAAAGCCTTTTCCGCCGCCCATGGGCGAACAGGTAATCTTCAAGCCTGCTTGTTCATGTTTCTCAAATACACAATTAATTACAGGGCAGGTACTTCCGGAGCAAGAAAAGGTTTCCCCGGAAAAATCCTGGCTGGAACAGCAGAGATCGACCGCGTCAAACTTTACAGTATAGGTATGGGTATTGTTATCACAGGTAAAATAAACCACATAGTGTTGCTCTTGAAGGATTCCCAGGGCACAGCTGTTAATACCCAGGGTTGTCATAAGCCAGCCGGGAACCCAGTCAAGATTTGCCTGTTCCTGGAATAGCCTCCCTGCAAAATTAAGGCATTTTGTAAAAATATTAATAGGATCGCTAATTTTTAAGCTGGTATTCTGGTCCATAGGCTATCTCCCTGTCTTGAGGACGTATTATCGGTGTCCTTGACTAATATAGTTATCACATTCTAAACATTGCCAAAGGCATCTTCCATGAATTATTCTTTAACTTAAAGATCGGTTACTTATCGGTTAAACCATATAAGAATTCTATCAAAATCTAAAAAAACATACCAGAGTTACATACTGTAATAATCAGGCCGTATTCCACCCTGGAGCGCAAGATCCCTGTACAATCACACCTTACAAAGTGGAAGAGGAGTTTTAACCGGGCTTTTGGTTAGATGAAAAAAGCTGCCTCAATCTTCGAACCTATATAGATTGGACAGGAGACTTCCGTAAGACGGCAGGCGGCATAGCATGCAGCAGAGCATACAGGTGAAATGAAACCCCTGCCTCGAGTGATCAAGGCAGGGGTTAAAATTCAGTGTTAATTTTCTACCGGTATTTCTTTCGGCTTTAGTTTGTTTTCCAGCCTTTAATTACGTAATAGTACTGGGTAATACCATCCTTATCTTTGTAATGGCCCCATTCGTATTCCAGGTCTGGGTCCAGGTAGAAGTAATGCTTTACACCATTGTCGTCGATGTAGTAGAACCATTCACCCTTTTGGTTGGCATTTTTGTAAGAATGGCTTGGATGATTGCAATAGATTTTTCCGTTCCGCTTATAAAAAGAGATGTGTTTTACTGTTTTATAATTGGGATGCCCCTTGTGGTAGGTTATACCCTTTACGACAACCCTGTCCGGGTAATCAATTATTTTTTTAATTAAACTTTTAATATCTACCGGTTCCGCTGGATCGGCCTTGGAATGATACCAGGAATAGCCCCGGATGCCATCTCCAATGGAGCCTTGCTGGGCATTGCCGTAAAATGTAATCTCTTTTACTACCGTACCGGCATATGCTGCGGCTGAAAGCGTGAGTGACATCAAAAGAGTCATAAATAGTACTATAATTTTCCGCATTGAGTAGTATCTCCCTTCCTTATTATAGTTAAAAAGTAGATTGCCGGGTATCTAAAACTATAATAAGATATTTATTATTTGAATCAAGCTGTAAATTATGGCTTGCCTGATTATAAAGTGGTTTAGTGGTGGAACAAGTTTATTTATATATAGGATATAACTTAAATATAAATATAATTTTATTATTTAACATATTTTGGTATCTAAGTTTTTCGCATGGTTCTTTATATAAATGTTATTTTTTATATAAACGTTATTATTGAAAAGAAATATTCATTCATTGATAAATTATAGTAATAAAGAGCTTACTGGCTCACCTGCTGCAAACGTCTGTGTAACGCCTCTCTGCCAATAAGTAACAAATACACGGCATCCATAATAAAATTTTAAATAAATTTTTTTCTATGGCAGGAAATTTATCGTCAATGCCGAAATATAAATGGGCATAGGAAGGATGTAAACACTTTTATAGTGACGGCAGTGGGTAGCTCACAAGTAGGACGGTAGCAGACGGTAGCAAGACAGACCCAAAATTTTTTACAAATGGTAGGATAGCAGGACGGTAGGAACAGGAAAGGCGGCATTCCGCCAGATCTAACCCGGCGTTGATTTTAGCCGGATAAAGGCGTGGCTGCAGTTCTTGAAACTCCTACGGGAGTTTTTTTTGTTTGGTAAAAAAGGAGGATGAGGAAAAGTGAAGGTAAGGTTTTGGGGTAAGGAAGGCAGGTTCTCCGGATTCAAAAGGGCAGGTGTAATAGGCCTGGCGCTGCTGCTGTTGCTTTCTTTTAGCGGCTGCTCGTCGTCACCTCAAACGCAGGGGGCAGGTCAAGCCACAGTCGAACTCAAACTGGCGCACTTTTTCCCGGGAAGCCACCCGGCTGAGGTGGAACTGATCCAGCCCTGGGCTAAAGCCATTGAAGAGGCTACTAACGGCCAGGTTAAGATTACCAGCTACCCGAATCAGACCCTGCTGCAGGCGGACGCGATTTACGACGGAGTGGTGAACGGGATTGCCGATCTGGGTCTTTCCTGCTTTTCCTATACCAGGGGGCGCTTTCCGTTGCTGGAGGCTTTCGAATTGCCGGGTGTGATTTACAAAAACTCCAAAGTGTCAAGCAAGGTCGCCTGGGAAGGAATTAAGCAATTAAATCCCGCAGAAGTTCAGGACACAAAACTAATGATGGTTTTCACCACGGGTTCCGGTGACTTGTTTACCAAAGTTCCGGTCCGCAGTCACAGCGATCTTCAGGGAATGGCCATTAGGGCTACCGGTCTCAGTGCTCAAACTTTACAGCTGCTGGGAGCAAACCCGGTTGCCATGCCCCAGTCTGATGCCTACGAAGCCCTGTCCAAAGGAGTGGTCCAGGGGAACCTTGGTCCTGTGGAAGTGCTGCAGGGCTGGAAGCATGCCGAGGTAACCGATTATTTAACCATAACGCCTTTTCTTTACAATACTTTGTTCTTTATTACCATGAACCTCGACCAGTGGAATGCTTTGACTCTGGAAGTTCAAGCGGCCATCGAAAGGGTTAATGAAGAGTATTTTGAAAAAGTAGCCATGGGGCTGTGGGATAAACAGAATGAAGCCGCCCTGAAGTGGGCTGTTGAAACCCACGGTATGGAAGTAATCCACCTGCCCCAGGAAGAGGCGGACCGCTGGATTAGCCTTGTTTCGCCCGTCCAGGGACAGTTTGTTTCAAGAATGAAGGAAAAAGGCCTGCCGGGTCAGGAAACGCTGGATCTGGTTAAAGAACTGGCGGAGAAATACAACCAGCAGTATTAACAAGAGTAAGAAAACCGGAGCAGGATTAGAAAAAAGTGAAATTGGGAGGTAAACCGAAATGAAGCAATTCGCAGGATTCGTCACCGGCTTCAGCCGCTTGCTGGACAGACTGGCCGGATTTTGCCTGGTGTTTGTAATGGTCCTGATAATTACCAACATCCTCTCCCGGAGTCTGTTAAAACGGCCGATTTTGGGGACCTACGAGCTTGCCGGCTATTTAACGGCCGCGGTGATTGGCCTGGCCCTGGCTTACTGTGCCGTGCAGAACGGCCATATTGCCGTGACCTTTGTGGCTGACCGGCTGCCCCGGAGAGCACAGGCCTGCGTGGACGCCGCCGTGAATCTCTGTGCTTTCCTGTTCTGGAGCCTGGCTGCCTGGCATCTCGGCAGCTACGCCCACAGTATGGCGGTCAATGGGGTGGTTTCACCCACGGCCCAGGTGCCCTTCTACTATTTTATCTACCTTATAGCCCTGGGCCTCCTGGCCCTGTGTCTGGTACTGCTGGTTAAAACCATTGAATCGATTAAAAAGGTGGTTCTGAATCGATGAGCACTCTCGTAGCCGGTGCTACCGGTATCGCGGCCTTCTTCGGTCTGCTGGTCCTGCGGATGCCCATTGCCTTCGCCATGGCCCTGGTGGGCTTTGCCGGGTTCAGCCTTCTGGTTTCCACACCCGCGGCCTTCAGCATGGTGGCCAAGGAGATCTTTAATAACTTTTCATCCTACTCCCTAAGCGTAATTGGCATGTTTGTCTGGATGGGCTTTCTAGCTTATTACTCCGGAATTGGGAGCAGGCTCTATGTTTTTGCTTACAAGCTGATTGGCAACTATCCCGGCGGGCTGGCCATCGCTACCCAGGCGGCGTGCGCCATTTTCGGCGCCATCTGCGGTTCAAACACGGCCACGGCGGCAACAATGGGTGCCATCGCCCTGCCGGAAATGAAGAAATACAAATATGATACTTCACTGGCCACGGCCAGCGTCGCGGCCGGCGGCGTCCTGGGGATCCTGATCCCGCCCAGCGTAATCTTTATTGTTTACGGCATGGCCACGGAACAATCCATCGGCAAGCTCTTTATGGCGGGTATTGTTCCGGGGATCCTGTTGATGCTGCTGTATATGGGAGTGGTCTACCTGCTTGCCGCCCGCAAGCCAGCCCTGGCGCCGGCCGGAACAAAGTCAAGCTGGAAGGAAAGACTGGAGGCTTTAAAAGGCGGACTGGGGGAGGTCCTGTTAGTTTTTACTCTCTCCATCGGCGGCCTCTTTGCCGGCTGGTTTACCCCTACGGAGGCGGGAGCCGTCGGGGCTGGCGGGGTGCTGCTGGTATCCCTGCTGGGAAGGCGCCTTACGTGGGAGAATTTTAAAAGGTCCCTGCTGGATGCCACACGGACTACGGCCATGATCATGTTCATGGTTGCCGGGGCCGTCATTTTTGGTCGGTTTTTGGCCGTGAGCAGGATCCCCTTTGAGCTGGCCAACTGGGCCGGTGCCCTGTCCCTGCCTCCCTTTGCCGTGGTGGGTGTTATCCTTTTAATTTACCTGGTCCTGGGCTGTTTTATCGACGCCCTGGCCATGGTCCTGCTGACCATACCCATTTTTTATCCCGTTGTGGTTAACACGCTGGGTTACGACCCGATCTGGTTTGGGGTGGTCATCGTCCTGGTCGTAGCTATGGGCGTGATTACGCCGCCTGTAGGTATGAACGTATATGTGATTAAGGGGGTCGCTCCTGATGTGCCCCTGGAGGTCATCTTTAAGGGGATCTGGCCTTTCCTGGCGGCCATCGTCATCTTGCTGGCCGTACTCATTGCCTTTCCCCAGGTAGTGACATTCCTGCCCGACTTACTAACAAAGTAATTGGGTGAGTGCTGGCGAAGGCCTCTCTGCATAGGGAGGCTTATTTCTTTATAAAAGGGAGGCCGGCTGCCCCTTTCCTGCTGTAATATATTTAATGGTACAGGGGTAAAATTTTGCAGATTGAGAATTTAGATAGTCCCAGTTTAATTATTTGAACTGCGGATAAAACAGTTTTCTGCTGGGGACCATTAGGGAGGAGAAAACGTTCAGGAGGTCGTGTTTATGACGGTTTCATCCCAGGTCAAGCAGACCCTGGCCAGCTTAAAAAGCGCCCAGGCAAACCTGGAGAGCTTTGCCCTCCAGACCCAGAATCAGAAAGCCAAAGAGCTTTACAGCAGTGCTGCCCGGCAGGCCAAAGCTCTTGTGGACTCCCTGGAGCATAGAATCGCGGAAATTGAAAATGAAGAGCCCCAGTACAGGGGTTACCAGTAACCCTGTTCCACGTTCTACCGGATCTTAAAGGATCCGGTACTTCTATTTGCATATTAAGGCCTTTAAAAATACAGAATAAGTTTAAGAGGTGTTGCTCCATGACCGTCGGTGCTCAGGTCAAGCAAACCCTGGCGGAACTGAAAGGGATCCAGGCCAACCTGGAAACCTTTGCCCAGTCAGGTGGAAACGAGGAGGCCAATGCTTTGCTTCTAAAAAATGCCCGGAGGGTTGGCCAGGTAATTGAGAAGATGGAAAAAAGGCTTAGTAATCTAGAGTTCGAGGAACCCCAGTATAAAGGTTTTTAAACTGCCAGACAAGGGGTAGCTCATGTCAGAGTGGCTAAACACTTTGCTTCGCTCCGCGGGCTTATTTATCCTAACCCTGCTCCTGGTCCGGCTGATAGGGAAGAGGCTGACCTCCCGCCCGACATTTTTTGACCTGGTTACAGGGATCGCCATAGGGGTGATTGCAGCCGCGCTTTCTTTGAATATGGTCCAAAACTTTACCGTAGGGTTGGTTGCCCTGGGGGTTTGGACTGTATTCCCGGCACTGTTCTACCTGCTGGGGATCAAGTACAAGGCGGTCAGGGACATCCTTCGGGGCAAAGAGATTGTTTTAATTAACCACGGCAAAGTCCTGGAAGACAAGCTGCTGGAGTCCCGGCTGACCGCTGAGGACTTGCTGGGTCAGCTGCGGAAAAAGAATGTCTTTAATTTTGCCGATGTGGAGTTTGCCGTTCTGGAACCGGACGGGGAGCTCAGCGTACTGCTTAATAAAGAAAAGCAGCCCGCCACACCTAAGACCCTTGGGCTTGATGTGGGCCGGGAAAGCGTGCCCCAGACAGTCATGCTGGACGGCGTCATCATGGATGAACCGCTGGCGGCCATGGGGCTGAACAGGCGCTGGCTGCATACGGAGCTGGCTAAAGCCGGAGTGGCGCCGGAAAACGTTTTCCTGGCCCAGGTGGACTCCCTGGGCCAGCTTTACCTGGACCTCTTTGACGACTCCATCCAGGTGCCCAAACCCAGGGCCAGGGAAAGGGTTTACGCCAGCCTGAAAAAATGCCAGGCGGACTGTGAATTGTACGCCCTGGCCACAAGAAACCCGGAGGCCGGGAAAATGTACGCCGAATCAGCCCGCCTGCTGGAGCAGGCTGTGCGGGAACTGGAGCCATTGTTGACAAGATAGGGGTGGACCATGTCCGACAAAAAAATGAAGAAGCTGACACCGGTACAACAGGAATATCAAGAATTTGCCAAAGCCAGGGAACCCAAGCGGCCGGTCCTGTTCAACTGCCTCAAAGCCTTTTTAGTGGGAGGCGGGATATGTCTTTTGGGACAGGCCGTGCAGGATTTTTTTATCTGGAACTTTGATTTTACCGAAAAGACAGCAGGGGACCCCACCGTTGCCGTAATGATTATGATCTCAGTCATCCTGACAGTTGCGGGTGTTTACGACCATATTGCCCAGTGGGCCGGCGCCGGTACGGCAGTACCTGTTACAGGATTTGCCAATTCAGTTGCCTCATCGGCCATAGAGCACAGGACCGAGGGATTTGTCCTCGGTGTTGGCGCCAAAATGTTCAAACTGGCTGGGTCCGTGATTGTTTATGGAGTCTTTGCTGCCTTTATCATCGGCCTGATCAAGACTGGCATCACCATGCTTGGGGGTTTTTAGAATGCTGCAGGGACATCAGACCTGGGTTTTTCTGAACAGGCCGGTTATCCTGTCCTCAGCCGTGGTGGGAGGGCCCTTTGAGGCCGAAGGCCCCCTGGCGGAGGATTTTGACCTTCTCCACGGCGATCTGTGGGTGGGGCAGGACAGTTATGAGAAGGCGGAAAAAAAGATGCTGGAAGAGGCCTGTGAAATGGCCATCCACAAAGCTGGCCTGCAGAAGCAGGATATACAGTTTTTCCTCGGCGGGGATCTGTTGAACCAGATCATCAGCAGTTGTTTTACCGCCAGGACCCTGGCGGTTCCCTTTTTAGGGCTCTACGGCGCCTGCTCCACTTCTATGGAAGGCCTGGCGCTGGCTTCCCTGATTGTCGACAGCCGGGCGGGCCGCTACGTGCTCTGCGGGACATCCAGCCATAATTCGGCAGCTGAGAAGCAGTACCGCTATCCCACGGAATACGGTTCCCAGAAGCCTCCCACGGCCCAGTGGACGGTGACCGCCGCGGGCGCCGCCTTACTCGGTCCGGAGGGAGACGGACCGAAGGTCACCTCTGCCACCATCGGCAGGGTTGTCGATATGGGGGTAAACGATCCCTTCAACATGGGCGGTGCCATGGCCCCGGCGGCTGTAGACACAATCATGGCCCATTTCAGGGACATGCAGATTTCACCCGGGTATTACGACCTGATCGCCACCGGTGACCTGGGAAAGGTCGGCTATAAAATTGCTGGGGATCTTTTAAAGAAACATGGCCTGGAGATTCCCGAAAAAGTTTTTGTTGACTGCGGCCTGCTGATTTACGGCGAAGATCAGCCTGCTGTCATGGCGGGGGGGAGCGGGTGCGGCTGTTCGGCCTCGGTTGTCTACGGGCATATTCTGAACAGGCTTAAAAGGGGTGAGTTGAAAAAGGTTATGATTGTGGCCACAGGCGCACTTTTATCCCCCCTTTCCTACCAGCAAAAAGAGAGTATTCCCTGTATCGCCCATGCTGTTTCCATAGAATCCGAATAATGTAGGGGGTGTACTTTTGGAAACCTATTTCTGGGCTTTCGTGGTAGGCGGGCTTATCTGTGTTGTGGGGCAGCTGCTGCTCGATGTAGGGCGGTTCACCCCGGCCCACACCATGAGCATCTTGGTGGTTTCAGGCGCCGTCCTGGACGGCCTGGGACTCTATGAACCGCTAATCGACTTTGCCGGCGCGGGTGCTACCGTACCCATCACCAGCTTTGGAAACGCCCTGGTGCACGGGGCGCTGACGGAGGCCGAAAGTACGGGCCTGATCGGAATTCTGACGGGAATATTTGAAGTAACCAGTGCGGGCATTTCCTCCGCAATTATCTTTGGCTTTTTAGCGGCACTGTTCTTCAAGCCAAAGGGATAGGAGAAGGTTGATATGTTGAAGAAACAGCACTTCCTGCTCCTACTGGCGGTGTTCTTGATCTTTGTTATGGCGACTGGCTGCGGTACGCCGCAAAAGAAACGGCAGGTTCAACTGGACGCCCGGGATGAAAGCCAGATCCAGGTTAATACTGAACTGGCTGAAAGGGCCAGGGAGGCGTCCGGGACGGTTAAGGGTGTAAAAGAAAGCACCGCCGTGGTGATCGACAGGGATATCGCTATTGCCGTTAAGGTGGTGCGCTTTGACCGGCTGCGGCTCAAGAAGATCCGGCAGGAAGTCCACGACAGAGTTAAAGAACTGGACCAGTCGTATAATGTGTATGTGACAACGGATAAGAAGCTGTTCAAGCAGTTGCAGGAGATGGAACAGGAGTTGAGCAGCCCCGGGGAAGGATTACCGCTGCAGGAACTGCAGGCAAGATTCAAAAAGCTGATTCAGGATATACTAAAGTGAATTAAACACTTAAAAGCCATAATACATAATATTTTAAAACACCTCTTCAATGGCGGGATGCCTGCTCTGAAGTCTTGACACCCGTAGAGACGCATTCTATACTAATGGTCAGAAATAGTCAATAATTATCAAAAAAAGATCCCGGCTCAGGTTTGGGAGCGATTTTATGTTTAGCAGGCCGGGTTCCCGAGTTTTGGAGGTGTTTTAAAACTATGTCTGGAACTGTGCAGCAGACGCTTGAAACCAGGGAATTTCAGGCGGAAGTTAAACAGCTTCTCGACATTGTGGTAAACTCTCTTTATACGGATCGTGAGATTTTCCTGCGGGAGCTGATTTCTAATGCCGCCGATGCCCTGGAAAAATACCGCTATGAAAGCCTTACCAACAGGGAAGAGGCCGGCGAAGAAATCCCGCTGGAAATCAATATAGATGTGGATGATAAAGAACATACCCTGACCATAACGGATACGGGGATCGGTATGACCGCCGCAGAACTGGTGGAAAACCTGGGTACCATTGCCCACTCCGGTTCCAGGGAATTTATCCGGCACCTTAGTGAAACTGACAGGAAGGACTTGAATCTAATCGGCCAGTTCGGGGTAGGCTTTTACTCCGCCTTCATGGTGGCAAGCCGGGTGCGCGTCCTGACGCGTTCCTACCGCTCCGGGGCGGAGGGTTGTGAATGGGTTTCAGACGGTATCGGCACTTACACCATTGGGCCGGCAAAAGGCCTTAGCCGCGGGACTAAAATTATCCTCGAGCTCAAAGAGGATGCCCGGGAGTTCAGTAAAGCTGATAGGATCAAGGGGATTATCCGGCGGTATTCTAGTTTTGTTCCCTTCCCGATCAAGGTGAACGGAGAACAGGTCAATACCGTGCAGGCCCTGTGGGTTCGCAATAAAAACGAGGTGACCGGGGAGGAGTACACCGAGTTTTACAAGTTTTTATTCAACGCCTTCGACGAACCCTTTTACCACCTGCATTTTACAACTGACGCGCCATTGTCCATCAAGGCCCTGCTCTTTGTGCCCAAGCGGAATATGGAACGTTTTGGTTTTGGACGCCTGGTGCCGGGTGTAAACCTGTACTGCCAGAAAGTATTGATCCAGCAACATTCTGAAGAGATCCTGCCGGAATGGCTGCGCTTTGTCCGGGGCGTGGTTGACAGCGAAGATATTCCCCTCAACATCTCCCGGGAAACGATGCAGGATAGCGCGCTCATAAGGCGGTTGCGGAAGGCTGTGACCGGCCGGTTTCTCAAGTTTCTCCAGGAGCAGTCCGAAAAGGGTCCGGACAAGTACGCTGAATTTTGGAATGAATTTGGGATCTTTTTGAAGGAGGGGATTGCCTCCGACTACACCCACCGGGATGAACTGGTCAAGTTGCTGCGGTTTGAATCTTCCGCTTCGGAGCCTGGAAAGCTGGTTTCCCTGGCGGACTATACAGCAAGGATGAAGGAAGGACAGAAGGATATTTACTTCATTAACGGGCTCTCCAGAGAACACATCGAAGGGGGTCCCTACATTGAGGCTTTTAAGGCCCGGGGCTGGGAGGTCATTTATACCTACGAGCCTGTGGACGATTTTGTTTTAAGCAACTTAATGGAGTACGAAGGAAAAAAATTTAGATCAGCCGACCAGGCCGGTCTGGAACTACCGGCACTGGAAACGGAGAGCGATAGCGAACCCCTGGACGCCGCTTCGCTCAAAGCCCTTAGTCAATGGTTTAAGGAAATCCTGGGGGATAAGGTCAGCGAAGTGAGGGAATCCACCCGCCTGGTGAATAGTCCCGCCATGATTTTAAATCCTGACGGTATGATGACCAGCAGCATGCAGCGGTTGATGTATGCTATGCACAAGGATCTGGATTCCCTGGGACGGAAGGTGCTTGAATTAAATCCACGGCATAATATAATTAAGCGGCTCTCCTCCCTGCGGGAGACTGACCCTGACCTGGCTCGGAACATTGCGGAGCAGGTTTTCGACAATGCCGTGATTTCCGCCGGCCTTGTGATTGAGCCCCGGGCCATGGTGGATCGGATTTACAAGATCATAGAGCAAGCCCTGGCCACCCGGGAACAATAAAGGGCTGGTGGATATCAAACAGTTTTTACAATAATGGTTAACATTTACTCCCCCTAAATAAATCAAACCGCTCCCCGGAAAGGAGCGGTTTGATTGATCCAAACAGGCCTATTTAAGACCATTCTTAATATTGTTTGATATGGTTTCGAAGAAGGCTACAAGTCCGCTTTTGATGCTGTTAACGGAAGCCTCCAAAAGTGTGCTTTTGATACCTCTGAACAACCTTTTAATCCGGGGTTTAGCAGGCTCTTCAACTAGAAGGTCCATTTTTCTTTCCCCTTCCTCGATCAGGGAAATTCTTTTCCGCCACCTAAACCTGCCGAACATAATAATACTTCCCCTTTTTGAATTTTTATTTTTCTTACAACAATGATTTACTACCGTTGTTGTTGGTGTTGCTCATTTAAGTTTATCTTCAGGTAAGTAGGGTTATAGCCTGGTTACCGAGGACTATATACCTCGCCCGCGGGGGACCACGAAGGGTAGCATTTTTTTAGCCTTTTCCCCACTATTACTCTTCCCTTTTAGCATGAACAGGGATTTAATAATTTATGTCCGGGTTAATTATGAAGATTTTCAAATAACTGTTGCCTATCCGGGTATTTGATAGTGTTTTCCGCAAGACAATAGTGGTACTTTTTTGTGTAAAGATTTCGGAAAACCCTTATGTTTGCTTCTTTGTAACAATATTTTTAAATTTTTGTATCCGGCAGGTTTATATAATTGGTTGAATGACCATACTAGTAATAAGTCTAGAACAACACAGGAAAGGAGCTTGAAGATTGTGACAACAACACTGGTGGAATATTTTTACGGGGTCCGGAATCGCCTGCCGGAAGAAGCGGAGAGGGTCATTCGCTCCCTGGAAGATCAGGGTCCCATGAACAAGGAGGAATTATCCCTGACGGCCAAAGTTAAAAGGGCCGTGCTGGATCACGTTGTTATCCAGCTCTATGCTCTGGGCCTGGTGGATGTGACCACGGAAGGAAAAAGCAAGATTTGCAGTCTGACCAAACTGGGCTATGATTTCTTAAAATTGAGAGATGCCGGATAACGGCTTTTTTTTTGCCGGTAGAAGTGTTCCGGGAGCCCTTCTCCGCTATTATGGTCAATAGAGCCTGTACAAGGGAACATTCCCTACCTGCATATCCTGCTTTTCCCTGGTCAAAGGGTATCATAGCCGGTTTGTACTGCAAGTTAAAATCTCTTACCGCCAATTATGTTTAACCCCGTTTGGAGCTAACCACCGGTGGGTTGTTGAAAGCGTTCCGCTTGGAAGCCAGGTCCATCATTTTTTGTAAAAACTCGATCTCGGTGGAAAGGAAAGATTTAAACATATTTCTGATATCTTCCCTGAAAGAAGCTGAATAGGAGGTGATGTGCAGGATGATATAAACCTGCATGGCAGCGAGTAAAATCTGAACAACCTCCGCATCGCTCAAGGTTATCTTATTGACCCTGCCGGGCGGTCCCTGCTGCATACGACGAACGGGGCGTGCGGGGACGGTGAATCCTTCTTCCTTGAGAACATTCTCGAGCCTTTCTAGTTGAGGAAGCACCACATCATTGAGACCGGTTTTTAAAAGTCTGATCAGTTCAGGGTCTCCGGTATTGGCCAGGTAGGTTTCCAGGTTCATGACACTTAAATGCCTTGCTTCCAACTCGTCCCAGATTGCAGCCACTTCACTCATATTGAGGCTATTGTGACGGGCGGTGGCGGGAGGAGGGGGGATGAATACTTGCCTTTTCTGGCCAAGGTTAATAATCATAGTGTAAGCTTTCATATCGGTAAAGACGATGTCAGTGAAGACTTTTCTTACCGATTCCCTGGTAGCAGTCCCGATGGCCCTGCCGTCGTGCATTAACAGAACCTGTACCCAGGCAGCCAGGTTCCTGATGACTTCGTCGTCACCCAGCTTAACTTCCTGGCCTGCACCTGGTTTTCCCTGTAGCGTTTTTGGTGAGGGCCGTGGCGGGACAGTGAAGCCTTCCTCTTTCAAAATTTTTTCCAGACGGTTGATTCGGGTAAGAACAGTGCCCTTGCTTATGCCCTGCAGAAGGAGATGGAGTTCTCTATCGCCGGTGTTCATCATATAGGTTTCAACAAGGGAAACCAGGTTATAACTGGAGGTTAAAGTTTCCCAAAGATGATAAACCTCACCGGCGTGGAGAGGTTTACCGGTTTCCTGGCGGACCAGGGAAAGGGTTTTCTTAAGTTTTTTGAACATAAAATAAACCGCCCTTCATATAGATTTGACACTATATAGCATGGGCGGTAACTAAATAAAATATGTTTTGTATTAACTGTTTTAGGGATACTTAATTATCTGTCCTGGACTAAAAAAAGACAACCTCTCCTGTTTTTAAGAAGTATTTGGCACCCTTCAGGGTTACCTTCCCTTCTTCCAGGAAATGCTTGATGATTGGGCTTTCTTTAATCTCTGCCAGTGTTGCCTTGATATTTTCATCGGTGGCCAATTCATAGAGGTCATGTCCTGTTGCCCCGGTTGCCTTTGCTTTTTCCACGGAAGGCTGCAATTTGGCAATGATGGCTCCGATGCTTCCGGGCACTTCCCCGCCGTCGACGGCAGCTTTCACGGCACCACAGTAGTCGTGTCCCATTACCACAACAAGCGGCGCCAGAAGATGTTCCACGGCATATTCAATGCTGCCCAGGCTTACAGGGTCCACGACGTTTCCCGCGTTGCGGATAACGAAAAGGTCGCCAAGGCCCTGGTCGAAGATATGCTCAGGCGGTACACGGGAGTCTGCGCAGGTTAAGATTACGGCAAAGGGTTTTTGGCCCTTAACCAGTTCCTCCCGCCTGTCGTTGCCCAGATCTTTCAAGGCAAACTGGCCTGTTACAAATCTCCTGTTACCATCGACAAGTCTTTGTATAGCCTCATTTGCAGAGACTGCCGTATTGTTGGTTGCACTCATCTTTACACCCCCAAAGTAATGTATATATTTTAATTTACCGGGAAACTGTTTAATCCTTTATTTCCGGTAAAAAAAACAGAGCGGAATTTGGGCTGTGTTCCAGGGAATGAAGGAATTTTTAATCTTTTTCCTCATGGAGGAATTAACCCTCTTTTTGTCGAAAAAGTATTCCCAATTTCACTTTATCATGTTAAAGTATTAATGCGAGTATGTTCGCCTTTAAAAACTAAATTATAAACGGGTTCTCTAAACAGACCTGAATAAAAGCCTTCACTGTGGGTCTAAACAATGATCTTCGATAAAAGCAAGAAAATTACTTTATTGCTAGATTTACGTTAATTACCCAAAAGTCACCAGGAGGCAGGCTCCAGCCTGAGGGGCTTTGCCTATTTTTTATCAAATTTGTCGACTTTAAAGGAGGAAGGATTCCATGTACATCCGGGTCTACAATTTAAAAGACATGGAGAAAGCTGATTACGAGAGAATTCTCAAGAGAAGTGAAGTGGAAACAGATTCCATTATCAGCGATGTTGCCAGGGTCATCGAGGATGTAAAAACACGCGGCGACCAGGCCCTGGTAGATTATACCAGACAGTTTGAAGAGGTTACCATCAATATTGATCAAATAAAGGTTTCCCCGGAAGAAATCAAAGCGGCCTACGAAAAGGTGGACGAGGAAACAATTGCGGCGATCCGGACCCTGGCCGGCAACGTCAAGCGCTTTCACGCAGCCCAGATGCCCAATAAAATGTGGTCCATGGAAGTTTCCCCCGGATTGATTGCCGGACAAATTCATATTCCCCTGGCGAAAGTCGGGTGTTACGTCCCCGGCGGCAGGGGCTGGTTCCCTTCTGCGGTGATGATGTCCGTTTTACCCGCCAAAGTGGCCGGCGTTCCCGAAGTAATTGTCTGCACACCGTCCGCGCCTGACGGGTTCGTTCCTCCGGGTACCTTAATCGCCTGTGACATTTGCGGGGCGGACGCTGTCTTTCGCATCGGCGGAAGCCAGGCGGTAGCTGCTATGGCCCACGGTACCCAAACAGTGCCCAAGGTTGATAAAATTGTGGGTCCCGGCAGCAAGTGGGTGCTGGCCGCGTTTAAGCTGCTTTACGGCCAGGTGGAAATCGGCACTCACGCCGGCCCCGGCGAAGGGTTAATCATCGCGGACGAGTCCGCCGACCCGGAATACGCTGCTGCGGATATCTGCATCCAGGCGGAGCACGGGCTGGATTCGGCGGGAGTTTTGGTTACCCACGTGAAGGAGCTGGCCTACGCGGTTCAGGAGAGAATCGGCCGGCATATTGAGAGGCTCAATGATTACCGCAAAAACTTTGTCGTGGAATCGCTGAAAAAATACGGGGCAATTATTATTACCGACTCCCTTGAAGAATCAATCGCCTTTGCCAACGAGTACGCCGTGGAACACCTGGAAATCATGACCAAAGATCCCCTGCATGATATGCAGAAAATTAAAAACGCAGGAGGGATTTACCTGGGGCATTATACACCCCTCAGCACCGGCTGCTTCGGTTCGGGCCCCAACCACGTTTTACCCACCGGCCGCAGGGCCATGGTTTCCGGCGGCTTAAAGACAGCAGATTTTTACAAAGCAGTTACCTTCGAGTATTTTTCCAAAGAGGGACTGGCAAACCTGCGGGATGCCATGGTCAAACTGGCTGACTATGAAGGTTTTCCCGCCCACGGCAACGCCATCCTGGAGCGTTTCGCCAGGGATTGAACAGTAGGGTAGGAGGAGAAATTAATGCTGGCTGTCCGTTATTACGGGATCCGGGATATTCGAATAGAAAGGCTGCCGCGGCCAGTCTGCGGGCCCAAAGAGGTGCTGGTAAAGGTGGCCTATGCCGGAATCTGCGGTTCGGACCTGCACATTTATAGAAAGGGTATGTTTGTTTCATCAATACCGGAAACAATGGGCCATGAGTTTTCCGGCATTGTTGAGGATGTTGGTCCCGGTGTCACGGGCTTTGAGCCCGGCGATCACGTGGTGGGCGACCCCCGGGTCGCTTGCGGAAGCTGCCCCTGGTGCCGGCAGGGTAAAGAAAACATCTGCCCGCAGCTCAGTTTTATAGGGGAAATATGTCCGGGTTGTTTTGCCGGGTACCTTGTTTTAAATGAGGACCGCTTGCTGAATCTGCCCCCTGGTCTTGAACTGGACAGGGCGGCGCTGATTGAACCCCTGGCAGTGGCTCTTCACGCCGCCGCCAGGGCTGGCCTCTCTTCCCGGGATACCCTGGGCATCATCGGGGCCGGGCCGGTGGGACTCCTTACGCTGCTCGTGGCCAGGCCTCTGGTTGAGCAAATCCTTGTGGTGGACCGGGCTCCGGCCAGGCTGGATATGGCCCGCAGGCTGGGAGCCGACCGGGTTGCCCGGGAGCTGCCGGATGTACCGGAGCAGGTGGATGCAGTTATTGAAGCGGTTGGGGTGGATGCTACCCTTCAGGGAGCTCTAAAACTGCTGAAACCTGGGGGAAGGCTTGTCCTGGCCGGCCTGTATGAAGAGAGCGTACTGGTCAACCCCAATGCTATTCTTGAAAAGGAATTAAAAATATACGGGATTAATGCTTATGAGAGATTGGATTTGGAAAGGGCAGCTCAAGCCATTGCCTCCGGTCAGGTGGACGTTACACCGCTGATTTCCCGGGTCCTACCCCTGGAGTCAGCTGCAGAGGCATTTGAGATTCTGACCTCTCAGGCGCCTGATGTTGTAAAAATCCTTTTGAGCCCTGCAGGTTCTTGAAAGGGAGTTCCGAGAACAGCCGTAATATAGCAGACTGATAAAAATTTTGGATAGAGGGAATGAGCATGAACGAACGGCAATCTATCCTAAACAAAGAAGTTAATGAAGGTTCTGCACTCCGGCTCCGCAACATATCAAAAATCTATCCCGGCACGGTGGCTCTCCACAATGTCAACCTGGATGTGAAAAAAGGGGAAGTCCACGGCATCATAGGGAAAAATGGAGCCGGCAAGTCGACCCTGGTGGGGATTATTGCAGGAATAATCGAGCCCACAGGGGGCGAAATATATGTTGGAAATAAGAAGTTCGATACTTTAACCAGGATTATAGCTAAAAAGGAAAAGATTTCAATTGTTCCCCAGGACCCCCAGGTGATCATGGATTTTACCGTGGCTGAAAACCTGTTTGTAGCTGATTACACCTGTAGAAATGGGTTTTTAAACTGGAAAGAGCTGTATTCCAGGGCAGAGGAGATTATCCAGAAGAACAACCTTCATTTCAATGTCCGCGCCAAAGCGGCGGATCTATCCATAAGTGAACGCCAGCTCTTACTGGTTATAAAAGCGTGTTATGTGGAAGAATCCAGCATCATCATCCTGGATGAGGCTTCGGCATCTCTTTCCCAGGAAGATGAAAAAACTTTGTACAGGATCATTGAGGAAAGAAAAAAGCAGGGAAGTACCATCCTCTTTATTTCCCACCGGACTGACGAGCTGCTCAGGGTTTGTGACAGGGTTACGGTGCTTCGTGACGGGAAGTCGGTTGCCACCGCGAAATGTGCGGACCTGGACAAAGCCAAGCTTTCTTCTTTAATTGTAGGAGAGGACCTGCCTTTGATAAACGTTTCCCAGGGCCGGTTTAAACCCCGGAAGGGCGGAGCGGACCAGCCGGTGCTGTCCGTGGAAAACCTGACCAGACTCGGCCTGTATAAAAACATAACCTTTAACCTCTACCGGGGGGAAATCCTGGGCCTGGCTGGGCTCAGGGGCAGCGGCCGGACCGAACTGCTGAAAGGCATCGCGGGTATTGAACCGGTGGAGGAAGGCTTGATCAGGGTCGAGAATACCGTCAGGCGCTTTACAACCCCCTCCCAGGCCATGCGCAGCGGAATTGTATATTTACCGGAGGACAGGGAGAGAGAGGGTATCATCAGCCTTTTAAGCGTGAGGGAAAACCTGGTTTTAAACTCAATAAAAAAACTGAGCAGGGGCCATCTAGTCAATCAACGAAGGGAAAAAGAGTTAGTTTCCTCAATCATCAATATGTTCGGAATCAAAACAGCTTCCCCTGAACAGGAAGTAGCCCATTTAAGCGGTGGAAATAAGCAAAAGGTTGTGGTAGGTAGGATCGCTTCCACCCACCCCAAAATACTGCTTCTGGATGAGCCCACCAAGGGTGTGGATATTTCCACCAGGGAGAGCATTTTGGCCATAATCAGGGATAAGTTAAGTGAAACAGCGGGAATTATCCTGACTTCCCCGGGGCTGGAGGATTTGATCCAGATCTGCGACCGGATTCTGATTCTTTACAGAGGGGAAATAATTGATGAGTTCATGAGGGAGGAATTCCGGGAAAGCGACCTGTTTTACGCTGTTCAGGGGATAAAAAGGGCGGGAATTAAAAACAGAATTCTCAAGACGGGTACAGTTAATTAAAACGTATAAAACGTAACCAGGTGACCGGCTTGATCTTCCAGTAGAGCTTGAAAAAACGGTTTTTTTGCCGATCACCTGAAATAAATGAACCAGATAGGTTTCCTTTAAATTTTAAACCAACCCGCAATATTTGTTGAAGGAGTACCAGCAATGCGCAATCGACTACAAGTACAGTTATTTTTATTAGATAATTTAATATGGGTTATCGTGGTTCTGTTCTTTCTAATCAACGCTATCGTTACCCCGAAATTTGCAACCTATGATAATCTCGTTAATATTTTTTATCACAGCGCCATCATGAGTTTGCTTGTTTTGGCCCAGGGGCTGGTTATGGTTATCGGGCACCTGGATCTCTCCATAGAATCCACCCTTGCCTTTGCCCCGGGAATTGCCATGCTCCTTGCACTCAAGTGGATTCCGGGCGGGCTTCACCCCGTGCTCTGCATCTTCTTAACCCTGGCTGTGGGTGCCCTGGTTGGTTTATTCAACGGTTTTTGTATAGCGAAGATCAAAGTCAACCCTTTTCTGCAGTCCCTTTCCATGCTGATTATGCTCCGTGGCCTGGTGCTGTTTTTAGTGCCCTTCTCCATCTTTCCTCTGGACGAAATTTACGTATATGCCGGACAGGCCAGGATGGCCGGTAATATTCCCGTGGCCATACCCATTGTGCTGGTAGTGTTTTTAATCTTCCATATAATCCTGCAATACACGCCCTTCGGCAGGTACTTTGTCGCCACCGGAGGTAATCCCCGGGCAAGTTTCATTTCCGGGATCGATACCAGGCGGGTGGTTATTTACGCCTTTGTGATCAGCGGTCTTCTGGCGGCAATTGCGGGCCTCCTGGCGGCAGGGAGGCAGGGTTCCATTTCGAATTCCATGGGCCAGAATATGGTCTTGCTGTCCTTTGCCGGCGCTATTTTAGGCGGCGCCAGCTTGGAAGGCGGAAAGGGAACGCCTCTGGGTATGCTGGGCGGTGCCCTGCTTCTGGGCATGATCTCAAACTCATTAAACCTGCTGGGTGTGGGTGTCAACCTTGTTTATGCGACACAGGGTGCCCTCATTTTTGTAGCGATTGTAATTGACAGGCTCAGGGTCAAATTCCGGGGCTACCTGCTGCACCAGGAACAGGTCCAAAAATTATTGGACCGGGAAAAGCAGGACCCAAACCTGACAGCTACAGTTTAAATACAAGTGGAAACCCTTATTCTTTGACGAGTCTGCAGGAAAAAACTCAAACATGGGGAGGTGTTGGGGTAAAGAGGATGTTTTAAAGACTCAGTTTTCTGCTTGTGTCGGATTATATGCTTTACAAAAAAGACTTTATAACAAGAACAACCTAAAAAAACAACAACAAAAGGAGGCAAGAAGATGCGTTTAAAGTGGCTTAGAGCCCTGCTGCTCATTCTCATTATTGCTGCTCTGGTGGCGGGCTGCGGGGGGCAAACAGAACAAAAATCCGGTGAGTCCGGACCAGGAGAAAAGGCTGCGGGTGAGCAGTATGTTTTTGGGATGATTGTGAAAAACCCCACAGCTCCTTATATCCAGGCTTTTATTAATGGCGCGGAGCAGAAGGCCAAGGAATTGGGAGTAAAGGTGGATATCAAGGACGGTCAGGCCGATTCCTTAAAAATCATGGAATTGATGGATAATTTCATCGTACAAAAGGTGGATGGATTAATTATGGCCGGGGCCGTTGACCTGAAGGCAATTGTGCCCGGCGTTAAAAGATTAAATGAAGCTGGCATCCCCATTATTGCCCTTGATACATCCCCGGAGGGCGGTAAGGTTGACCTGTTTATTTCCTTTGACATTGAAGAGTCCAGTAAAAGAGCTGCGGAGGTATTTGTCGAGGGCATCAAGGAGAGGAATAACGGAGAAGTACCCAAGGGCGTTGTGATTGAAATAACCGGAGCATTGGAAGATATGTTTACCCATGCTTGTAATAAGGGATTTCAGTCTGTGATCAGCCAGTACCCGCAGTTGACTGTGGTGCAGGGTGAAGGAAAGTGGAACAATGATGATTCCCACCAGAGGACAAGCGATTTATTGACCCGTTACGGGAAAGAAGTCCTTGGGATTTACGTCCATACGCCCGATATTATGGGACCCGGGGTTGTCACCGCCATTGAGGCTGCTGGTCTTAACCCGGCTGACTACGGAATTACGGGAATCTGTATGGGACCGGAAGGCCTGGAGCTGATCAAAGAAGGCAAGATTAAGGCTATTGTCGGACAACCTGCCCTTGATTCAGCGGAACTGGCGGTACAGTACCTCTATGATCTAAAAACAGGTAAGGGTATTCCCAAGATTGGCGATACAGTGGTGCAGGAAAATGCTTTGTGGTCACCTGCCAAGGTTATTGAAAATCCCTGGGCTGATGAGGGAGCATTTATGGTCCTGCAGGGTCCCCTGGTTCCAATTGAAGTAAAACCCGATAACCCCCTGCTCTGGGAAAACAAGTTAAGCCACCTCTGGAAACAGGAAAAGTAATTAACAACAACAGTTGGATGGCAACCTTTAGCAGCATAAATCTATTAATTACTTGCGAAAAAGTAAAAACCAGTTAAATGTTTCTTAAATTTTTAGCGATTCCCGTACCGGTTTGCACGGTACGGTTCTTTTTTCAAGAATGTCTAAAATAATAAAAAATACGGTGCTATTATCCTAAAATAAATATTATGTTTAATAATCAGCGGGCTTAATTTATAATAGTAAGTAATGTATAAAGCGGGAAACGGGGGGTTAATATGAACCAGGATACGTCCGTTAAAAAATATGCTTTGATCACAGTAACACTGGCTTCGTTCTTAACGCCTTTTATGGGCAGCGCCGTGAACCTGGCCATTCCTTCCATCGGGAAAGAATTCAACAGCAGTGCCCTGCTCCTGGGCTGGGTTGTCACCAGCTATCTGCTTACCTCGGCAGCGTTCCTGTTGCCCGTCGGAAGGTATGCCGACATCATCGGCAGAAAAAAGGTCTTTATTTTAGGTGTCGCCATTTTCTCCTTAACATCCCTGCTCTGTGGCTTGGCCGGGTCGATCCAGGCCCTCATAGCTTTCAGGGTGATACAGGGAATAGGAGGGGCGATGCTTTTCGGCACCAGCATGGCTATTCTCACCTCGGTTTACCCGCCCCAGGAAAGGGGAAAGGTGCTGGGAATCAATGTGGCTGCCGTCTACACAGGGCTATCCCTGGGCCCGGTGCTGGGAGGTGCCATGAACCAGCATCTGGGCTGGCAGTCAATCTTTTACCTTAATGTGTTCCTGGGTTGCCTGGTCATGCTTCTGACCTTTATGAAGCTGAAGGGGGAATGGGCCGGCGCCAGGGGGGAAAGTTTTGACCTGGGAGGTTCGCTTCTGTATGTCAGCGGTGTGACAGCCTTTATGTACGGCATATCTTCCTATGCCGCCTCGTCCTGGGCCAAATACATTCTTATTGCGGGCTTGCTCCTGCTGGTCCTTTTTGTCCGCTACGAAATCAGGCTGGAACAGCCGATCTTGAATATTCGCCTGTTTACCCGGAGTGCTTCCTTCGCTTTTTCCAACCTGGCAGCTCTCATTAACTACAGCGCCACCTTTGCGGTGGGTTTTCTCCTTTCTCTTTACCTGCAGGTGGTGGCAGGCTTCGATTCCCAGACAGCGGGCCTGATCCTGCTGTCCCAACCCGTAATTATGGCCCTGCTCTCCCCCTTTGCCGGAACACTCTCCGACCGGATAGAACCCCGGGTGGTCGCTTCCTGGGGCATGGGTCTGACCACAGCCGGACTTTTCATTTTTAGTTTTTTAACTGTACAAACTCCCCTGTGGCTGATTATTGTTAATCTTTTCCTGATCGGTACGGGTTTTGCCCTCTTTTCCTCCCCGAACAGCAATGCGATTATGGGGTCGGTGGAGAAAAGGTTTTACGGTGTGGCCTCTTCCACCCTGGGTACCATGAGACTTACCGGACAGGCCATCAGCATGGCCATTGCGACCCTGATCGTGACCCTCTACCTGGGCGGCGCGGAAGTGAGCCCGGCTCAGGCGGAACTGATTACCAAAAGCGTCAAGGTTTCCTTCTGCATCTTTGCGCTGACCTGCTTTGGCGGTATTTTTGCTTCTTTAGCCAGGGGAAAGGTCACTACCGGAGGGGTTTCCCAGCAGCCTTAACAGGCAGGCTGCACAGGCAACAGCGGTTTAGGACTGGTCAGGTCGACTGGCCGGAACCGGCAGGAATGATGGCTGTAAGCAAAGGCTCAGATCAAACACAGGGTAGCCGGTTGGGTTTAACCGGACTACCCTGTATCCTGAATTCACAATTCGGATTTAATAATCAAAATAGCGGCAGGTTATCCAGGTTGTTTGCTTCATTGCCGTCAGGGTTGGCTCTCAGGTACTCCCTGCCGTTCCTGGCTCTGCCCACGTTAACCCCTTCCAGCATACCCTCTTTGGCCATTCTAACGGCATCGTCGATACTGTAGATATTACCGTTTATCATAACGTCGGTGATATCCCCCTGGGAGTTTTTTCTAACCTTTTCGATTTTCACTGAAGACACCTCCTGCCGTTAGTATACCCCTATTGAAAAGTTATATCGCCTCGAACTGTGGTGTCATAAAAATTATGGTGCTATAAATTGCTCCAGCAGGGGGGGGCCCGCCATCTGCTTATTTTCTTCCCCTAATCCGGCGGCACCGGCATTAGCAGTTCTCATCCCCGGCCAGTACCAGCCATTTTTCCAGGTGACCATCAAGGGACGACCGGGCCTGTTCCAGCTGGTTCTGCCGCTCCAGGCAGGCCTGGTAATCCTGGTAGATTTCCGGCAGGGTAAGTTCCTCCTCCAGGCGGGAGATGGTTTCTTCCAGGTCGGCGATAGCCTGTTCAAGTTCCTGGAGCTGGCGCTGGCGCCGGCGTTTTTGGCGTTCTTCCTCTTTTTTTTGCAGGTACTTTTCTTTTTCAGCCGACACCCTGCTGCGTTCCCTTTCCCGGGATTGCTGCTCCGTAGCTTCCGGAGGTGCCTGTTCTGCTTTCCTGGAGAGATAATCGTCGTAGTTACCCAACCAGCTGGTTACGCCCTCAGGGGTCAGTTCCAGCACCTTCGTGGCGATTTTGTTGATGAAGTAGCGGTCGTGGGAGACAAAAAGAATTGTGCCCGGGTAGCCGGTTAGGGCGTCTTCCAGCGCTTCCCGGCCAGGGAGGTCCAGGTGGTTGGTTGGTTCGTCCAGGACTAAAAAATTGGCTTTTTGCAGCATCAGGGAGGCCAGGGCCAGCCGTGATTTTTCCCCGCCACTTAAATCTGCCACCTGTTTGAAAACATCGTCGCCGCGAAACAGAAATTTTCCCAGTACCTTACGGACATCCACTTCATTCATCTGGGGGTAGCGGTCCCATAGTTCCTGCAGCACCTGTTTCCCGTCATTCAGTTCCTGCTGCTCCTGGTCGTAATAGCCCATTTGCACCTGGATGCCCTGCCTCAGCCTGCCTCCCCGGGGCATAAGCCTGCCGGCGATAGTTTTAAGCAGGGTCGACTTGCCAACGCCGTTGGGTCCCACCAGGGCAACCCGCTCACCCCTGTTGATTTCAAAATTAAGGCCGCTGGCCAGGGTCAGCCCGGGATAGCCGATGCAGAGATCTTCAGCCTTGAGGACTTCCTGGCCGCTTGGCCGGCTGATGTTGAAGGAAACACTGGTCCGGGTTTCCTTGACCGGCCGCTCCAGCCGTTCCATTTTTTCCAGCGCTTTGAGCCGGCTCTGGGCGCGCCGGGTGGTGTCTTTAGCAGCGATATTGCGCCGCACAAATTCCTCCATCCGGGCTATTTCCCTTTGCTGGCGCTTGTATTCTTTGCTTTGCTGCTCCACTGCCTCTGCTTTTTGCTGGACAAAGCGCGTATAATTGCCTGTATAGCGTGTAAGACTGCCGCGCTCCAGCTCGTAGATAACCTCGGCCAGGGTGTCCAGGAAGTAACGGTCGTGGGAAACAACCAGAACGGCGCCGCGGTATGAGCGCAGGTATTGTTCCAGCCAGGCCAGGTTATCCAGGTCCAGGAAGTTGGTCGGTTCGTCCAGGACCAGCAGGTCCGGTTCTCCCAGGAGACAGCGGGCCAGGGCCAGCCTTGTCTTCTGACCGCCGCTTAAGGTTCCCACAGGGGTATTCAGATCAGACTCGGCAAAGCTGAGCCCGCGCAGTACTCCGCGAATACTGGCCTCATATTCAAACCCGCCCCGGTTTTTAAAAACCAGGGACAGGTTGTCATAAGCCTGAAGGAGTTGATTATAGGCCCGTTCATCGGCCCTCAGGGCAGGATCAGACATTTTGTCTTCCATTTCTCTCAGCTGCTTTTCCAGGTCAAGCAGGGGAGCAAATACGGTTAGCATTTCCTGCCAAATGCTTTGAGAGGATTCCAGGCCACCATCCTGGGCCAGGTAGGATATTTTCAGATCCTTGGCCCTGACCACCTCTCCGGTATCCGGAGGCAGGGAACCTGTAAGTATTTTGAGAAGGGTAGATTTGCCCGCGCCGTTGCTGCCGACAATACCGGCCCGCTCTTTTTCCTGGATGGTAAAGTTTACGTCCGCCAGGATCTGCCGGGCCCCGAAGGATTTAGAGACACGGGCTGCCTGTAAAAGAATCATAGTTGCCTCACCCCCTTCACCTATCCAGTTTACAACAAGGGGGCGGGCTCTTACAAGGATCCGGAAAACTGCGCTTACCGCGCGGGATGCTGCCCGGCTCTAAAACATATAAACACCTTCAGGTTCAACTGGGATCCACTTCGTCCAGGGAAAGGGTTGTAACCCGGGTAAAATCACCCCTGCGGATCTCCTCCTTTGAAGCGCTCCTGGTCAGGATTTCTTCGTCGCCGGGAGCTGTGACCGGCTCTTTTTTTTGTTTGCCCTTCTTTTTCTTTGGCATTTCCAATCACCCCCCTTTTGCTAAAGGCCTGAAATCAGTTTAGGGAGAACCTTTTTCAGCAGAACAGGCAAGCTCTCAGGTAAAGCTTAACGAAGCGGGGCCGGTTTGCCGGATCATGGGATAGGCTGCCAGGTCCTTGACCAGCTGAAACATGGCCCGGTCCTTTTGCTTAGCCTCAACCATCACGTCCAGGTCTTGCCCGAACTCCCGGACCAGCTTCAGGAAAGGATAAAGATCGGCGGGGTTGACATAATCGTGGTGACTCCGGCAGTCCTCCGGGCTCCTGGGGCTGGAGACATGGATCTTGGTGGGCAGTGAAGTGCCCTTCCAGGATGCCAAAAAGCCGGGCAAAATTTCCTCAAGACTGTCAGACCCGGTGTTGTATCTGAAGTGATGGAGATCCAGGATCATTGGTAGGGTCAGTTTGCGGCACAGGTACAGGACTTCACCGGCTGTAAAGGTTTTGTCGTCATTCTCCAGGGTGAGCCTGGAAGCGATGCGGGGTGGTACCCTGGTCCAGTTATCCAGAAACCTCTCCAGGGATTTTGCTTTATCTTTATATCCTCCGCCCACATGGGTGACCAGCCTGGCGACTGGCCCAAGGCCCATTGCCTCCAGGAGCAGGCAGTGGTGTTCCAGGTCCTTCAGGGAGGACAGGAGGACTTCCTCCCTGGGTGAATTAATCAAAGTATAGTGATCCGGATGAAAGGAGACCCTCATCCTGTTATCCCGCACAAAGCTGCCGATGGTGGCCAGTTCTTCTTTAAATTCGCCGGTATAGTTCCAGCCGGATAGCAGGGGGTGGGTGGCCAGGGGTATTAGTTTTGAGGAAAAGCGGTAGATACTCACACCGGACGCCCTGTTATGGCGGAGCAGGCGCAGGGTGTTGGCCAGGTTTTCAGAGGCCGCCCGGCGCACCTTGCTAAGGGCTGCCCGGGGGTCTACTTCCGCCAGCCGGCTGTAGGTCTTGATTGTAACGTTTTTGGAAGGGGAAGCTTTTTCAAGAATTACTGACATGGCCACATAGCCGAATCTGATTTTCATTTAGCGCCCCTGCAGTTAAATGCTGATTATCATACCAGAAAAGCTATCGGGTGAATAAACTATTGTGGTATTTCGGGTGAATAAACTATTGTGGTATTAATGATGTTTTTAGCATGCCCAGGATGGTTTTAGCTAATGCTTCACCTTTTATTGAACCTAGAGAACAGGTAAGAGACCAGTATGGCCACTGGAGCGCAAATCAACAACCCTGTGTTCTCGTTCAAGCCCAGTTTAAAAGACCAGAGGTAATAAACCCCCATGGTGCAGAGCACGGTAACCATCATATACAAAAAATCAGAACGCATTTTTTAATAAACTCCAGACTATCCTTAAAATAGAGATTTTTCACCTTCCTGCTGGTATGCGTTAGCAGCATGGTGCCTGGTTTTAAATATGCTCGCTATCATCATAGGCATCACTGATAATACAGGGGACAGAACCCGAAACCAGGCGGCCGGTTGCTAAAACAACATAGATGATTCTGCCTGCAGGGTTATTCATAATTAATTTGGGATTAATCCATACCCGCTCACATTTTCCCCTGTCGCAGCGGTTATAATCCGGGCAATGACCGCAGCAGATAAAGCCGCAGGCTGAATTATCGTTGAAGTTGTCAGCGCACCTGGGTATGGAACCCTCTGCCGTGGTGTAGATATTCAGACAATGGTTGGCCCTCTCTGCAATTGTCATTTCTGTAAAATCCATCTCTTGACCCCCTTGGAGACAGCTAATTTATTAATTAACTTTTAGAATATTCTTAATATCTCAGGTAAATTCCTTTTTATTTAGTTAGGTAATTTCCTGGCTGAAGGGGTGAGCTGGTATTTATAAATATCCCAAACTTTTTGAGGTAAAGTTTTATAATTAGAATCTTATATTTGTTTTATTGTTTCCTAATGCATTATCTGTGTATTAGGGTAGTTGTGTGTTGTAATTTGGTGGTAAATGACAACCTGTGGAAAAAAGCCTGTTTTTTGTGTTTTTGCTTTCCTCGCCATTTTTTAAGTTTTAAAAGTTGCTGCCGGGACAAGATCCTATGTAAAGGGTACTAATCAATCTATTCTGTTTTAATTATCCGGGTAACATGTTGATTCAGCCTAGAGTATTTATATAATTGAATTTTGAAATTCTTTAAGTTGGCAGGTTACTTGAATAGGAGTGATTTTTTGTTGTAGAATTACTAAACAATAGTTTTTTCAAAAATTAAGATCCAGGTTTGACAAGTAATGCAACTTTGTTTATAATCTAACATGAATCCAAAAATAGGGGTGTGAGTAATGGCATTTGAAGTTTATAAGCCACGTGGTGAAAGAGTACCTAAGTTACCCTTAGTAACACTTTCAAAGAATTCCATAGTGCTTAATAAGTATGCCCGTGAGAAATTAAATGTGGATAAGGTCGAACTAGCTTTTGACCGGGAAACAAACACAATCCGGATAAGAGGCACAGAAGACGGGCAAAACATCAAAAAAACAAAGGTTTTTGGCAGGGGGTTTTTTAATCACTTTAATATCTCTGCTAAGGGTAAGTTTTACGCAAAATATGACGAAAAAGAGAATTCTTTATACGTAAATCTGGATCGTGATCAGGTTCCCCAGAACCAGTAGTAGGACTTAGGGTTTTAATACAAGGGATTGTAATTTTAAGTTTTTTATAACCGTCTTCTGAAATTAGTTGCGATAGCGGAAAATTATAGGCCTGCTTTTATCGTGTCCAAAATCTGAACACGTCTTTTTTTCTATGGAGTAACAAAGCTGAGGGGGCAGGCCTGTTCAGATCTTTTTATCAAGCAGAGGTGTTTCCAGAACGTAGCCCGGACGGCATTAATGCCGCCCGGGTTATTAATTGCAAAACACTAATTAATGCAATTAACTTAGAAATCGTACCTGTACATTTAATTAAGTTATTGGGAGTTCAGGATGTTTTGAACGGATTTGCGCATCTGTTCTTTGGAGGTGACTTCCCTATGCCGCACCTGCTTCTTGTTCAGATCCTTGAGTCCTGCGGGTATCTCCAGGTTGCTGGCAGAGGACAAGGCCTCCAGGAGTTTAAACTCGTCCTTATCCCTCACAGCCTCTTCCCCCAGGATGGCCCTGGCCACGCTGGCATTGAATTTAAAGGGACTGGCTGTGGATGCCAGGATTGTCACAGTGGTGTCACCTGTAGCAGCGGTGTATTTATCGTAAACGCACAGGCCTACGGCTGTATGGGGATCCAGCAGGTAGCCGTAACGTTTATAAGCGGAGCGTATGGTTGCCGTGGTTTCGGAGTCATCTGCAAAATCCGACCAGAAAATTTCCTTGACCCGTCTGTGGGTTGTTTCGTCAATACGGTAAGCACCTACCTGGTTCAGACTGGTCATCCACTCCCGGACACGTTCGGCGTCGCACCCTGAAAGATGGTAAAGGAGACGTTCCAGGTTGCTGGAGATGAGGATGTCCATGGAGGGGGATATGGTTTTTTGAAATGGCCGGCGCCGGTCATAGATGCCCGTGCGGATAAAGTCTACCAGGACGTTATTGGCGTTGGCGGCGCAAATCAGCCTTTTTACAGGCAGCCCCATTTCCCTGGCGTAAAAGGCTGCCAGGATGTTTCCAAAGTTGCCGGTGGGCACAACAAAATTAATCCCTTCACCCAGGGTAATTACACCTTGCGAAACCAGGTCCAGGTAGGCCGAAAAATAGTAGACGATCTGGGGTACGAGCCTGCCCCAGTTGATTGAGTTGGCTGAGGATAGGATGAACTTTTTAGCTTGCAGTTCCCTGTTGAAGAGCTTATCCCCGAAAATATCCTTAACCCCGCTTTGGGCGTCGTCAAAATTTCCCCGGACTGCTACTACCGCCACGTTATTGCCTTCCTGGGTAATCATCTGCAGTTTTTGCATCTCGCTGACGCCCTGCTCAGGGTAAAACACGATTATTCTGGTACCCGGGACGTTTTTAAAGCCTTCCAAAGCGGCCTTTCCGGTATCTCCGGAGGTGGCCACTAGGATTACAATTGCCGCTTCTTCGCCTGTTTTAGCTGCTGCCCTTGTGAGAAGGTGGGGCATGATTTGCAGGGCCAGGTCCTTAAAGGCGCTGGTCGGGCCGTGCCACAGTTCCAGGACATGCAGCGAATCTTCCAGTTTATGCACGGGGGCGATTTCTGGTGTGTCAAACCGGCCGGTGTTGTAGGCAAGGGATACGCATTCAGTAATCTCTTCCACTGTGAAGTCCGTCAGGTATTCCTTTAAGATGCGGACGGCTTTTCCCCGGTAGTCAAGCCCGGCCCATTCCTTGAGCTGGTCTCGAGAAACCCTGACCTCTTCGCTGGGAACAAACAGACCCCCGTCCGGAGCTATACCCATTTTGATGGCTTCTGCTGCAGATACTTCCCTGTATTGTCCCCTGGTGCTTTTGTACAACATTTTCATCACTCCGTAAAATTATCTGCCGGACACCCACCGGAACTGAAAAGGAAGATGAACTCATTTTCTGGAGGTGTCCGAAAGAAAGCATATATATCTACTATTAAACAACAAAGCTTTGCCGGGTGTAAAGGGAAAAGGTCCTCAAACACTATTAACGGGGCTTATTTTTATTTTTGGAGGCTCCCCGGACAGGTTCTCTGATTTTGCTTTTACCTGTCAAGGTTTTTGATTTTGACGTTAAACTGTGCTCTAAATGGTTAAATTATTAATGTAGATAAAAGGAAAGGCTGGTTAGTTACTGGATGAGAGCAAAGAAGTATTTTAGTTTTAAAGGCCGGAATTTTAAATTGAGTTTTACGAAATGGCAGGAGCGCCTGCGTAAAGGTTCACCACTGCGCTACTTCCTGAAGCCTAAAGAGGACAGCAGGACCTCTTTGGGTAAAAGGATCGACGTTTTAGTGGGGATTTTCCTGATCTGGCTGGCAAGTTTTTTGCTACTTTCCATTTTGACCAACCGGCCGGCGGCTTCGCTGGCCATTTCCCTGCCCCTGCTGGTTATTGAAGTCCTGGTTTGGCAAAGGTACCGGGCTTTGCGGGAGAAGAGGCGCCGGCTCGAACAAAGGCTTTACCATGCCGGGCAAAAGTTTCTGGCTGAAATCAGCAAGATGGACCCGCAAAGGGAATTCTGTCCCTATCTTCGGGATCTTCTGGCAGCGCTTGGATTTGAGGAAGTGAGGCTCACCGGGGGGCAAGGGAGCCAGGGGGTTGACCTGGAGGGGGTATACCAGGGCTCCCGGGTTGCCGTCCGCTGTGTGCTCCAGGAAGGGGACAAAAAAGTACTTCCCGATGAAATAAGGGAGTTTACCCGGGCGCTTCAGCAGGGGGGATATCAGCACGGTCTTTATATAACAAACGGCGAGTTTGAAACCGGTGTCATCAGCGCAGTGAGAGAGGCAGAGCGCAAAGGTGTGCAGGTTAAGCCCGTCAATAAATACCGGCTAATGGAGCTGGCCCGCCTGGCAGGGGCGGGTGTATTCCAGGAAGACGGGCTTGCCGGAGGGGCCAGGTCACTGGCTGTATCGGGTAAGCGGGCGGCAATCCTGACTGCCCTGCGTGATTCAGCCTTTGGCTCCCGGAAGAGAGCAAAGAGCTATTTTTTGTACGGACTGCTGCTTTTCGCGGGTTATCTCCTATTAAAAAACAGCACGGCTTTAAGCCTGCTCTACCTGTTTTTTGCCCTGCTGAATTTTGGCTGCGGTGCGTACAGCCTTTTTTTCGGCAGGCAACTGGAGGAAATCGATCCCCTGGAGGGGCTCGGTCAAAGGAAATAAACGACTTAACCCCGCCGGTCCAATTACCAGGCTGGCGGGGTATTTTCATCAACAACGGCGAAGGTGTAGTTTCGCTCCATGAGAAACTCTATTATCTCAGGCAGGGCAGCCACGCCACTTTCCCTGTTGAAGATATAATTGGCCAGGGCGCTGCCCGGAGCGGCTCCGCTGCGGTTAATCTCCGTGCCGTCGTGCATAAGCACAATGGGGGTTTTACCCAGGCTTTCTATCTGCAAAATTCCCCTCTTAACATTCTCTACTATTTGCTCCTTACTTACTCCATTGGGATCCGTGTCGGCGCTGGCCACGTTCCAGCTGATGGAAATATAGCCGTGCTGTCTTAAGAGTTCAAGGGTTTTTTTGTTCAGATTAGACGGGCCGCCGGGCGCCCGGAATATTTTAACTCCGCTCCCGGTAACCCTGGCTATGGACTCGTTACATCTCTCCAGTTCTTTCAGAAAAGCCTCCGGGCTGCTGTAAACCCTCTTATAGTCATGGCTGTAAGAGTGGTTGATGATCCCGTGTCCCTCGTCCATGATTCTCCGGAGGACATCCGGGTTCTTGTCTATGTTGACGCCCAGGACGGCAAAGCTTGCTTTAATCCCGTAATCCCTTAAGATGTCTAAAATTTGCCCGGTATAATATGAATTGGGACCGTCGTCAAAGGTCAGATATACTTTCTTCAGAGGTTCCGCCGGAATTACGGTCTCCTCTTCAACGGCCGGCGCAGCTTCGGCCAGGGTCAGCGGTTCAGTAGGAGGTGCAAGGGGGATGGGGGGTGCTGTGTTGCAACCGCCCAGGAGGAGGAAGTTCAGCATAAGAAGCAGGATGTATTTGTAAATCATCAGGAGGGGTTCCTTTCATAACACTATACCTATCTATACCTATACTATAAACGTTGTCGAATAACCATGCAATTAGTCAGTTAAGTATTTTGAGAAATTTTCCACGAAGAGCACAGAAAACTGGCAAGTCCAACATTTTTAGATACGAACTGGTTCTTCCAAAAGTATAGCTGCTAATTCAGGATTAGATAACTCATGTTGCGACATGGCACCCGTAGAGTTTGAAAATGTCTATTTTCAGGTGACAGTACTATACTCCGCCAGGCCTGACCAGGTCCTTCAGTGCTGCTGTACCGGTATGTTTTGCCGCCTAAGAAACATACCCATACCATAATGTTACACTTGCGTCGTGCTGTAAAAGATTTTGAGCTGGTACTGGAAATATCCTTTTCTGTAGAAACTACAAGCAGGATGGTTATTCGACATGGTCTTTGGGACCGGGTAGAGTTCTTGAGACAGCAGCTTGCCTTTTTAAGAAGGCAGGTTTGCCAGTTTATGAGGCTATTCATCCTGGCTCCTGGAAAACTGAAAGAGCAAAGAGTCCAGCCCAGGCTGAAAGTATTTTGCCGGAGCAGGGAAGGGCTCAAGCCTCCGGAGCCCGGGATTGCCCCGACGAGCTTTATGGATTACGCTGTAGGATTAAACTTAAGCTCCCGTCCCGGCATCCTGGCCGGGGCTTGTCTATGGCCTTTATCAGGCGTATAATCTAAGAAGTTAAAAAGGAGTTAATTTATGGTTAAAGACTTTCGCAAGTTATTTCTCGGTAAGATTAAAAAAGCCATAACCGACTACGGCATGATCGTTGATGGAGACCGGGTGGCGGTGGGAATGTCCGGTGGAAAGGACAGCACGTCCCTGCTGCATGCCCTGACCTTGATCAGCCGCGCGGCGCCGGTCAAGTTCGGGCTGGAAGCGGTATATATAGATCTGGGCTGGCCTGAGGGAGTACCTTCAGTGGACGTGTCTTTACTGGAGGATTTCTGCCGTTCCAGAGGGGTGGATTTCCATGTGGTGAAAACCAGTATTGCTGAAATCGTTTTTCAAGCCAGGGGAGGTAAAAATCCCTGCGCCATCTGTGCCCACCTGCGCCGGGGAGCTTTCCACAACAAGGCCCTGGAACTGGGATGCAATAAGATCGCCCTGGGACACCAGCTGGATGATGTTATTGAAACATTCTTTATGAGCCTCTTTTATACCGGGCAGCTGCGAACCTTTGCCCCTGCGACGTTTTTAGACCGCACCGGCCTGACTATGATCAGGCCCCTGATTTATGTTTCAGGGGATGAAGTCCGGACCTGGGTGGAACTGGAAAAGCTGCTAGCCCTGCCGAACCCCTGCCCGGCCAGCGGGCATACCAAGAGGGAAGAAGTCAGGGAACTGGTGACCGAACTGGTGGAGCGGTACCCAGATTTACACTCGCGTTTTTTAAACGCCCTGAAGAACTTCGACCGGCGTAATTTGTGGCCGGAAATCCAGCCCAAAAACTGAACATGAGAATTTAGTAAGGTGCGGCGGTACCATTGGTAGTGGCAGAGTTTTCAAATAACAAATCCGCAAGGCTAAAGAAATATTAAAGGAGTTTAGGAAACTACAGAAAGAGGTGAAAAGGTGTATTACCAGCAGAAGATTTTGGCTTTGGCCAACATGTTAAGGAATTCCAACCGTACCTTTGCCCTTACCGGTGCTGGCATCAGCACCGAAAGCGGTATTCCCGACTTCCGCAGCCCCGGCACGGGTCTCTGGACAAAGCATGATCCCATTAAGGTTGCCACAGTTTCCGCCCTTCTGCGGGACCCGGCGACTTTTTACAGAATAAACCTGGAGCGCTGGATTGACTTTACAAAAGCCAAGCCCAACGCTGCCCATTACGCACTGGCCCGTTTGGAGAGGGACGGCCTTCTGGCAGGTGTGATCACTCAGAACATAGACGGCCTTCATTTGGCAGCCGGTTCTCAAAAGGTCTGGGAAGTGCACGGACACCTGCGTACCTGCCACTGCCTTCATTGCGGGGAGAGCTATTCCTTTGACCATCTTGCCAGCCAGTACCGGGCCGGAACCGTTCCGCCCGTTTGTGACAGGTGCCGGGGTGTGCTTCGTCCGGATGTGGTTTTATTTGAGGATCCCATGGGAGAGGATTTCCTCCACGCTACCCGCGCCATGACGGGATGCAATCTGCTGCTTGTAATCGGCAGCAGCCTCCAGGTATACCCTGTGGCTTCGCTTCCGGAACGGGCCAGGCAGCTTGTCATTATCAATGAAGGCCAAACGCCCTGGGACCAGCGGGCGAATCTTGTGATTAACGGCAAGGCGGGACAGGTTATGACCGACTTGCTGGCAGCCCTGGACAAAGAATAATACCTTCATTCAAATATTATCCTGCAGGAATTTTGGAGAAAAAGTTTGTTTCTTGGAGAAAAAAGTTTATTTAAAGAGGGAAGGAAAAACTGAAAAAGACAGAATACTATGATAGAAAAAGAAAAAGAAAAAGGGGTGAACGTTCATAATACCCTTAAAGGACGATATTCCTTCCCGGCGTTACCCGGTCGTAAATGTGCTCCTGATTTCGATTAATCTGGCGGTTTTTTTCTATCAATTATCCCTGGGCAGAAACGTGGACAGCTATATCTTTACCTACGGGGTTATCCCCGCGCACCTGGTAGCCGAGGGTTTTACTTCAGAGCAATTGGTCCGGCTTACAACAGCTATGTTCCTGCACGGGGGCTGGTTTCATGCCTTGAGCAACATGCTCTACCTCTGGATCTTTGGGGATAATGTGGAAGACCGGATGGGCCATTTAAACTACCTGGTTTTTTACTTTTTGACCGGATATATTGCAACCATTGCCCATGTTCTCTATGCGCCCTTCTCAGAATTGCCTTTAATCGGTGCCAGCGGAGCCATTGCAGGGGTTCTGGGCGCTTACCTGATCCTTTACCCGCGAGCTAGAGTTTTCACCCTGGTTTTCTTTTTTATCTTTATTCAAATTATCCCGATTCCGGCCGTGGTCTTTCTGGGGGCCTGGTTTATCCTGCAGCTTCTTAGCGGAACAGCCAGTCTTACAGCCCAGGCAGCCCAGGGCGTTGCCTTCTGGGCGCATATTGGGGGGTTTATAGCCGGGATGTTGCTGGTAAGAATTTTCGCTCGCCGGCACTACTATCCCAGAATCTAGAAAACCACCGCTCCGAACCAGAAATTGCCGGGTGATTTTTGGGGTCCGGGGGTAGTATACTTTTTTACATAGATACAATGGCTTAGTTGGGTTACATTGTTCCGGCTTAAAATAAGCGGCTTTTTTGATTTGATTGTTTACCAGGTTGCCGTCCTTGTTTAATAAAGCCCGGTTGATAGCCTGTTTGCGGCTGTAGCAACCAGAGCGGAGGTGGAAAATTGATCAGATACCTTTGTGAATGCGGCAATGACGATCCCAATCTCTTTGACGTTTATGTTTCCCAGGGCGATCTCTGTGATATTCTAACCGTTGTATGCAAGCAGTGTGGAGATATTAGAGAAGATTTAGTAGCCTGCAACAGGGGTTCCATATTGTTAAAACATTCCCTACCCAACTCTGCTTGAGAGCAGGGTTTTTTGTTGTGCCAACCTGCTGGCGGCTCTTTAAAAAAAATCCGGTTACCCCGGAAAGGAAGGGGAAAAACCGGACAGGCATGTTCATTTAAAACCAGTCAAAGATTTCCTCCTCTTCAGCTTCTTCAATGATTCTTAGATAATCCTGCGAAGCTTCTTCACTGGCTTCCAAATTTTTTAAACCATTTTTTCCTTCCAAAACGCTCACCTCCCTAAATAGACTTTCCTAAATGATTAGTACCCTTATTTCTCATGGTTTCGCGAAGTGTTTTTATAACATACCAGGATAGCCTGTTTCCTGATTATTATATTTAGTTTTCCCCGGCTTATCCGGCCGTATAAAATATGTACCCTTCCATCTAAAAGAGCATGTTTTGCCGGCGTGACCGCGTAGGGATTTTTATTTAAGGCGAGAGCCCTGAACCTGGGATTAATCTCCGAATATACTGTATTAGCTAAAGATACGGGGGGGGTAACTAAATGGGATAGTTCTTTTTGTGCACGGAATGGGCCACAGTTTTGACAGGTTTTACTGGAAAGACTGGGCGGCGCCCCTTAGAATCAAGCTGGCTGAAAAGGGCCTCGAATTAGGTGAAGAGCAATTCGGGGGTGTTTATTATTACGACCTGGTGCCGGGTCCCGGGAAAACTGGAGTTAATGAGGAACGGGTGCAAATCCAGCTGCTGGGTTTAAGGGAAAGGGCTATCGGCGAGCTGGGTATACTGCGCGCCCCCTTTGCCAAGGGAATTGAGGCTGTCAAAAAGCTTGCCGATCATATAATTGATAATTTTGGTGATATATTTACTTATCTGTACTGGGAGAATACCCGCATTGCAGTAAACGACCGTCTCTACGAGGCCATTGACGCCAGCAGCGGGCCGGTTCACCTGATTGGCTACAGTCTGGGATCCCTTGTCTGTTATTGCGCGCTCAAAGAAAACAAGGAGATGGCCCAAAGGGTCTCCCAGTTAATCATGGTGGGCAGCCCCCTTTACTGGTTCAAAGCAGCTGTGGCTGAGTGTGTAGACCTGGAATCAAGACCTGCGGTAGGGCGTTTCAGTAATGTTGCCGGCATTCTGGATATCGCCTGGCCCCAGGCTGTGCCCGGGGTGATTGGGGGACTGGACCAAAATATTGAATTCACAATTAACCTTTTTGATCCTATTAAAGGGCACAGTGAGTATTTCAAAAAAGAAGAAGGACTTAGGATCATTGCCACGGAGCTGTTGAAATGCTGGAACGGATAAAACTTGCCGGGCTAGCCCTGAGTATGAAACAGTGCAAGCAATTAGAAAGAAACCGCTCCATCAGGGGATGGGCGGTTTCTAAATTTAATGCCGGGTTGCCAGCCTGGTCATGAGGTTTGCCAGTACCTGCCTTTCCTCCTGGTTGGCTACCTCCCAGAGTTCCTTAACCGCTTTTTGCTCCGGATTTGCCGGCGGCACGTTCTGCGCCAGCAGATCTCCCACCTGCTGGGCTATGGAACTGATTTGACTCCTTGATATACCCAGTTCCTCGGCAAATTCTACAGCTTGCCCCAGTGTTTTTTTCCAGCTTTCCCAGTTTGAGTTGGCCAGGTTAAACATACCCATAAATTATTCACTCCTTTATCCCTTGATGATCTTAGTTTTAACCGGTAGCTCCTTTTTATGCATATTCTGGAACATAAAACTTTTATTTCTTGGGTCCGGCCATTCTGTTGTCCAGCCCTGTTTGATCTGCCTGGCAAGGTATTGAGACCTGCTTTTTATGTTATAATACAGGAAAATAAACACAGCTGTTGCTGGTGCAAGGAAGGACGGGAGATTTTGTTGAGCGTGGCCAAAGATAATGAGCAGGGGTGGGTTAGGGAGTTATGAGCGTTGTAATTCTTGCCCTGGAAACGTCCTGTGACGAAACTGCGGCGGCTGTGGTTGTCGATGGGAGACAGGTGCTGTCCAATATCATCTCCTCCCAGGTAGACGTCCATAAAAAGTTCGGCGGGGNNGCCTGGACTTCAAAGACCTTGATGCAGTGGCGGTTACGTACGGGCCCGGGCTGGTAGGGGCGCTTCTTGTGGGTGTTTCGGCGGCAAAAGCCATGGCTTTTGGCCTGGACATTCCCCTGCTGGGGGTAAACCACCTGGAGGGTCATATTTATGCTAATTTTTTGACTGAGCCGGAGCTGGAGTTCCCTTTACTCTGCCTGGTGGTTTCCGGCGGCCATACCGACCTGGTTTATATCCAGGAACACGGCAGTTACCGGGTTCTGGGTAGTACCAGAGATGATGCGGCGGGTGAGGCCTTTGACAAGGTGGCCAGGACCATGGGCCTGGGCTATCCCGGGGGGCCCCAGATCGACCGTCTGGCCCAGATGGGTGACCCGGAAGCTATCAGCCTGCCCAGGGCCTACCTGGAGGAGGGCAGTTTTGATTTCAGTTTCAGCGGCCTAAAGTCAGCAGTCATCAATATATTGAACCGCGCCTTACAGCAAGGTCAGGAGATAAAGAAAGAAGATCTGGCGGCATCTTTCCAGAAGGCAGTTATCGATGTGCTGGTTGACAAAACCCTGTTAGCGGCGAGGGAATTGGAGGTTTCAACTATTTTACTGGCCGGGGGGGTAGCAGCTAATGCAGGGCTGCGGTCCGACCTTGTGTCAAGGGCCAGCCGGGAATCCCGCCGTGTGGTAATCCCGGCGCCGCTGCTTTGCACAGACAATGCCGCTATGGTTGCCTGTGCCGCCTATTTCAAATACCTGCGGGGCGATTTTGCTCCCCTGACCCTGAATGCTGTGCCGGACCTCAAGCTTGGTGAGGAAAGATACGAGGGTAATTTCCGGGGAAGGGTGTACAGGACGGACCAGTATAGCTAAATAGCTAAAGCAGGTTTATTAATAGCTTTCTCCGGTTTTTTCTTTTGCCGTCTTTTTGCCTGAATTAGATTAATATAAGGATACTGGAGTATCCAAATTATCCCCAGGCTGTGGTGTTGAATATGCCCACAGATCACTAAAACAACTTAGGATAATCTATGTAAAAAGGTTAAAACAATAGTTCTGTGGTTGGTTATTCCTGTGGATAATGTGTATAAGTCTGTTAATAACTTGGTATTCAAGGGGTTTGCCTGTGGGTGAATATATGGAAACAAAAAATGCTCCGGACGCTGTAAAACAGCTCCTTTGCGAGGCCGCCGCAGCTAATATCCTGCCCCTTACCTCCAGCTGCAACGTTCGCTGTGTATTTTGTTCCCACCGGAATAACCCACCCGGGGTAGAGGTCTACCGCATCCCCCCCCGCAGCCTGGAAGATGTGGAAAAAGACCTATGCGCCCTTGACCCCGCAAGGCCAATTATCATTGGTGAATCAGCCACCAAAATCATCGAAGGGGAGCCCTTTACCCATCCCGCCCTGGCGGAAATTCTCCAAATGCTTCGCCTTCACTTTCCCCGCACGCCCGTTCAAATAACAACCAACGGCAGCCTGCCTGACCGGAAAAAAGTGGAGATGTTAAAAAAACTGGGCAACGTGGTTGTTTATCTCTCGTTAAACAGCGCAGCGATCAAGGGCAGGATGGCTTTAATGGCTGACCGGCAGTCCCTGCAAGCTATTCAAAGTGCAGTCCTCCTGCAAGAGTACGGGGTGCCCTTTCATGGCAGTGTTGTGGCCCTGCCCCACCTGGTGGGGTGGGAGGACCTTGCAAAGACGGTAAAATACCTGAGCGCCTGCGGGGCTGAGACCGTTCGTGTTTTCCTGCCCGCTTTTTCTTCCCTGGCAGCCCCGGAACTTAAGTTTAAGCCTTCCCTGTGGCAAGAAATCAAGATGTTTATTAAAAATCTTAGAGGGGAGGTCAGGGCGCCAGTCACCTGTGAGCCGCCCCTGCTGGAAGGACTTGAAGCGGAAGTTGCAGGTGTGATTGCAGCTTCACCGGCAGAACTGGCGGGGATTCGGACCGGTGACATTATTGAAACCGTGAACGGTTCCAGGGTTCATACCCGGGTACAGGCTTTCAGGAAAATCACCAGGAGCGGGTCGCCCCTGCTCGGACTAAGAAGAGAAGGATATCCTTTAACTGTTCAGGTTCAAAAGAAACCCGGCCAGAGGTCCGGTCTGGTGCTGGACTATGATCTGGATCCGGCCCTGCTCGATGACCTGGCCCGTGCCTTGCAGCGCAAAAGGGTTGAGCGTGCGCTGGTTTTAACGTCGGAGCTGGCGGGGCCGCTGCTGGACCTGGCTCTCCGGCAATTCTGTAAAGAGGAAGGAAAGTTAGAAGTTATTGCTGTAAAAAACCCTTTTTTTGGCGGGAATATATGCGTGGCAGGACTCTTGACCGTGGCAGATTTTGAGGCAGCTTTGGCTGCATTTCTGGAAAGGGAGTCCCGTCAAAAGCCGCCCCTGGTTCTTTTGCCCGGTGTTGCCTTCGACAGCCGGGGCAAAGATATCACGGGAAGATCTTACCTGGAACTGGAGGAGCGGTTCGGGTTACCCTGTGAGGTCCTGTGATGCGCTGGATGCTTGAGATTTTTCTGTAAAGCTTCAGGCAAAACTGCAGGGAAGCACCCGGTAGTGTTGAATATAGATAACAAAGGAAAGGGGGTTTTCAGTTGATGAAGGTTAAACAGATTTCCATCTTTTTAGAAAACAAATCCGGGCGGCTGGCAAAGGTGACCAAGGTGTTGGGGGAAAACGGAATCAATATCAGGGCACTTTCTATCGCCGATACCACTGATTTCGGTATTTTAAGATTAATTGTAAATGACCCTGACAAGGCCTATAAAGTTTTAAAGGAGGCAGGGTTTACCCTGGGCACCACGGATGTGATTGCGGTGGAGGTGCCCGATGTACCGGGAGGTCTTTACCAGACCCTCCAGATCCTGGAACGGGCAGGTATTAATATAGAGTATCTCTATGCCTTTGTCCAGAAAGCTTCCAGCGCAGCCCTGGTGGTTTTCAGGGTAGAGCAGTTGGATGAGGCGGTCAGGGTACTCCAGGAAAATGGCGTCCGCCTCCTAAGTGAAGAAGAGGTCTACCAGTTGTAAATTGCATAACTTGAGCCCCCGCAGCCGGCTGGTACTTTTAAGGCAGGAAAAGCTTAAGGCAGATTTGAAGAGGCCCGGCTGATTGTGCTAACCTTTGCTCATGCATTGGTGTTAACTTTATTCACAAAATTATTAAAAATATTGTAAGCTTCTAGCTGCTGTGTTAAAATAATTTAGAAAAATGAGTTATTATGCACCCTTTTGACAAATCCCATTTGTAAGGCTTTATAAACCTTTAAGAAATACCCGCGGATGAGTGTTAATCATTGCCGAAGTGGAGCGTATTCTTGAATACGGCACACCAGTTAAAGCATAAACTGAGAAAAGAAGTATTAGAGGCAAGGATCGCCTTGCCCCCCCATGTGGTTGCTGAAAAAAGCGCACGAATTATCCAGAGGTTTTTGGAGTTGGATGAGTACAGGTATGCATCCACCATTATGACTTATCTTGACTTTCGCAACGAGGTCCAAACCGGAGAACTGGTTAAAAGGGCAATGTCTGATGGAAAGAGGGTGGCTGTTCCCCTGGCAGATCCCTCAAGCTGCATGTTAACGGCGTCATCCTTAAATTTTTACCCGGATGATCTTGAACCGGGAGCCTGGGGGATTTTAGAACCCAAGCCTAATTGTGTGAGGCCACTGGACCCCCGTGAACTGGATCTGATTGTCGTTCCAGGGGTAGCCTTTGACATGAGGGGGAACCGTCTGGGTTACGGGGGAGGGTTTTATGACCGTTTTCTCCTTAGGACCAGCCCGCAAGCGTTATTTATTGCCCTTGCCTATGAAATGCAATTATGTGACAGGGTGCCCTCGAGCAGTCAGGACGTAAGGATGCACTGTTTAATTACAGAGGAACGAGTAATCCGAATCAATTAATGCCGGCCAAATTAGTTTATTTAAGGGATTCGCCTGATATTGGTTAGGGCCGGGAGAATGATGTATAAAATGGTGATGAGTTATAAGTTTAGAAGCAGGAAACTGGCAAAGCGGTTTAATTTAAGTTTAATGGCACAAAAATTGCAAATTTTTAAAGTATTAAAACATGCCGGTGGTAAGATATGCATTTAATGCTATTATTCTTTGTTGTAAATCTTTAAGTTGCTGGCAGGATAATAGTAAATGATGTTGAAGTACTTCATTAAGTTGACACCTCTTTAAGAACATGCTAGCATATTAGTGAATTTAATAGGGGTTAACTCAATAGTAAAGGTCGAATCGAACAACGATAGGCCGGTAGTCCTTGCGGGGGTAAGGGATGCCGGCCTATTTATTCTGCGGTTTCAATCTACAGAAAACGACTGTCCTGCTTATGACAGGCCAGGTCGCATTATCCATCCCGGCGCAGTTGGGCCTGCGCAGGAATCGCTTGGCAAAGTGTGATTAACTTTGCCTAAAGGGTTTTCTATGTGCAGGTATACCTTATGGTGGTTTATGGCTTAATTCATACGGGCTGTTGAAAAGGATTTTAAGAGCCTTGTGTTGAATGTTTAAAAAGTAATATTAATTCAAGTTCTTGCTTTATTTTTAAAAACATCTTGAGAGCAATGAAGGATTCCGCTAATAAACCTAAAATATAGGTATATGGTAAATGAGGATTCCACTAAAATGTAAAATGCTGGTAAAGGAAGGGGTTATGCAGGGGGCTGCCCTTGTGCCGGATTACTTGGGGAGGTGGTGATGGCACGTCAGAGAAAAAAGAAATAGGGCGGCTGCCAGAAAACTACTATGAAAGGTGGTGAAGTATTAACCGAAAAAGTATTAACACGAAACAAGTTAAGGTGGCTGACAAAAATAAGTGTGTTCCAAAAACGACCGCATCAAAAACGGTCAAGATCCGTTTATAGGGTCTAGTTATAGGGTCTAAATAATGAAGTTGGGGTCCGAGATTAACGTTTCCCTCAAGAAATAATTCCTTTTATAAAAAAAAGGGGGTATTATATTTATGCCAAATCCTCCAGCAGTAACAGTCTGCCTGGCGGGAAACGTCGGCAGATACAAATCATCTTTGCCAGTAGGACAGCTTCTCTTACGCGGAATCATGGCTGGAGCATATATTGCGGTCGGTGCTGGCCTGTGTACAGTTTGTGGTACCGGAGTAGCTCCTTATTTGGGGGCTGGCGCAGCTAAACTCATTTCGGGCGCCGTCTTCCCCGTAGGCCTGATTTCCATCGTGTTGACCGGTATGGAATTATTCACCGGCGACGCGATGCTTGGACCACTGGCTTACCTGCAGGGTAAAATCGGTTGGGGTAAGATTCTGAATAACTGGTTCTGGGTATATATCGGCAACCTGATTGGTTCACTGGCTTATGCTTATATTATGGTTAACGGACCTTTCACCCAGGGCGCTTTTTCAGCGGCGGAGCCCAATGCCTTTGGCTTGAACGCGGTTTCAATCGCTGTGAGCAAGACCCTGGCCTATAAAGCAAACGGCAGTATGGGGCTATGGTCCTGTTTCCTGGCAGCCATTGGTTGTAACTTCCTGGTTAACGTAGCCATCATGCTGGGTATTACGGCCAAGGATTTTATCGGAAAGTTCTTCGGTATCTGGTTCCCGATCATGGCCTTCGTTGCCACAGGCTTCGAGCACTGTGTGGCCAATATGTATTTCCTGCCCGCTGGCCTCTGGCTGTACCAGGCATTTCCGGGCATTAAAGACAAAGTTGCCTCGACGGCTGCAGATGGCACAGTTACCTACTGGAATCCCCTTTTGCACCAATTCGGCGGGCTTACCTGGGGAGATGTATGGTTATGGAATATCATTCCAGCAACTCTGGGTAACATTGTAGGCGGTATGGTATTCATCGGATTCGTTTATTACTTCTGCTTCCGCAGCGAGTTTCCGGAAGAACTTATGAAATAATCCTCATAAAGAAAGAGCAGACGCCTAATCTCTGGGTGTCTGCTCTCAGCCAAAGCAAACGGAACAGGGGGGATCCTCAATGCGCATGTCCGTACCTGTTTACTTCTGCCTGATTTTTGCCACTGCCCTGGTTTTGTTTACCTTTGCCTTGAATCCTGATCCATCCTTTTTGCTAATTACGCTTCCGATGCTCGCTGTGTTCGCAGGCATTCCCATCATTTTAAATATTATGAACAGGCGCCAGGCGGAAAGTGTAGACATGGAAAGCTTCAAGCTTTATTCAATCAAGGATCTATCCAGGCTTAACCCGGGTGCCCCGGTTCGCCTGCGCGGCAAGGTCGAGGCGATGTCATTAAAATGGCTTAACCGGCCTCATTTCAGGATTAATGACGGCAGCGGCAGAATTGGAGTTATGTTGTTTACGGCTGCGCAGGAGGATATTAAACCCGGCGATACCATCGAAGCCGCCGGGACCCTGAGGAATTTTGGAAAATCAGGGCAGAAGAAGGTATTTGGGGTTAGAGTTGTGAAACTTAGCAGCTAAAAAACAAGAGAAAAGATGCTCACCAATTAAATGAGTGGTCAATCTTAGGTTTTTTTGGATTGACCTGTGCTTATGTCTTGTTTAGCGTAGGGGACGGGTAAATTCCCGCTTATTTCCTTACAAGAAAATGTAAAAGGAGGAACAGCCATTGTCAGCTTGTGCCTGTGAAAAAGTTGATCTGACAAAAGAAGATGCGGCGCTGGCTCAACTGTTGGACCAGTACCGCGACTACAAAGGAGGGCTTATTCCGGTCCTGCAGGAAGCCCAGAATATCTATGGCTACCTGCCCAAAGAAGCTCTCCAGAAGATATCAAAAGAACTGAAAATTCCGTTCAGCAAGGTTTTTGGAGTGGTTACATTTTATGCCCAGTTCCACCTGAAGCCGCGTGGCCGTTATATCGCCCGGATTTGCCTGGGCACTGCCTGCCACGTCCGGGGCGGCGCTAAGATATTCGAAGCCGCCAAGGAGCACCTGGGGGTTGAAGCAGGGGGAACTACGGATGACCTGCGGTTTACTTTGGAAACAGTGGCCTGCATCGGCGCCTGCGGTCTGTCGCCCTGCATGATGATCAACGACGATACCCACGGCCGTCTGACTCCAGAAGCCGTTGGCGAGATTTTGGACAGGTACGAGTAGGGGAGGGACGAGAATGAACAATTTGAACGAATTGCGTGCCAAGTGTAAAGAAATATACGAGAAGAAGCTAAGCCGGCCCCGTGTGGTTGTTGGCCTCGGAACCTGCGGTATCGCTTCCGGCGGCGACAGGGTTATGAAAGCTATTCAAGAGGAAGTCGCAGCTAAGGGCCTGGATGTGGATGTCGATTTCACCAGCTGTATCGGGATGTGCTACGCCGAGCCCATGGTAGAAGTGGCCATACCCGGCATGCCCAGTGTCGTGTACGGGAATATTTTCCCGGAAAAAGTTCCCCAGTTGCTGGAGAGCCATGTGGTGAACAAGAAGCCCGTTTACGAGTGGGCATACATCCAAATCCCGGGCGACGCCACTCCTCTAGAGGGTATCGATGTTATGGAAAAGGCACCCTATTATGAGAAGCAGGTGCGTTCGGTAACCGCGCGTCTCGGGCGGACAAACCCGGAAAGTATTGAAGAGTATATTGCAACCGGCGGGTACGAAGCCTTTGAAAAGTGCCTCTCAATGGAACGCCAGGCCATAATTGATGAGATCAAGAAGTCCGGCCTGCGGGGCCGGGGCGGCGGCGGCTTCCCCACAGGTAATAAATGGCAGTTTGTTTACAACGCCCAGGGCGATAAGAAATATGCCGTATGTAACGCCGACGAGGGCGACCCGGGCGCATTCATGGACCGCAGTATCCTGGAGGGAGATCCCCATGCGGTTCTGGAAGGCATGATGATTGCCGGCCTGGCCATCGGTGCCGACGAAGGGTGTATTTACTGCAGGGCTGAATACCCCCTTGCTATCCGCCGTCTTAACCTGGCCATCGCCCAGGCAGAAAAGTACGGTATCCTGGGAGACAACATCCTGGGCAGCAACTTCAGTTTCCGGATTAGAATCAAGGCTGGCGCAGGTGCCTTTGTCTGCGGCGAAGAAACAGCCCTCCTGAACTCCATTGAAGGCCAGCGGGGGATGCCCAGGGTACGGCCGCCCTTCCCTGCCAATAAAGGACTGTGGGGCAAGCCGACCTGCTTGAACAACGTGGAGACCTACGCCAACGTGCCCAATATTATCCGCAACGGAGCTGACTGGTTCGCCCAAATGGGAACCGAAAAGAGCAAGGGCAGCAAGGTGTTCTGCCTTACCGGAAAAATCAACAAAACCGGTCTGGCCGAAGTGCCCATGGGAATCACCCTGAGGGAGATCATTTTCAATATTGCCGGCGGCATTCAGGGCGGCAAAAAGTTCAAGGCTGTGCAGAGCGGTGGTCCCTCCGGCGGCTGCATACCCTCGGAGCACCTGGACACCCCCATTGACTATGAATCCCTGGCAGCCATCGGATCGATCATGGGTTCCGGCGGTCTGGTTGTTATGGACGAGACCACCTGCATGGTGGACGTGGCGAAGTTCTTCCTGAACTTTACCCAGCTGGAATCCTGCGGTAAATGTACTCCTTGCCGTGAAGGCACAAAGCGGATGCTGGAGCTGCTGCAGAAGATATGCGACGGCAAAGGCGAATTGAAGGACATCGATACCCTGGAGCGCCTGGCCAGAGTGATCAAGAATTCCGCCCTCTGCGGACTCGGGCAGACCTGTCCCAACCCCATTCTGACAACCTTGAGGTACTTCAGGTCTGAGTACGAGGCACATATTGTGGACAAGCGTTGCCCGGCCGGCGTCTGTGCAGCACTGCTGGTATACGTAATCGATGCGGAGAAGTGCACCGGTTGCGGCGCCTGCCTGAGGGCTTGCCCGGCGGGAGCCATCACCGGAGAGAAGAAGCAGCCCCACAGCATCGACGTTGCCAAGTGTATTAAGTGCGGCGCCTGCATTACCAAGTGTAAGTTCGACGCAATTAAAAAGGCCTAAGGAGGGAACTAATTGGCGAACGTAACCCTGACGATTAACGGCGTACAGGTAACAGTGCCTGCCGGCACAAGCCTGCTGGACGCCGCCACGGGGGCAGGTTTCTTCATCCCCACGCTCTGTCATGACCCGGCCAACCCGGGTTATGGTGGCTGCCGTATCTGCGTGGTGGAGGTAAAAGGGGCCCGGGCGCTGGTGGCATCCTGTGCAACGGAAGCAGCAAACGGCATGGTGGTTGAAACCGAGTCACCGGCGGTTCAGGAGGCACGGAAAACGATCATAGAACTGCTTCTGGCCAATCACCCCACGGACTGCCTGACCTGCGAAAAGAACGGCGACTGCCGGCTGCAGGATTATGCTTATCGCTACGGTATCAGAAAGTCCGGCTTCGAGGGAGAAAGGCACAGCTATCCAATTGACAATTCCAACCCGTACATCACCCGGGATTTGAATAAATGCGTCCTGTGCGCCAGGTGCGTGCGTACCTGCGCCCAGGTAGATGACCGGCAGGTCCTTGATTTTGCCTACCGCGGTTTTAATACCAAGGTGGCCCCGGCCATGGACACCAGCCTGGGTGAATCGGACTGCGTTTCCTGCGGCCGCTGTGTGGCGGTGTGCCCTGTGGGCGCCCTTACATTCACCTCCCTGACCGGTAAGGGCCGGACTTATGAATTCAGAAAGGAAACAGTTACCTGTTCCTTCTGTGAAGCGGGTTGCAAGTTTGACCTGAACTACAAGGGCGGCAAAGTCATAGCTGTTACACCCAATGCTCCCGGCGAAGGGCGCCCCCTTTGCCTGAAGGGAAGGCTGGGTATGGAACTGCGCTATGTTGACAAGCCGGTTACACCTATGCTCAAGAAAGACGATAAGTATGTTGAAGTTTCCTGGCCTGAAGCCCTGGGTCTGGAAGATGTACTGGCCAGGATCAAGGAACTGGGAGAATAGGATTATACGATTTCCAAATAATTAATCAGCAAACTCCGAGCCATCTTACCTAAACCTTACAAGGCATGGTGGGTGGCCGTCAGGGCGTAGTGGGAAACGACTACGCCTCCCACACTGGAAAGGAGTGATATTGAAGGGAGGATTTGACTGGTGACAACTGTAACGCTTACCATTGATGGTATTCAGGTTACCGTTCCCAAGGGGACAACGGTCCTGGAAGCGGCCGAGAGTGTGGGTATATTTATTCCCACCTTCTGCCATGATCCAGAGCTGAGCAAACCGGGCGCCTGCCGTATCTGTGTGGTGGAGATCCCCGGAGCGCGCAACCTGCCGGCTGCCTGCGTGACCGAGGCCACGGAAGGTATGGTTGTCTATACTGCTTCCGAGGCTGTTATTGAAGCGCGCAAAACGAACTTAGAACTTCTCCTGGCAAACCACCCCGAGGATTGCCTGACCTGTCATAAAAACGGTGACTGTCGCCTTCAGGAATACGCTTACTTTTACGGTGTAAAGGCTGAAGCCTTCTCGGGTGAAAAACACGACTACCCCGTCGAGGAGGACAACCCCTTTATCGTTCGCGATATGAACAAGTGCATCCTTTGCGGCAAGTGTGTAAGGGTATGCCAGGAAATTCAGGGTAATAACGTCCTTGATTTTGCCTTCAGGGGTTTTAGCGCTGTTGTTACACCTGCAATGAATACCACGCTCAGTGATACGGATATATCCAACTGCGTGTTTTGCGGCAACTGCGTCGCGGTTTGCCCGGTGGGAGCTTTGACTGAAAAAGCCATGATCGGTAAAGGCCGCCAGTGGGAGGTTAAAAAGGTCAAGACCACTTGCCCCTATTGCGGCGTTGGCTGCCAATTTAATTTGAACGTCAAAGACGGCAGAGTTATCGGCGTAACCTCGGCCGATGGTGATGTTAATGGACGTTTCCTGTGCGTAAAGGGACGTTTCGGTTACGGTTTCATCCATCATCCTGACCGCTTGACCACTCCTCTAATTAAAAAAGATGGAAAGTTTGTTGAGGCTTCCTGGGACGAGGCAATCGCCCTGGTGGCAGAAAAGCTTGGCGCTGTGAAAGAACAGTACGGCGGAGAAGCAATCGGTGTTCTTTCTTCAGCCCGTTGCACAAACGAAGAAAACTATCTCATGAACAAATTCGCCAGGGCGGTGCTCGGTACCAACAGTATCGACCACTGCGCCCGTCTCTGACACGCTCCCACTGTCGCCGGTCTGGCGGCAGCCTTTGGAAGCGGTGCTATGACCAACAGCATAGCTGAAATTGCCGATGCAGACTTTATTCTCACAACAGGAACAAACACCACTGAAGGTCACCCTGTAATCGGCATCCAGGTTAAAAAGGCCCTCCGCAATGGAGCCACCCTGGCTGTCATTGATCCACGCAGAACAGAAATTGCCGAGCTGGCGCATTACCATCTCCAGATCAAGTCCGGTACGGATATAGCGCTTTTAAATGGTCTGGCCAACGTTATCATTAACGAGGGACTCTGGAACAAGGAGTTTGTTCAGGAGCGCACTGAGGACTTTGAGGCCTTTAAAGAAGTTGTGGCCAAGTATACACCCGAATACGTGGAAGAAATTACAGGTGTTCCCGCCGATACAATCAAAGAAGTTGCCCGGGGCTACGCAAAAGCAAAGAAGGCGTCAATTCTCTACACCATGGGTCTCACCCAGCACGTCTGCGGTACCCACAACGTTTTCGCCGTGGCCAACCTGACCATGCTCTGCGGGCATATTGGTAAAGAGTCCAGCGGCGTTAACCCCCTGCGGGGCCAGAACAACGTCCAGGGCGCCTGCGATATGGGTGCGCTACCGGCATTCTACACGGCCTATCAACCTGTGGCGAATGAAGCCAACCGGGCCAAGTTTGCCGCCGCCTGGGGCGTGGAAGAACTTCCGTCCAAACCCGGCCTTACCGTGGGTGAAATTTTCGATCAAGCCGGGAAGACCATTAAGGCCATCTACATCATGGGCGAAAACCCGGTTCTGTCCGACCCAGACGCCAACCATGTGATCCATGCTTTAGAGTCCCTGGACTTCCTGGTGGTGCAGGACATTTTCCTGACCGAAACAGCCCAACTGGCCGATGTGGTCCTGCCTGCAGCCAGCTTTGCTGAAAAGGACGGTACCTTCAGCAACACCGAGCGCCGTGTCCAGCTGGTACGGAAGGCCATTGAGCCTATTGGACAGGCCAAACCCGATTGTGAGATTATATGCCTGATAGCAACAGCTATGGGCTATCCCATGAGATACAATTCACCTGCGGAAATATTTGATGAAATGGCCAAGCTTACTCCGTCCTACGCCGGAATCAGCCATAAGCGCCTGGAGCAGGAGGGTGGCCTGCAGTGGCCTTGCCCGACACCCGACCATCCCGGGACCAAGTTCCTGCATGCCGGTAAATTTGCCAGGGGCCTCGGCAAATTCCATGCGGTAGAGCATATACCTCCTGCTGAAATGCCAGATGAGGAGTACCCGTTCGTCCTCAGCACAGGCCGCAGGAGATATCACTACCATACCGGAACCATGACTCACCGGACGGGCGCTTTGGAAGTATTCTATCCAACGGAATTCCTGGAGATAAGTTGCGAAGATGCTGAAAAGCTTGGCATCTGCGACGGGGATATTTTGAGGGTTTCCTCCCGCCGCGGGACTGTTGAAGTTGCAGCCAAGATTACTGACAGAGTAGTTCCGGGCCTGGTCTTTACTTCATTCCAGTATCCGGATGTGCCGATCAACAAGTTGACCAACCCGGTTCGCTGCCCCATCGCCAAGATCCCCGAGTACAAGGTCTGCGCGGTGAAGATCGAGAAAGTGAGCTAAAAGGGAGCTCCCTTATATATATCAGTGCAATTTAGAATCTCCTTTATGGCATGCTTAGCATTGCCCGGTTGAAAAGCCGGGCAATGCTTTTTGGCGTTAACCCTGCTTACTAAAATGCCGGGTGAGGAAAGAAACCCCGGTATTAAACGGGCAGGAAGACAACGCAAAGGAGAGGCTCACCAGCGATGGCGTTCCAGAAGAAATTCACGGAGAGGGTTGGAGCAAAATTCAAGGAAAAGGGGGACAGTCAGCTGCCACTAAGGATTTGGGTTCCGGATGAAAGTGGCGGCTTTAGAAGAGATCCTGTATAATGTAAATCAGGAAACGCTCCTTTATTCTTTACGCCGGGATTAGCGAGCAGGTAGAGAATCCTGGATAATGGAATTGGGCAACTTAGAAAACTTCACAGATAGCTGTTCCAAGCTTTAGGTAATAATGGGACAGGCAGCCCTGGTTTGGCTGAAGAATAACCTTGATACAGGGTAGCTGGTTTGATCATAATCATGGGACCCTTACTATACGTGGTTTACTTATCCGCCTCTACAGCCTGGGTAAGCATGATAAATTACCATTAAGTAATCCCTATCTTTTAGTAGAGTAATCTGTATTATAAAACAGGCCGTGGCTGAGTTGATGAAAAACCAGAGGGAGGTGTAAAGCCCGGTTTCTTGGCAGTTTGGCTCAGAGGTAATTACCGGGATTGGCAATAACCTTCGCTTTATGATTGTATTACAGGCGTATGGCGAGGTTAGCTGCCTTTGTGGCTCAGGAAGAAACCTGGCCGGTGGGTAAGATCCCTTACGACATAAAAGGGCCTTTTGGCCAGGTGGCAAGTAAAAAAGGCGCCACCAGAATGGTGCAGGTGCCTTAGCTTTTGCCTATAAGGCTGAAATCTGAGACACTGCCTCTACGTTGAACAAAGGGAGAGTAACTCCAGTAAACGATATTTGTTCAGTTTAGAAACCAGGTATGCCATGCGAAAAGATATACCTATACTTGGCCTGGCCGGTTATTCCGGCTCCGGCAAAACAACCTTTTTGGAGAAGTTGATTGCTGAATTAAAGAGGCGTGGCTACAGGGTGGGCGTGATTAAGCATACTCACCACCAGGTGGAATTTGATCAGCCTGGCAAGGACACCTGGCGTCACGTCCGGGCCGGAGCTGATGTTGTAGCCCTGGCCTCGCCGGATGGCGTCTTTCTAGCAAAAAAAATGGATTCCAGCCCCGCCCCGGAAGATGTCCTGGCCCTTGTTGATGATGTTGACCTGATCCTGATCGAAGGATACAAACGGGGCCGTTGGCCCAAACTGGAATTTTACCGGAGCGGCATGAAGGAACGGGTACAAGTTCCCAAAGACGAGTTATTAGGTATAGTCAGTGACATTCCTTCCAATCAACCTGACTTGCCGCATTTCTGGCCGGATGACATATCTGGCGCAGCCAGCTTTATTGAAGCTGTCCTGTTAGATAAAAAACTATAAAATTTAACCGGCCTTTTTCCATCCCCGGGACTTATCTTAGGGGCAGCAATGGAAATACTATTTAATATATCTCTGGCACTACTAAATTGCGGGAAAATACGTCTCCCGTAAAAAATTTTCATTGTTTCAAAAACAAAATAATCATAATAAATTAAAAAAGCCGGCATCCTATTTCCCGGATACGGGCGTTGGTATTGGTTACCATGTCCTTATTTAAATATTTCAGCACCAAGCCTTTGCACAACGTGGGAAATGCGTTCCTTTCCATTTGTAGAGGATAGATACTTGTTAATGATTTCTTCAACAAGTGCCGGCATCTCTTCAGGTTTTACGCCTTCTTTAATCATTTGCCCCAGGACCTGTTTGCGGCCGCCCCTGCCGCCGACATATACCTTGTAACCTGAAGGTGTTCCTATAAAGCCTATATCATTACTCTGGGCTTCCATGCAGTTCCTGGGACAGCCGCTTACAGCAATCTTAAGGGCAGCGGGCATGCTCCGGCCGGCAAAGATTTTATCCAGGGCCATCGCGTCCTTCATGCCGTCCTGCACCGAATATCTACAGAGACTGCCTGCGCAGCCCTTGACATTGCGGATGGTTTTTCCGGCGGGCCCTATTTTTAAACCCACCTCTGCCAGGCCGTCCCTGACAGCTTGCACTTTATCCGCGCTCGTCAAGATGACGATGCGCTGGCCGGTGGTAAATTTAGCTACCCCGGCGCCCTCTTTGACCAGTTCGGCAATTTTAGCCAACTGTTCACCTGTAACCACGCCGGCTGGTGTGCCTACCGCCACAGCCATTGTCCCGTTTGTTTGTTTAATTACGCATTCCACCAGATTAAACCTCCTTCTATGTTATTTTTGTTTATTTTTAATTTTCAGTACATGCAATTAACTCTCCTGAGAAGAGATCAGGGAAAAAGTTTATATAAATGTTATACCTGACAACCGGTCCATCCCAGGGAATACCAGAACCGCTGGCTGGAGCAGACGGCAAATGTCTTTCAGTTTATTTGCTAAAAAACATGTTCTATTAAAACTGAAATAATCAGACGTAATGTTTTTTTAAGCATTGCGATAACCAGAACTTTTAGTTGATAGATTGAAGCAGGTTGTTATATGTTTTGACTAATAAATAAAACATTAAAAAATATTTTTATAAAATGATAATTTTTTTAAATGGTTTAGGAACCTGTTTTAAAAAAAATATGGCTCCTTGTGTTCTATTATTGGACAAGTAGTATACCCAGGTGGTTAACAGCCGCTTTTGCCTGGCTTATTGCGCTTGTCACCAGGGTTTTAAGTGGTTAAACCCGAATATTTTCCAGCTGGTTCTCTGATAAAAATGGTTGACTATTTTGTGTCGATATGGAACAATATTTGCATGGTGTATGCCAGTACAGAACAAATCAAGCTGCAGATGTTTCATTTATCTAAAAATTCTTCAGGTCTTTAATTTAAGTGCAATAAATATGCCTGGGTTATTGATACCTGAAGTATTAAACGGGGGAATGAGATGAACATCAGTAAGTTCGTATCGCCTGAGATTATTCTAGGAATGGGTGCCATTTCCCAGGTGGGTGAAAGTGCGCTCCGCCTGGGCGCCAATAAGGTTTTCCTGGTCAGCGATGAAGGTGTGATTAACGCTGGCTGGGTTGAAAAAATACTGCACTATATAAAGGCTGCAGGCCTGCAGTACGAAGTTTTTTCCAATATTACCAGCAACCCCAAAGACAATGAGGTGACTGAAGGGGCTGCTCGTTATTTGGAATCGGGCTGTGATGCAATCATTTCTGTGGGAGGCGGGAGCCCCACCGATGTTGCCAAGGCGATTGCCATCCTGGTCACAAACGGTGGAAAAATCCAGGACTACGAGGGGGTTAATAAGGTACACAAGCCTCTTCCGCCTATGGTGGCTGTGACCACTACAGCCGGTTCCGGCTCGGAAATGACCCAGTTTGCCATTGTAGTGGACAGGCAGAGGAAGTTAAAAATGACAATAATCTCTAAGTCCCTCGTGCCGGATATTGCTATTATTGACCCGGTGGTGCTCCAAACAAAAAGCGCCCGCCTGACGGCAGCGACGGGCATCGATGCATTATCTCACTCCATTGAATCCTATATTTCCCTGGCGGCCACGCCCCTTACGGAAATCCACGCTCTCAACGCAATCAAGTTAATTTCCCAGAATTTAAGGGAATCAGTGGCCAGTCAGACCAACATGGAGGCGAAGAAAAACATGGCCGTGGCCAGCCTGCAGGCTGCTCTTTCCTTTTCCAATGCCATCCTGGGCGCCACCCATGCCATGGTTCACCAGATAGACGGTTTGTTAGATACGCACCACGGTGAATCAAATGCCCGTGTGTTGCCCTGTGTAATGGAATTCAATATGATCTCCTGTCCCTACAAATTTAAACAGATTGCAATAGCTCTGGGCGAGGATGTTACGGGCTTAAGTACCCGCGCCGCTGCTGAAAAGGCAATCAATGCGGTACGCTGCCTGATTAAAGATATCGGTTTGGGCAGGGGGCTGGCTGAGGTCGGCCTGAAGGAGGAGCATATTCCTACCCTCAGCCGTAATGCCGTTAAAGATGCTTGTCTGATAACCAACCCCAGGGATGCCGATGAGAACGACATTGCCGAGTTGTTTTATCAGGTTTTATAGCAAATGATGGGGCAATAAACAAGCTAGAGCCTGGTTATTCTTATCTTTTCGGTGTGGGAAAAGAGATTCAGGAAAGGGGTGAGGTATATGTTTAATGAAAAAGAAAAACTAATCGAAATTCTCACAGGGGTCAACTCTTCCAAGTTAAATTATTACATTGAGTTAAAGAAGAGAAACAAGGAAATTGTTAAGCAAAATAACCGTCTGGAGATTATTTATCAGCTGGTGCGCGATATAAATATTGATATGTCCATTGAAGACATTATCAAAAGGGTATTTGGAAAACTGCCCCTTGCTGTGCCCTGTGATTTTTTAGGACTGGCCTTGCTCAGGGAAGGCAAGTTGTGCATGACCGCAATGATGCCCCAAATTCTCTACGGTTATCCCCCAATTCCCCAGGATTCTGTACTCTGGCAATGTATTAAGACTGGGGATGTCCATGTTTATGATCCCGTATCCAAAGATGACCCCTTTATCCTGGAGAATCCTGCCCTATCCGACCAGATTAGTTCTCTGGCTGTTGCGCCGCTTTTTGTCAGATCGCAGGCAAATGGTGTTTTACTCGTGGGCAGCGCAATGCTCACTGCTTACTCCCGGGCGGAGTTGAGTTTTATTCAACAGCTGGCGGATCAACTTGCCATCTGCATCCAAAACGCACGGCTTTATGAGCAGGTTTCCCAGGCCAAGAGGGAATGGGAAGCGACGTTTAATGCTGTGGCCGAGCCAATTGTCTTAGTTGATACCAACTACAATATTCTCAGAAGCAACAACCGGTTCCCTTTAAATCTGAATCCAGCCTGGGATTCAGGGGATAATCAGAACAATTTAAAATGTTACCAGAGGATCTGGGGACGGGCTGAGAAATGCGATAATTGTCCCATGGACGAGGTTGCCAGGACGGGGAAGCCCGTTTATGAACGGGTCCAGGCGGATTCCGGCCTCATCCTCGACATTTGTTACTAACCGGTTTACGATGAGAAAAACGAGATCTTCGCGGTTATTCATCACATGAAGGATGTTACCGAGCGAGTCAAGATGGAGGTACAGCTGGTGCAGTCCGCAAAGCTCGCCGCCATAGGAGAAATGGCCGCCGGGGTAGCCCACGAGTTGAATAACCCGATGACAGTAATTATTGGTACAGCCCAGCTTATGTTGAGAGAAACCGAAGAGGGAAAAGCCGAGAGCGAATTACTTAACGATATCGTGAATTGCGGGCTGCGCTGCAAAAAGATTATTCAAAATTTACTAACATTTTCCAGGCAGGACGAGTATCCCCTTGCTCCTACGGATATTAACGAAGAAGTGCAGAGGGTCTTGAGTCTGATTCAATACCAGATTAACCGTAATAATATCGAGATAACCCAGGACCTGTGCCCGGATTTACCCAAGTTCACTGCCAACGGCCACCAGTTGCAGCAGGTTTTAATTAATTTCATTTTAAATGCCCGGGATGCTCTGGATACGGTTGAGCGGGAAAAGAAGATTGAAATTCAAACCAGGTTAGATACCGGAAGCGACGGGCAGAAATACATTGTTGTTTCCGTAAAGGACAACGGTATCGGGATTCCTCCTGAGAATCTTTCTAAAATATTTAACCCCTTTTACACCAGCAAAGAGGCGAGCAGGGGTACCGGACTTGGGTTGACCGTGAGCCTTGGTATTGTAGAAGCCCATGGCGGCACTATTACAGTTGATAGCGTGCCCGGGGAGGGCAGTACCTTTTCGATGGTGCTTCCGGTTGATAATAACTAAATCAAACAAATACTAAGTTAAACAGATAGAGTAATTAAGTTAACATAAGCTTTTAGGGGGTGAGGAATTTGCCCGATAAGAAAATTTTAATCATTGACGACGAAGTTGATGTGGGGATCTTTTTTAAACGTTTGCTGCAAAAAAAAGGCTACCAGCTGACCGTGGCTGTCAACGGGGTGGAGGCGACCAAGGCCCTGAAGGAAACAACTTTTAATGTGGCTATGGTTGATCTGAAGCTTCCCGATACCGATGGCCTGACGCTCCTCCAACAGATCAAAAGCGTGCAGCCTGCTTGTGAAGTTATTATCATGACAGGTTACAGTACAACCAGGACGGCGGTAAAAGCTATTCAGCTGGGCGCCTTTGACTACCTTGAAAAGCCCTTTGACGATATCGACGCGGTTGAAAACCTGATTATGAAAGCCTTGGAATACGGGGTGCTGGTCTGCGACGGCAAGCCTATAAGTGCCGATTGGGCGCCCATTGCCGAGAAAATAGGTTTTCAGGTCGGCGTATCACCGGCTATGCAGAAACTGGTTTCCATTGCCTATAAGATCGCCAAAAAAAATATCAACGTTCTAATCCAGGGAGAGACCGGAACAGGCAAGGAGGTGCTGGCCAGGTTTATCCATGCCGCCAGTAACCGGGCAGACCAGGTATTTATTCCTGTGAACTGCGGGGCGCTGCCGGAGAATCTTCTCGAGAGTGAGTTGTTCGGCCACGAGAAAGGCTCTTTTACTGGCGCCGGGAGCATGCGCAGGGGCATTTTCGAGATGGCCAACAGGGGGTTTTTGTTTTTGGATGAAGTGGGGGAATCCAGTCCCTCGATTCAGGTGAAGCTCCTGCGTGTCCTGGAAACAGGTGAGTTTTTGCGGGTCGGCGGAGAAAAGCCGATTAAAACAGACGTGCGGGTTATTGCTGCCACAAACGTTGATCTGGAGCAGGCCCTGAAAGAAAAAACATTCCGGGAGGACCTGTTTTACCGGCTTGATGTGGTCCGTCTTGAGGTGCCTCCGCTGAGGGAACGGCTGGAAGATATTCCGCTGCTGGTGGAGCATTTCGTAAAAAAACTAAATCCTGAACTCTTCGTTTCCATGGAAGCCATGCGCCTTCTCTGCAATTATTCCTGGCCGGGGAATATCAGGGAATTGTCCAATACCATCAGCCAGGCGGTGGCCCTTTGCGACGATAAAATTATTCTGCCGGAGCACCTGAGCAGTAAACTTAAAGCCGAAAACCCGGCAGTTATTAACCCTGAGAAGGGAGCTGCCGGCGCCTTAACTGCCCGTAACCCCCAGGTGCCTGTGCAGCCGAAGTCTTTGCCGGACCTTTTGGACCATTATACCAGTGAAAATGTGCTGGAGCAGTTGGACGAAACTTACCTGCCCCGGATTCTGGAGCAAGTGCGACGGCTGGAAAACAGGGTTTTGGAAACTATGGTTAAGAAGGGAATCCCGACGCCACCTCCGGCGACGTTGAATGAGACTGAAGCGGAGGCTATCCGGGCTGCACTGAATTATTACAGGGGAAATATCACCCTTGCCGCTAAGGCCCTTGGCATCGGCAGAAATACCTTTTATCGCAAGATGAAAGATTACAGTATTAAATTTTAGGCCCGAGGGGGTGGGTATTTATTCCCCTGCATCAAATCAGCAGCGTTCTATTTTGGAATAGATGGTTACTGATATAAAGGACTTGTTCCGTTATAGCACATGCGTTCCAATTTGAATAGAGAAGATTGTTTACTATTCTAACAGAATAAAAGAGATTGTTGCAGTTATATGTCCAACCCACCGGGCTGACAGCCCGGTGGGTTGATATTTCTTTAATGCCGGTTACTTTTCTGAAGAAATGATTTGTTCCTCGGCTACATTTTAGTGGCATCGAACTTGCGTGTTTTATAAATTGCCTGTATATTTTAATTTTTATAAGTTTACTAATCATGCTTAAATTTCTGACAGGAGGTGAGAAATAAAGGTTAGCAACTGGTTACCTAATTTTTTTCAAAAATCCATGGAGGTGTAATAATGGCAAAAAGTAAAGTCTACTTTACCCCTGCGGGTGCAACTAACTGGGTTGAAAGCATGATTGTCAAGGCCAAGGAAATGTTTTACGTGGCTGAGCTTGACAAGTGCATCAAGCCTGGCGATTCTGTAGCTATTAAGATTCACTGCGGTGAGTATAACCGCACCGCTTCCCTTCGTCCGGAGTATGTCGCCGCCATCGTGGAAGAGGTTAAAAAGTGCGGGGGCAAGCCATTCGTAACAGACACCACAACCCTGACCTATCACCTGTACAATTCCCGTTTTGATGAGATCAACATCAGGAAGTGTGCCTACAGGCACGGCTTTAACCCGAACTCCCTGGGTGCTCCCTTCATCGTTGCCGACGGATTCATCGGCCATGACGATATCCGGGTTGATATTCCCAACGGCAATATCCTGAAGGAAACCTACATCGGCCGGGCCCTGGGTGCTGCTGACGCGGTTATTAACCTGGCCCACGCCAAAGGCCACTCCATTACCTCATTCGGCGGTTGCATCAAGAACTTCGGAATCGGCGGACAGTCCAAGCGGGGTAAATATGTAACTCACCTGGCCATGTGGGGCGATCCCGCCGACGCCATCGGTTATCCCCTGGTCAACAAGCAGAACTGCGCCGGCCTGGACTGCAAATGGCACAAGTTCTGTATCCAGGGTTGCCCCGAAGAAGCCATCAGCATTACGGATAAAGGCCTGGATCTTGATTACAGCAAGTGCCGCCTCTGCTACAGCTGCCAGGTCACCTGCATGTTCACCGGTGAAAGTGCCATCGGTTTCCGGGATGACTACTTCCCATTTGCTCAAATTGCCATGTCGGATGCCGCCGCTGGCCTGTTGACCCTGTTTGATCCCGAAAAAGTAGGCTATATGTCCCTGATCATGGACGTTGCCCCCGAGTGTGACTGCTTCCCGTGGCACGGTCAGTACATCGTTCCTGATGTGGGAATTGCAGCCGGCAAGGACATTGTAGCTATGGATGCTGCAACTCTCGACCTGATCGACGCCGCCCCGAGCATGCCCGGCAGCCGTGCCGACGCCCTTGGCCTCAAGCCCGGCGACGACAAGTTTGCTGCCGTGAACCTGGTCACCCCGCGGATTCAGCTCAGGGCTGCCCAGAAGCTTGGCATTGGTACCATGGACTATGAACTGGTGACCTGGGAGCCGGTACTTTCACCCGAAACTATCGGCAAGCACCAGATCCTGGACGATGTCGTCTGCACCACCGTTCTGGCCAAGCACTTCAAGTACGGCCATCCCACCAAAGACGTTGCTGGTGTCGAGCCCTTCAAGAGAGTCAAGTTTGTTGAGGGTGCC
>LFSA01000099.1 GCA_001512635.1 Pelotomaculum sp. DTU098 | reverse complement strand
GATCATGGCCGTTTTCTGCCTGGCTTCCGACCTGGAAGACCTGCGCAGGAGACTGGGCCAGATCGTTGTCGGCTATACTTTTGAAGGTACGCCCGTACGCGCGGAGCAGCTGAACGCCGTCGGCGCCATGATGTCCCTGCTCAAGGACGCTTTCCGTCCCAACCTGATCCAGACCATCGAGCACACGCCCGCCCTGGTCCATGGCGGACCTTTCGCCAACATCGCCCACGGCTGCAACTCTGTCAGAGCCACCAAAGCGGCCCTGAAGATGGCGGATTATACCATTACGGAAGCCGGCTTCGGCGCCGACCTGGGCGCGGAGAAATTCCTGGATATCAAGTGCCGCATGGCCGGTCTGCGTCCGGACGCCATTGTCCTGGTCGCGACCATCCAGGCCCTCAAGTACAACGGCGGCGTAGCCCGTGCGGACCTGAAGCAGGAGAACGTCGAGGCCCTGGAGAAAGGCCTGGTATCCCTGGCCAGACACATTGAGAACATCCAGAAATATGAGGTCCCTGTGGTCGTTTCCCTTAACTCTTTCGTCAGTGATACTGACGCCGAGAACGCGGTCGTAGAGAAATTCTGCAGAGAGCATAACTGTGAATTCTCCAAAGCCACCGTATGGGCAGACGGCGGTGCCGGAGGCATCGACCTTGCTGAAAAGGTCATCCGCAGCATCGAAGAGAAGGAAAACAACTTCCACCAGATCTATGATCTGGACAAGACCCTGCAGGAGAAGATCGAGACCATCGCCACCGAGATTTACGGCGCGGGCAAGGTCAAATTCACGGCCAACGCCAGAAAACAGCTGCAGGTCCTGGAAGACAGAGGCTTCGGCGGTATGCCGGTCTGCATTGCCAAGACCCAGTATTCCCTGTCGGATAACCCCAAGGTCCTGGGACGCCCCGACGGCTTCACCCTGACCGTCAGAGACGCGTATGTATCTGCCGGCGCCGGTTTCGTTGTTGTCATGACAGGCGAGATCATGTCCATGCCCGGCCTGCCCAGAGTCCCCGCTGCCGTCAATATCGATGTCAACGGGAATGGCGATATCACAGGCCTGTTCTGATCGCCGAAGCGGCAGATCCGAAGGCTCCCGCTGATCATGGCGGGAATAAGTACAGTGGAACATATACAGC
>LFSA01000038.1 GCA_001512635.1 Pelotomaculum sp. DTU098 | reverse complement strand
TCCAATTTTAGATCTTCCTTGCTATTTACATGGCGCTATGCTATAATCTATTAGTCAAATTTTGCATTTTGACGTTTTCCACCCTGCTCTATCCTTGGAGATAGGGCCACAGTCCATAGGGAGGAGGTGAATGGTTTGCGCAAGTACGAAGTAATCTTTATTCTCCGTCCAGACCTGGACGAAGAAAAAAACACGGAGGTCATTGAGAAGTTCAAGACTCTGATCGAAAGCCACGGTGGAGAAATCTTAAAGCTTGACAAATGGGGCAAGCGCAAACTGGCTTATGAGGTGAAGAAGTTCAGGGAAGGCCTTTACGTCCTCATCCAGATGAAAGCTGAGTCCAAAGTGGCCACAGAGCTGGATCGTGTTTTTAAGATTACGGATGAAGTGCTGCGGCATATGATCATTCGGGAAGATGAATAAATGTTTTCTTTAAACAAAACAAGGGCATTTTTTTGGAAGAAAAAAGAATAGAAAAACCGGCAAGAATAACCAAGGCGGTGGAAAACATGCTCAACAGGATTATCCTGATTGGTCGTCTTACCAGAGACCCGGAGTTGCGCTATACTCCAAACGGACTTGCTGTTGCCAGGTTTACTCTGGCGGTTGACCGTCGTCAGAGTAAAGACAGGGAAAGGGAAACCGACTTTATTGACATCGTTGTTTTTCAGAAGCAGGCCGAAATCTGTGCCAATTACATCGGTAAAGGCAGGCTTGTGGCGGTAGAAGGCAGGCTACAAATCCGTTCTTACGACGACAGTCAGGGTATCCGCAGAAGGGCCGCCGAAGTGATTGCCGATAGCGTGCGCTTCCTCGACTGGCCCAGGGAAGGCGGGCCTGCTTACACTGCAGACCAGGCCAGGGG
>LFSA01000072.1 GCA_001512635.1 Pelotomaculum sp. DTU098 | reverse complement strand
TTCTTACATATTACTTATTCATTCTCCTGTCGATTTCCCGGAACGCGGACTTTATGACATCCGTATCTTTCCGCATGCCGGAAGACAGATCCGTACTGACAAAATCAGAAGATGCTGAGCAGTTCGCTGTAGGAGGTCAGGGCACCGTCCGTGTTCTTTGCCAGGACCTTCTTGGCCAGCAGTTTGCCGAGCTGTACGCCTTCCTGGTCGAAGGAGTTGATGTTCCACGCGAAGCCCTGGAACATGACTTTGTTCTCGAAGTGCGCCAGAATCGCGCCCAGGCTCTCGGGTGTGACCTTGTCGCCTACGATAATGGAAGAAGGCCTGCCTCCCGCGAAATACTTGTTGGGGTTCTCATCGTCTTTGCCGCAGGCGAACGCCATGATCTGGGCCGCTACGTTGGCGGACAGCTTCTGCTGGCTGGTGCTGCCTTCGATGATGACGTCATTTTCCATCTGGTTGTTCTTGAAGCCCAGGAACTGGATGGGAACAATGTCTGTGCCCTGATGCAGGAGCTGATAGAAGGAGTGCTGGCCGTTGGTGCCGGGCTCGCCGAAGATCACGGGGCCGGTCACATAGTCAACGGGCTCGCCGAAGCGGTTGACGCTCTTGCCGTTGGATTCCATATCCAGCTGCTGCAGGTGGGCAGGGAAGCGGATCAGGGCCTGGGAATAAGGCAGGACTGCTGTGATGCCATAGCCCAGGAAGTTGCGCTCGTAAACACCGATCAGAGCGTCGAGCAGGGCAGGATTCTTCTTGATATCAGGGTTCTTGGCCAGGGCGTCTTCCGCTGCCGCGCCTGCCATGATGCGGTCAAAGATCTCCGGACCGAAGGCCAGGGACAGGATTGCGCCGCCGACACAGGAGGAGGAAGAATATCTGCCGCCGATGAAATCATCCATATAGAAGGAATCCAGATAAGCGGGGTTGTTGGCCAGAGGGGAGGTCGCGCTGGTAACCGC
>LFSA01000006.1 GCA_001512635.1 Pelotomaculum sp. DTU098 | reverse complement strand
GCGATTAAAAAAGCAGGCGGGGATGGAACAGTCACCTGTACTGAATTAAGGAAAATTGCCACTGAGTTCAATGTGCCGCCCCGGATTGTGGGGGAGGCTGCAAATAACCTGAAAATTAAAATTAAATCCTGCGAACTGGGTTGTTTTTAAGTGATCTGCACTGGATGAACGGGGTGTAAATATTGGCTGAACTATTTACGGTGCTCACAATTGAAGCTGCCAGGTCGCTCTTAAGCGAGTACCTGCCGCTGAAAATACCGGGGCGGAAGGTTCCTATGCTGGAAAGCCTTGGCCGCCGCCTTGCTGTGGACGTAATTGCCTTTCATGATGTGCCCGGTTTTGCCCGCTCCACAATGGATGGTTACGCTGTGCGGGCCAGGGACACTTATGGCGCCAGTGAAGGCATGCCCGCCTATTTGGACGTATGCGGCGAAATCCCCATGGGACAGGCGCCCCGGGGCGAGGTGAAGGCGGGGCAGTGCTGGCGCATTGCCACCGGTGGAATGCTGCCGGCGGGTGCGGATGCCGTGGTTATTGTTGAATATACCGAGGAGTTGGATAAGCATACCATTGGAATCACCCGGCCTGTAGCCCCCGGGGATAATGTGGTCCGCATTGGTGAGGATATTTCAGAAGGCACGGTAGCCCTGCCGTCCGGTCACAGGATCCGGCCCCAGGACCTGGGCCTGCTTTCTTCTATAGGGGTCATGGAAGTAGAGGTTGTCCAACCAGTAAGGGTGGGAATCATATCCACCGGGGACGAGTTAGTCAGTCCTGATCAAGATCCCGCTCCCGGGCAGGTCCGGGATATCAACTCCTATACACTCTATGGCGCGGTGCAGTCCTGCGGCGGAGCGCCCCGCCTGTACGGGATTGTAAGGGACAACGAGAAGGATTTAAAGGAAACCCTGGAGCGCTGCCTGAGAGAAAACGACATAGCACTCCTGTCCGGTGGAAGTTCGGTGGGCACACGGGACGTCGCTTCAAAGGTAATCGACTCACTGGGGAAACCGGGGGTGCTATTTCATGGTCTCTCCATAAAACCAGGCAAGCCTGTTGTGGGGGCTGTTGTCGGGAGCAAGCCGGTCTTTGGCCTACCCGGGCATCCAGCTTCGGCTATGGTGGTTTTTGACTTGCTGGTTGCGCCCCTGGTGCAGAAGGGCAGTTATTCCGCCACTCTGGAAGAAAGCCACCTGGAATTCCCGCTCCAGGCGGTTATTACCCGTAGCCTGCACTCGGCTGCGGGCCGCGTTGATTTTATAAGGGTCAAGCTATCCGTCCGCGAGGGCCGGCTTTATGCAGATCCTGTGCTGGGCAAGTCCGGGTTAATCGGGACACTGGTTAAAGCCGACGGGCTGGCCCGTATTCCTGCCGGCAAAGAAGGCGTTGAGGCCGGAGAGGTCGTTGATGTTAAACTATTCTAAGTTATTATGGGGGATTGGTTTATGAAACGAAAGATTTACCTGGACGGCCTTCCCTTGGAAGATGCTCTGGAAAAATATTTTGGTTACCTGAAGGAAATCGGGGCGCTCAGTCCCGGCCGGCCTGAACTGGTTCCAGCGGAGGATGCCCTGGGTAGGGTTACTGCAGCACCGGTCTATGCCCGGATTTCTTCTCCTCACTATCATGCTTCCTCAATGGATGGGATGGCTGTGCAGTCCTCCAGTACATACGGGGCCTCCGAGACAACGCCGAAGCGGTTGAAGGTTGGCCTGGAGGCGTTTCCGGTGGATACCGGGGATCCCCTGCCGGAAGGTACCGACGCCGTGATTATGATTGAGGACGTACATTTTGTGCAGCCTGATGTCATCGAGATTATCCAGGCCGTGGCTCCCTGGCAGCACGTTCGTGTTGTGGGGGAAGATGTGGTTGCCACGGAAATGGTCCTGCCTGCCAACCACCAGGTCAGGCCTGTTGACATCGGAGCTTTCCTGGCCAGCGGGGTCAGCCATATTTATGTTCATCCCCGCCCCGTGGTGGCGATCTTACCTACGGGAACTGAACTGGTGCAGCCCGGCACTGAACTGAAGCCCGGTGATATCATTGAGTTCAACTCCCGCATGCTGGGGGCCGTTATAGAGCAGTGGGGGGCTGTGGCCCTGCGCAAAGAAATAACTATAGACGATCCAGAGAGCGTAAAGTCTTCTATCCTGGCAGCTGTCGATGAAGCAGACATAGTTCTGGTTAATGCCGGCTCGTCGGCTGGCAGTGAGGATTTTACCGCTGATGTAATTGGCTCCCTGGGAAAGGTACTGATCCACGGAGTGGCCACTAAACCAGGTAAGCCCGTCATCCTTGGGGAGATTATGGGCAAACCCGTGGTAGGCGTGCCTGGTTACCCGGTATCGGCCTATATCGCACTGGATCTCTTTGTAAAACCGCTTGTGTACCATAAAATGGGCTGTGTGCCCCCTGAACCAACTAAGATTGAAGCCACTATCTCCAGGAAACTGGTTTCAAACCTGGGCATGGAGGAATTTGTCCGGGTAAAACTGGGTAAGGTGGGGGAAAAGATCATTGCCACGCCAATTTCCCGGGGTGCCGGGGTTTTAATGTCCCTGGTGCGGGCTGACGGTATGCTCCGGGTACCCCGCCTGTCGGAAGGCTACAACGCCGGGGATAGGGTTATGGTTGAATTGTTCCGTTCACCCAGGGAAATTGAGGAAACCACTGTGATTATCGGCAGCCATGATATCGCCCTGGATGTCCTTTCTAATTTCCTGCGGCTGAAATATCCCGTAGCCACCCTTTCCTCAGCCAATGTGGGCAGCTTCGGCGGGCTGTCGGCTTTGAAGCGGGGCGAGGCTCACTGCGCCGGGACACACCTGCTGGATGAAGAAACCGGGGAATACAATGTCCCCTACATTCAAAGGCTTCTTCCCGGCCGGGATCTAATTCTGGTCAACCTGGTATACCGGGAGCAGGGATTGATTCTGGCCAGGGGCAATCCCAAGGGTATTCACAGCCTGGAGGACATTGCCCGGCAGGGTTATACCTATGTCAACCGCCAGCGCGGTGCCGGAACCCGGATCCTGCTGGATTATTACATGCGGCAGATGGGCATTGAGCCGGAGCAGATAAATGGTTATGAGTTTGAAGAATACACGCACATGGGTGTAGCCGCAGCGGTTAAGTCCGGCGCAGCTGACGCCGGGATGGGAATAAGGGCTGCTGCCGTAGCCCTGGATCTGGATTTTATCAAGGTTGCGGAAGAGCGCTACGATCTCTGCATCCCGGCTGAATACTGGGATACACCTTATATCCAGAGGCTCCTGGAAGTAATGGCCATGCCGGAATTCCGTGAGGAAGTGCAAAAGCTGGGTGGCTATGACTTGCGTGATTGCGGTAAGGTAATCTGGCGAAGCCGCTAAAAGATAAAGAATAGATTAATAGCACCTGCGGGATGTTGCTTATGAACCTACCAACGTCTTTAAGGTGCTTTTTCTGTGCCTTTTGGGGGAAAAGGCAACTACTTTTTTCGTCAATAGTTGACAATATTCTAGCTTAACGTGTTTATTTTCAGAGCTCCCCGAAGGATATTCTGTGATACCAGAGAAATAATACCACATAGTTACATTATTCTAAGCTTACAGGCACCGGCAAGGCCGGCACACTAAAGAAACGGAGGAGTTGTTTTTTGTGAGCGATTTAACTCACCTGGATGAGCAGGGTCAGGCCAGGATGGTGGAGGTGGGAGGCAAGGAAGCAACCCGCAGGGTAGCAGTGGCGCGGGGTGAAGTGAGCATGCGGCCTGAAACCCTGGAATTGATTCTGGGAGGGAAAGTTCCCAAAGGGGAGGTTTTTGGTACGGCCAGGATAGCCGGAATTATGGCAGCTAAAAAAACCCCGGATTTGATTCCCCTCTGCCACCCCTTGATGCTGACAGGAATTGACGTGGTTTTCCGCCCCGACAGGGAACAGAACAAGATAGAGATCGAGGCTACAGTTCGCCTGACCGGTCAGACCGGTGTAGAAATGGAAGCCCTGACAGCGGTTTCTGTGGCTGCTTTGACAATCTATGACATGTGCAAGGCTGTGGACCGGGAGATGGTTATTGGTGCCATCAGACTGGTCCATAAGAGCGGGGGAAAGAGCGGCACTTTTCAGCGTGCCTGGGAGAAGGAGTGGGAGGTCTGAGATAGCCCGGGATTATTCTTACAAGTTGTTTCTTAGTAACCTGGGTAAAGTCTTTTTAGGATATTTTTTCTTTTCAGACATTGAACCTGAACAAATATAAACAGGTATGAGGACCTGGCAGGAGTGAAATTTTTATGTATAAAATAGGCATTATTACTGTAAGCGATAAAGGATCCCGGGGCGAGCGTGAGGATAGGAGCGGCCCGGCAATCCTAGAAATGGTTAAAGAATTGGGTGAAGTGGTAAGCTATAAAATTTTGCCGGACGACCTGGATGTCCTCAAGGAGGAAATGGTCAATATGTCCGACAAGCTCAAAGTTGACCTGATCCTGACCACCGGAGGCACCGGTTTAAGCCCCCGCGACAACACACCCGAGGCCACTCTGGCAGTCATAGACCGCGAAGTACCCGGCCTGCCCGAGGCCATGCGCCGGGAGAGTCTAAAGAAAAGCAAACATGCTATGCTTTCCAGGGCCGTTGCCGGTGTGCGCAACCGTACTTTGATTATTAACTTGCCCGGCAGCGTCAAAGGGGTACAGGAGTGCCTGGAGGTAATTCTGCCAGCCCTTCCCCATGGCCTGGACATCCTCACCGGCCGGGGTGGTGAGTGTGGTTCCTGAACAGTGGACCAGTGTCAAGAAAATTTTAAAAATCTGTATAAAATTGTCTACAGATGGGAAAACATTCTATAGGAGCCAATTAAAAAACTGTTTTAGGTCGAGATAGAGGAAGAAATTGAAAGTAATCATCCGCAATTCTCCTATTATTCGTTAATAAAAAGGAAAATTATGCGGTGATTTAATTTGCTTTTGATTTTCTTATTCTATATTATATTTACGTAGGTGCTAGCACTCGCCTATAATGAGTGCTAACAAATTGCAGCAAACCAGTAAGGAGGGGTTTTAGTGATCAGACCGCTAGGTGATAGGGTATTGGTGAAGCCTTTACCCACCGAGGAAAGGACCAAAGGTGGTATTGTCCTGCCGGACACCGCTAAAGAAAAGCCCCAGGAGGGTGAAGTCATAGCCGTTGGTTCCGGGAAGTTACTGGATAACGGGCAACGGGTACCCATTGATCTGAAGCCGGGGGACAAGATTCTCTTTTCCAAGTATGCCGGAAACGAAGTCAAGATTGACGATGTCGAGTATCTGATTATGCGAGAATCCGATATCCTAGGCGTTATCGAGTAAATGGAGCTTAGAAGGAGGTAATATGATGGCAGGCAAAGAGATTATTTTCAGCGAAGATGCTAGGCGCTCCCTTGAAAGAGGAGTTAACGCTTTGGCAGAAGCCGTAAAGGTAACGCTGGGTCCCAAAGGGCGCAACGTAGTCCTTGAGAAAAAGTTCGGGTCACCCATGATTACCAACGACGGTGTTACCATCGCCAGGGAAATTGAGCTTTCCGATCCTTTTGAAAATATGGGCGCCCAACTGGTCAAAGAAGTTGCCACCAAGACCAATGATGTGGCTGGAGACGGCACCACCACCGCCTGTGTGCTAGCCCAGGCAATCGTGCGGGAAGGCATGAAAAACGTGGCTGCTGGCGCCAACCCAATGATTATTAAGCGCGGGATCGAAAAAGCTGTAGATAAAGCCGTTGAATTTATTAAGAATTCGGCCAAGCCTGTTGAAAATAAATCGGCTATTGCCCAGGTTGCAACCATTTCTGCCAATGATGAATTCATCGGAAACCTGATTGCGGATGCCATGGAAAAGGTTGGCAAAGATGGTGTCATTACCGTTGAGGAGTCCAAGGGCACCACAACAAACCTGGAAGTTGTAGAAGGCATGAATTTTGACAGGGGCTATATTTCCCCTTATATGATTACAGACACCGACAAGATGGAGGCCAACCTGACCGATCCCTATATTCTCATAACAGATAAGAAGATTTCTGCTGTAGCTGACCTTCTTCCGCTGCTGGAAAAAATTGTTCAGTCCGGCAAGCAGCTGCTCATCGTCGCCGAAGATGTTGAAGGAGAAGCCCTGGCCACACTGGTTTTAAACAAACTGCGCGGAACCATTCAGTGTGTGGCAGTCAAGGCCCCGGGATTTGGCGAAAGACGGGAAAGGATGCTGGAGGATATCGCCATCCTCACCGGCGGTACTGTCGTTACCGAAAAAGTGGGTCTGAAGCTGGATAAAGCTGATATTGAACATTTGGGCCGGGCCAGCAAAGTCCGGGTCAAGAAGGAAGAGACCATAATTGTAGGCGGGGCCGGCAACCCGGATGAGATTACGAAGCGTGTTGCCCAGATTAAAATGCAAATTGAGGAAACTACTTCCGAGTTTGACAAGGAGAAGCTTCAGGAGCGCCTGGCCAAGCTGGCTGGCGGTGTAGCGGTTATCCAGGTAGGTGCTGCCACAGAAACTGAAATGAAGGAGAAGAAACTCCGCATTGAAGACGCCCTGAACGCTACCCGCGCTGCTGTGGAGGAGGGCATCGTACCCGGAGGCGGCGTTGTATATGTTGCTGCCCAGAAAGGTTTGGACGGTCTGACATCCGATGTTTTGGATGAGAAGACTGGTATCGACATCGTCCGGCGCGCTCTGGAAGAACCCCTGCGTCAAATTGCCAACAACGCGGGAATGGAAGGCTCGGTCATTGTCGAAAAAGTTAAAAACGAGAAAGAGGGTGTTGGTTTTAACGCCCTCACCGGTGAGTTTGTCAACATGATTGAAGCCGGTATTGTGGACCCGGCCAAGGTAACCCGCTCTGCTTTGCAAAATGCGGCGAGCATCTCAGCCATGATCCTGACCACCGAAAGCCTTGTTGCCGAGAAGCCCGAAAAGGAGAAGGACCCCATGGGCGGCATGGGTGGCATGGGCGGCGGCATGGGCGGCATGATGTAAGCTAACCCACCCCTTAAATAAAGTATAAATAAAGGGGCCGAACATTCGGCCCCTTGCCCATATGCACGAAATGCGCATGAAATGTAGAATATGATGTTCCGAGAGGTTTCTCAACAGCACGCAAAACCTTTGAGAAGCCTCTTTCTATTTATTCCCAGCTGTGCAAGGCTCTTTCCCTGGGCAACTGGATCCTGCAAGACAGGACAAATCCCAAAACCGGTATGCCAGCTATTCAGCAGGTTACTTGCTCCGGTGAAGTTCGTAGAGATCTTTAGGACCCTGTCCTTACTGTCAAGGTCAGTCAGAAAGCCGAATAAGTCCTTCAGGAAGTCCAGGTTTATAAAGGATATCCCATTTATGATCCGGAGGTTGGCAGGTGTTGCGCTTGCAACGCCATCGACCAGGGCGGAAGAACCGTTTACCGGGATGGAAACGCTTTTCTCCCCGTGCAGAATTTCCACGGATTTTGCCGTTTCGTTCCAGTTTACCTCAACTCCGGTGGCAGAGCAGACTTTTCGCAGGGGAACAAGTAGATGCTGTCCCTCCCTGAGGGGGGTGAGTTCTTCCGGCAAGTCAATACTTTGCCCATCAATCTGGAGGGAAAGGTAATACCTGGCCAGACCTCTGTAGGCAGGGTCCACAGGAAGTTTCAGAGCCAGGGTCCGGCCTCCGTCTTCCAGACTGGTTTCCACATCCATGAAGTTTTTAAAGAAAGTTGTGTCAACAAAAATCCTGTCCCCAAGGAGAAAGGGAGCTTTTTCTGTTGTTAAAACAGTATTGTTTAGGATAACCTTGTTGCTGCCCGGGGTGATGTTTATTTCCCTTTCGACATTGGCCAGGGTGAGCACGTGGGCATCTTCATCCCAGAAAAGCTGAAAGCCCAGCGCTGTTGCCACTGGCCGCACCGGGAGGAAGGTGGTGGCTCCGGCATGGACTGGCCCCAGGTGTGGCTGGAAATCGGGCACGGAACCGTTTACTGTTACCCTGGTGATGATCTTCCAGTCATTTAGGTTTTCTTTAGTGTTGGTGATGGATACTTCCGTCCCCAGGGGGACACGGTCGTAAAGCCAGATAATATCATCGTTGTACATTCGGACGCAGCCGGAAGTAGCATAAGTTCCAATGGAAGAGGGGTTGTTATTGCCATGCACGCCGTAACTGTACCCGCCTGTACCCCGCGCGTTCAGCCCGAGCCAGCGGGGACCCAGCGGATTTGCCGGCACACCTCCGGGGATTAGCGGGCCGCCTGCGGGGTTGCGCCAGGCTGGGTTGACGAGTTTGACCACAACTTTCCAGTTTCCCTCCGGTGTATAACCGGGTTGCCGGCCGGTAGCAACCGGAAATACGTCCAGGAGGATGCCGTCTTTAAAAAAGGCCAGTTGATTTGTTCCCTTGTTGATGACGATCCGGCATGCCGCAGCGGCTTGCTGCTGTATTGCAAACAGCAGGGATACCCATATGGCTGTGACAATGAGAAAAACTTTAAGTTTGCAAATGACGAACACCTCCGCAGTTTTTTAAGAAAACCTATGAGCTTACGGAGGTGAACAGAATATGATTAAGACAAGAATATTTAACCATGTATGGAAATTATATGGAAATTAAAGTCATCAAAGGTCTATTAACAGGATTGCATCTTGCCGGAGCTGGTTTGTACGCGTGTCGAGGACAGGCAATACCACTTTACCTGAGAGTGCCGTTAGATTCTGCCCGGTGATTAACGCCGGTTGCGCCCTGCCACGAGGTCTTGTATGAGTAAAATTAATGTGGGTTTTCAGTATAGGGAGCAGTAAAAACAGGTAAAAAAAG
>LFSA01000130.1 GCA_001512635.1 Pelotomaculum sp. DTU098 | reverse complement strand
GGTTTTTCCTGGTGGGGATAGCTGGTTTCGAACCAGCGACCTCTTGAATGTGAGTCAAGCGCTCTCCCACTGAGCTATATCCCCAGATTCGCTTTCTTTGGAACATAAACAATTGTATCACAAAAAGGAACGAAAGACAAGGGTTCAAATAGGAGGGAATGCACTGTTTTTGGGAAAAGCCCAGGTTATTACCCGGTTTCAACGATAATCCGTCCATCCCGAAAGACCGGCGTCACTTCGGTAGAGTTCAGCCGTGAACAAAAGGCCAGGTCTTCGGCAAAGCCAAGGGCTGCCAGTTTTTGCCCATGTAGAGAGTCCTTGAGTGCAGGCAAAGGGTCCTCTTTGTAGAAATCAGCCAGCCGGCAGGCAGCTACCACAAGATCCGACCCGGGAACCAAGGCCTCCTTTCCTGCGGCTATTCTTGCCAGTTCCCGGCAAACCCTGCCCGCCGCTACAATATCCTCCAGCGAGAGTTTGCCGCGGGTTCCTGCACAGATTAAAACCACGTCACTTCCTGTCTTTAATACTTCTTTCGCCACACTCCTGGCGTTCAGAAAGGAAGCTATGATAACTCTTGCAGCACCCTGGGCGGCCCGGCGAATGGCATTTGTGCCGTTTGTTGTTGTAAGCACAACAGTTTTCCCCTTCACCCGTTCAGATGTATATTCGAGGGGTGAATTTCCAAGGTGAAATCCCGGGATTAAAAGGCTTTCTCTTTCACCGCCCAGGATAACATTGGCGTGATGCTCAGCATAAGCCAGGGCCTCATCAACTGTCACAACCGGAACAACTTCTTTGCAGCCGTTGGCCAGTGCCGTGATGATGGTGCTGGTGGCCCGCAGGACATCAAAAACGACAGCCTGTTTGCCTTCTAATTGTTCTCTTGTGATGCTGTCAAAAACGGGTATAATGTCTGCTTTCATGTAAACCCCCGGGAAAGAATTGGTTTTAGCTCTGAGGTTTTTTATTGATTATACCATATGTACCTGTAATACTGTGCATGTTCATGAGCTTTGCGCAAGCCGGTTGTTGCATTAATCTGGTAAGTTACAGTTTCAGAAAAACTGTGTTATATAATGGAATAGCTAAGCAGGAGGATATTGTAAATAAGCATAGAAAATATTATCTCATAGTGCTAACGTTATGGCCTTTTCTGGTCCTTTAAACAATACATAACGCAAACATTGATTTTGTCAGTTAGTACACCCATAGCTTAGCGGGGACTTTGACTTGTACCTTCTGGAAAATACAACCATAAATAGAATTAAAGGAGTATATTAAAGTTGAGCAAAACCGTCGTAAAGGCTGTAAGAAAACTTCCGGGGGATAATCCACAGAGGATAAAAAAGGAAATTAGAAACAAGAAAAAATAATGGTCAAGAAGCTAAAGAAGTAAATGAAGCCGGAGGAAACTATCTCCGTGCCGTTGCTTTATGGTATGGACTATTGTTTTTGAAGTGTATAAATGTCTTCTTGTTTTTGGTGAAGAATTAAAATATAAATATAGTATTATTGAACAAGGTGAAATTAATTGGTGTGTGTTAATAAAGAAACAATGAAATTTTTAAATCCAATAAATATATTTAATACTCTATGGGTTTACCGTGAATTAATTTGGCAATTTACGTTGCGAGAAGTACAAAACAGATATAAGGGTTCTTACCTTGGAATTATTTGGTCCATTATTAATCCATTATTTATGTTAATTGTATATACTTTTGTCTTTGGTGTTGTATTTAAAGCTAGATGGGGATTACAAACAAGCGATAATAAAGCTGAATTTGCTTTAACACTTTTCTGCGGGTTAATTGTATTTAATATTTTCAGTGAATGTATAACCAGAGCACCAGGCCTGGTAATCTCCAATCCTAATTATGTAAAAAAGGTAATATTTCCGTTAGAAATATTACCTGTTTCTGTTTTGGGTTCAGCCCTAATACATACGCTTATTAGTTTAATACTTCTTGAGATTGGTACTATGCTTTGTCTTCATAAAATTAACTTAACAATTTTTATGTTTCCAATTATTATTATGCCAGTTATTTTTTTTAGTTTGGGGTTAAGTTGGCTATTTTCATCGCTGGGGGTATTTATAAGAGATTTAATGCATGGGGTTAGTTTTTTAACCCAAGTTCTCTTTTTTATGACACCAATTTTTTATCCTATCTCTGCAGTGCCAGAAAGATATCAGCTTGTAATGAAAATAAATCCTTTAACTGTAATTGTGGAGGATTCAAGAAGTGTATTGATGTGGGGTCAGGAGCCCAATTGGATTTCCTGGGGAATAGTAACAATTGCTTCATTAATTGTAATGCAATTAGGCTATTTATGGTTTATGAAAAGCAAAAGGGCTTTTGCAGATGTGATGTAGGTTTGGAGGAAATATGAGCAATAACAACGAAATTGCAATTCTAGTAAATAATATTGGGAAATGTTATAGAATTTATGAACATCCTAGCCAAAGATTAAAGCAAGCATTATTGTTTGGACACAGAAAATACTATAAAGAATTCTGGGCATTAAGGCACGTGTCTTTTGAAGTAAGAAAAGGAGAAATAGTCGGTATAATCGGAAAAAATGGCTCGGGGAAAAGTACTCTTTTACAGATTATTGCGGGTACATTAATGCCTACTGAAGGCGAAATTAAGATTAACGGACGTATTGCGGCTTTGCTTGAGTTGGGAAGTGGTTTTAATCCTGAATTTAGTGGTAGGGAAAATGTTTTTCTGAATGGAAGCATTATGGGAATTTCCCGTGAAGAAATGGAAAACAAATATGAAAGTATAGTAGCATTTGCTGATATCGGAGACTTTATTGATCAACCTGTTAAAACCTACTCAAGTGGAATGTTTGCCAGATTAGCTTTTGCGGTCAGTATTCATATGGATCCAGAAATACTAATTGTTGACGAAGTGCTTAGTGTAGGCGATCATTTCTTCCAGGCGAAGTGCATGAGTGCGATTAATCAACTATGCGCTCGAGGCTGTACAATTCTTCTTGTCTCGCATTCTCAGGCCACTATTAAAGCATTATGTTCTAAGGCTGTTCTATTGCATAATGGAAAACTTGAGATGGTAGGTACAAGTGATAATGTCATAGATAGATATTATGCTCTTAATTTGGAAGAAAGAAATAAACAGGAGCAAACCATTGGGTTAATTGATTCAAAAAATGATATACAGAAATATACCTTATTATATAATTATAAATCAATTTGTATGTTACCTTTCGAGCGTAGGATCACAGAAAGATTCGGAAATGGTAAAGCACGATATGTTGAGTGTGCAGTTTTCTTAGATGGTAAAGAAACTTCATGTGTTGAGTTGGGTAAATATTGTGTAATTCGTGTGTGGTTGTATCATTTTGAAAATTGTGAGTTTCCTGGGGAAGTTGGGATTGTTGTTCGTACTTTAGAAGGGATTGATTTATTTGCAATAAATTCTTTTTTTAATAATATGGTTTATCCAGCTAAACAAGCTGGAACAATGTCCGTTATTGACTTTACTTTCCCAGTTAAATTAGGACCAGGAAAATATTCGGTTTCGTTGGGATACAGAATGCCAGTTCAAGGAGAGTACGTGGATAAGGTATTTAATGCGGCAATTTTTGAAGTAATCAATACTAGTTCCCGTGTTGTACCCCTGATTTTTGATGTACAAGGGGATATTTCTATAAAGCATTGTTGATAGATTATTGTTATTTGTTGATTTAAAAAGGGGGATTTTTGTTTGTATAGTTATCTCCCGCATATAGATGCAACTAAATTGTGGCAAATAATTGGCGCCAAATCATGGAGAGATTTAGTGGCGTATATAGAAAGTATTGATAAGTCTACTTATGAACGTTTGGGTTTTGATAGATTATTGACAATAGTATTGGATTGCATAAAAAGATTTGGGTTTTGTGAAGGGTTGAAAATACTTGATGTAGGATGTAATACTGGACTATTTTCAATATCTATGGCTGCACTTGGAAATACAGTAACGGGTCTCGATAATTTTGTGATTGATGTCCAAGAGTTGTATGATCAAATACGGTTTCCCTTTATTAACAAAATTAGTGCAAGATTGAATCTGGTGAAACAAGATATTTTAGAGTTTTGCGACGTAGACACAAATGTATGGGATATTATCTTGCTTCTATCAGTTGCTCATCATTGGGAATCGGGATATGCCAAAAGCCAGACTAATAAATATACTGAAGCGCAGATAAGTAAAGTATTTAATAAACTTTTCACTTCATTTAGAAAGGCAATATATTATGAGTGTCCATTAGAAGAGCCAGGCTTCCCTTTTGGGTATGGTTATCATATGCTCCAGAAGTATGTGAATAATTTTGCATCATACAAATTGTATGAAATAGAAATAACCATTGGACCCAATGGATATCTTAGACAGTTATTAAGAATAGAAAGGTGAATATAGCATGCCATTGTACCTAAAGAATAATAACTATACTGATAAGACTGCCCTACAATATCAACTTAGAGATATTGAGGTGAGTTTCTGTTCTGAAACTTGCTTATTAAGAAATATGCCAGATGATGCTATTTATGTAAGAAATGGACAAACTCCAGGTACATGGTTGGCTGTATTATTGGAATCTACTTCCCAGTTAATAATACCAATTCAAGGTGTGAATAGAACTGAAAAACATGTTCTAGGACCACAGGAGTATAAAAATGCTCATGAAAGATGGAGTAAGCTTGTTGGCCATAAATGTTCAAATATTATGTCTATAAATAAAATTTGCCATTGTATGGCCCTAGTTACATTACAAGAGGGAATACCTCTGGTAGATGCAAACACTACACCACCGTGGCAACGTTGGAGAGTGAAGGAGCCTGATATTTTTTCAAAAAACAAAGGGATTGATTACAATACTTGGTCTCTATGGATGGCTGGATTAGCTTCAGGACTGGCTTTTCTCCATAGTAAAGGTTTAGCACATGGAGATCCATTTCCTTATAATGCCTTAATTTTAGACAAACATTCAGTTTGGGTTGATCTAGGAAATCTTGGTGAAGGGATATTACAGATTGAAACAGATATTTGGTGTTTCACAATATTTACGTTATTATATACTTTTTCTTTTTGCGCTGAGTGGAGCGAATCTTGTTTAGACGAAATCATAAAAATTTTGGCAGAAAATGATCCTAACCAAATGGCGGCTGCTATGCAGCAAGCTTTATCAAAGCAGCGAACAGATATTATACCATCTCTAAATGGTATTGATTTTTTCAATTGTTTAAGAGAGGTTTGGGAAAAATATGAACCGCTAATGCGGAAAGATAGCTTTGGTTCTACTGGAAGAAAAATGTTTCTAAGAGGCTTGAGCTTATATTATGCTGATATGCTAAATTGGATAAAGAATTCTAAGTATTTAACTGATCTTATTGAATGCGAAAGAGCAAGGCATTTTATGGTAGAATCAGAGCTTCGCAGATTAATGGTTCCAAAAGAGGAGGTAAATATTCTAAGAAATGAAAGGGATAAATTATTAATTTCCGAAGCCATGCTTAAGCAAACCAATTTTGAGCAAAAAAATGCTTATGAGAAACAAATAAATGAACTAAAACAACGCATAAGTGAATTGGATAAGTTGCTTATATCTGAAGCAATGTATAAAGAAAAAGTTACAGAATATGAGAGACAAATAAACGAATGTATTCAGCTGGCAGAAAAGGTGAGTTCCGATCTATCCCAACTATATATATCACGATCTTATAAAATATTACGCTTATTCCGTTTATTAAAAGATGAGTTACTTTCATGTTCGTATTCAAGAATAATTGCTGTGTTAAAGAAATTTTTTGTTTATCTTATGGGGAAACGAAATGTTCTGGCTGACTATTGGAAGAGTGACATAATATATCACAATTTACAATTAATCCAAGATAATATTATTAAATTAAGAAAGGAAAAAAATCAAAGTCTGCCACATCTTCCAGAGATAGAAAATATCGTACGTGAAAATAGACGTATCACTTACCAGAAAAATCGAACAAAAGGAAATAAAGTGGCATATTTTACTAACCAATTACTAGATTGGCATGATCAAAGGCCACGATATGGTGGTGGTGAACGATACTGTTTAAATATCGCCCAATTATTAAGAGAAAACGGCTTTGAAGTGGATTTATATCAATTGGCGCCTAATAAATTTCAGGGTGAATACCATGGATTCAGCGTACAAGCGATACCCCACGGGGAATTTTATTCAGAATTCAATATAGGTGCGTCAAATAAATTTTATGATATCTCTCTTAATTATGATCATGTTATCTATAATATGCCTGAACTTTCCGCAACTCGCATGAGACCCGATGCAATTATGATTTGCCATGGAATTTGGTTTGACCATGATAATTATCCAGCGGCCAAGTTTAGGCAAAAAGAGTGGTTTAGATATCTTTATAATGCATTTAAAAACCCGGAAACTATTGTCAGCGTTGATACTAATTCTATAAACGTAATACGTTCTTTATGGCCAGAACTGGCTACTAAAATGACCTATATTCCAAATTTTGTTGATCACCGTCTTTTTTATCCGAAAGATGATAAAGATAGTGCAAATGATTTGCTAACTATCATTTTTCCTAGGAGGAGTCAGATTAATAGAGGTAGTCGTATACTGGGAGAAATATTGAAGCGTGTTCATAGTAAAAATGTTGAAATATTTTGGATTGGCGAAGGCGATGAACAGGATACTAAATTAATTAAAGACCTTTGCATATTTGATTCTCGGTTACGATACGTTAGTGCTTCATTTGAAGAGATGCCTGATTGGTACCGTAAAGCTGATATTTGTGTTATTCCCACTATAGCTTGTGAAGGAACTAGCCTATCGTGCATTGAGGCATTAGCATCCGGTTGCGCTGTAATTGCTACTAATGTAGGTGGGCTTCCGGATATTATTCATGACGGCATTAATGGCCGATTAGTTGATCCTACACCACAAGCTATTGCTACTGCTATTAATGAACTTATAGAGAACGAGGAAGAGAGAAAGCGTCTACAGCAAAATGGCGTTAATTCATCGCGTGCTTTTTCCATTGAACGATGGAAAGCAGCATGGCTTGAAATTCTTAAGCGAAATAACTGGATAAAAAATCCGGTAAAATCAACCGGTATTCCCATGGACAGTGAGAAGGATTGTAAAGAAAAGGCATTTAAGACAGTAATAGTTACTCGTAATGCTTACCATGGAGGGGTAGAGACTTTAATAAAACTTGAAAGCTATGGCATTAAAGCGCCAGTAATTGTAGCTGGAGGCCTTAATGATCCAGCAAAAACGTGTCCATTTACCTATACTTATGTATCGACCTATGAAGAACTGAGAGACCAGCTGCAACATTTTGATGTTATACTTTATCATTGGCCTTTAGATTGGGCAGTTGAGGCAATAAAGGATTCGGGTTTGCCCTCAATAGAATTTGTTCACCGAATTGATACGTCTGAATGCGATAAATCAGTACCTACGCTTGTTGTTACCCATTCTGAATATGTTGCAGAGTATCTAAAAGATAACTTTAATGCTGACGTCAGAATTGTTCCAAATTGTGTTGATGATGAACATTTCAAGCCTGGGGAGCCTATAGAAAAAAATGTAATTGGGGCAATAACGAGTTACTATGAGACTAAAGGAATAGATATTTTTTTAGAAGCATGGGCTGAAATAGCAGAAAAATATCCTAACATTATTGTGCGTTTTTATGGTGCAGGTGATCAATTAGAAAACTTGAAACGTAAGGCCAGGCAGCTAGGGCTAAATGTCGATTTTAGAGGCCCTTTAAGTGATCCGGCGCCTGTCTATAGGGAATATAAATTATATATAACAGCAGCCCGGGTGGAGGGTCTCCCTTTGGCTGTACTTGAAGCACTTGCCAGTAATGTTAGGGTTGTTGCCTCAGATATTCCAGGGCATTCGGTTATTAACGAGATTGCAAGAAACAATGGGATGCCTGAACCATTGATTCTTTTTGCTTCAGAAAATGTTAATGATTTAGTAGAGAAAATTGAATATGCCTTAAATTTAGAAGAAGAACCGAACGTTAGAGAAGTTGTTCAAGCAGTTTTTTCTCCTAAAAAGCATGTTACTGAACTTAGAAAGGTGATAAAAGAGGCTTATGAAATTGGATCAAAACATCCAAAGGTAGAGCTTATGTGTTTAGAGGAAATTGAAAATACAGGTGAATTATCAGAAAACGAATTTTCTGAGGGATTTTTCTTCATTTCTCAAAGTTCCAATAATGATTGGACTGTTGAAGATAAAAGGAACTCAGTCAGCAGCGAAATTATTTCTACTTACGACAGGTTTATTTGTTATAGGTATTATCCAAATTCATCGGCAGACCGTATTTCGTGTTTAATTATTTGTGATTTTGAAAATAGTGCAGATGTTTTTGTGCAATTTGATTGGTATGATCGTCAGAATAATCTACTTAAAATGGTTGGTTCAGGTAGGCGAGTTGATCATGCTAACAATAGAATGTACATTATGCAACAGGTACCTCAAGAACTTAAAGAACATTTTCATTATGTGCGCGTAAATATCAGGCCTAATCCTGGACAATTGGTAAAAATTCGAAAGATTAAAATTGCGAGTTGGAAAGAAATATGTTAGAAACAGGTAAAAAAACAACAAATAATTCTCTATCTGCAGCTTCTTTAGTTAATTTGTTAGGAAACGTTTCTATTAGGCTTGCCAAAAGGTGCTTGAATATGCTTCCATTTGGTATTCAATGGAAGCTTAGAGCATACCGTATAAAGATTTTGCAAAAAAGATATGCCAATATTAACTCTAAAGTTATACCCAAAATAGCTGTAGATGGATGTTTAGATACACGATTTGGAATAGGCATAGAAGGTCTTGTTAGCATTGTGCTCCCAGTATATAATCAGGCCACTTTGTTGAAAGAGGCAATTTTAGGTGTATTAGGGCAGACCTATGAAAATTGTGAGTTGATTATTGTTAATGATGGCTCAACAGATGATGTTGAAAGTGTTTTAAAACAATTTTTGCAAAATCCTAAGATCAAGATTATTAACCACAAAAAAAACAGGGGGTTACCTCAAGCCTTAAATACTGGATTCTTGCTTGCCAAAGGTGAATTTTTGACTTGGACATCTGCAGATAATATCATGTTGCCACAACATATTGAGAGACATGTGCATTATCTTCAGGAGCACCCTGATATTGCAATGGTTTATAGTGATTACATTGCAATTGATGATGCTGGAAACCCATTAATAGACCCCAGCTTTAGACCTCATAACAAAGAAAGTTGGGATTCCCCAGTAATTCGCTTGCCTAGATCAACTGAGCAATTGAATATCGTGAAAGACAATTTTATTGGCCCCTGTTTTATGTATAGGGCATGGGTCGCCAAAGTTATTGGTGCATACGATGAATTATTAATGGGTGCTGAAGATTATGATTACTGGATGCGGATTAATAGTTTATTTAAATTAGCCCACCTTGGAACTGACGAGATCCTATATAAATATCGTGTCCACGCTAATACTTTAAATGCAAAAGCTGAGGAACTAGGAATATTTGAACGCGTTGATCGCCTTATGGATTATGATAAACAGCGTAGAGAATTTTATGAAAAGCCATTTAATATTTACCTGGATGAAACATCAAAAAAATGGTTGTTAGGTACTGATAATCCTTGGTTTGAAAACAATCAGTTCTACTCGATAGATGAATTATGCAAAAAGTCAGATAAATTTACAAAGCAGGTTGTGATAATTTCTGAGCACTCTCTACATTGGTTAAAAGACTTTTATCCCCAAAAAAATATATGTGTAGTTTTCGTCATAAGTTCCGATGCATTCATTACATACGGAATAAATGATAGTTTATGGGAGAAGATTGACATTTGTTTGGCCCTTAATGATGAAGGGTTCTTACGAGCAAGAATTTTTAGAGATGATGTATTTTCTGTTTCAAATAAAGAACAGTCATTAATGCTAATTTTAGCAGCGTCAAATATTCGCCTTTTTAATAAGATAAACGAATCAAGAGGTATAATAGAAAAAGACAACTGTTATAGAAATATTCGCCTTTGGCAATTTGGCAAAAGGAAATTAAAAGTAGTCTTACAGGTTGACCGTTTTGACAAGGGGGGATTGGAAAAAGTTGTATATAATTTGGCCCTATGTTTTCGAGATTTGAATGTTGATCCCATAGTTTGTGTTGCCGATTATGCTGGTTTTTACTCAAGAAGAGCTCCTGAGGCAGGAATTAAAGTTATTGATTTGAAAAATGATAGAGAAAAGTACAGAAACATGTTAATTTCAGAAGATATTGATCTCGTTAATGCACATTATTCAACATTTGGCCTGGATATTGCCTGTGAATTAGGAATTCCTATTGTTCAAACAATACATAACAGTTATGCTTGGTTTGATCCTGAACAGGTTCAACTCTATCGCAAATTGGATTCGTTAACTTCAAGATATATTTGTGTTTCTAAAAGTGTGGCTAAATATTCTGAAGCGCGATTGGGCTTGTCAGTAAGCCGTCTTTTTGTAGTTCCAAATGGACTTGATATTAAAGAGTTAGCAGAACACGATTATAAGGAAAAACAGGGAGAGATACGCAGGGAATTAGGTGTTCAAGAAACAGATTTCCTGTTTTTGTGTACTTCTAATTTTTTTGCTCATAAGATGCAGCATCTAATCGTCAGAGCATTATCAAATATGATAAAGCAATGTCCTAATGTTAAGGTGGCCTTTCTGGGATCAGCCAGTGATGAGAAGTATTATAAGTTAACAAAGCAGACGGTTGAAGGTCTTGGACTACAAAATAATACACTTTTTCTTGGGTTTCAAGAGAATCCATATATGTTTTATTCAGCCGCGGATGCATTCATACTTCCATCGCTATGGGAGGGATGGAGTTTAGCGTTAGCAGAAGCGCTTTACTTTGGCTTGCCAGTGGTTGCAACAGATGTTGGTTCAGCAAGAGAATTAATAGATGAAAGTGGATTTGGTATACTTATTCCTGCCGCTGCGGAAGTTAGTGATATTTATTATGGAAATGTAGCCAGTATTATTTTGGGGGCAAATGGTGAGCATGAAAGTCTTTGTAAGAACCTCACTAATGCTATGATAGAAATGACAGAAAGAAGATATACAAGGCAGGACCGGGAGAGAGCGAGGAAACTAATTGTACAAAAATACAATGCTGAACGAATGGCTAGACAATATTTAAATCATTTTATCGACTTAGTAATAAATAATAGGAAAACAAAAGGAGATAAAAATTGGATTCTCAATCTATAATCTCAGTTGTTTATGGACAGTATTATGCTAATAATGGATTTAGCGTACGTGTAAGTCTAATACGTCGCTTATTGGAGATGACAATCGGGTCTCCAGGGGATTGGTTAATTTTTGATCCGAACATTGATGAGGAAATAGTTAATAATCAAAAGGATTATTTGGAGGTGGGTGTTCCTAGGACAAGATCAATAACTAATTTATTACGAAATATTTATCAGCTTCGTTGGGGGAATTGTCCTATAAATTTTAGAAAGACTTACAGGCTTATTTTTGCACATTCATTTAATTCTTTATTCTTGGCTATGGCACTGCGAAAGCGCTGGAAGCTACCAATAATTCTTGACGTTCATGGTTTATGGCTAGAGGAAGTTATTCAAAGGCTATGTTATGTTTCTGGTCTAAAGAAAGATGTATTATCAGCAATAGAGAGAACGTTGCTTAAACAGGTTGATGGTCTAATATTTGTAAGTCAAGCTTTGCGAAAATACATGATAGCAAAATATCCTTTTCTTAAAAATAAAACTTCTGTAATTATACCGTGCAGCGTTGATACAAAAAAGTTTAAATTTGATCAACAAGCACGATCTCATATACGTCAGAGTTTCGGATGGGATAATAAGATCATTATTGTACACGCAGGTATTATTGCCCCATGGGTTGATATTGAAGGAATAATTTATTTAATGAATTTATGCAAACAACATATCCCGGCAGCAAGATTTTTATTTTTATCACCAGACTTGAAAAAATTAAACGCCTTGCTTAGTGACCACAATTTGCAATCATTTGCAAAAGTTTTGGAAGTGAAACATAATAATATGCCTAGTTACTTGTCAGCTGGAGATATCGGGTTGATTTGTAGGATAAGAAGCCCAATTAACCAGGTAGCATCACCAACTAAATTAGCGGAATACCTGGCGGTGGGTTTGCCTGTTTTGATGACTGCCGGTATAGGAGACTATGACGAATGGGTAATTGCCAATAGACTTGGTATTGTTACTAGGGAGATGAAAGAAATTCAGGCTTCTGATGTAGGTATATTTTTAAAACAACTTATGGATATGGAGCGCCCATTAATTAGTAATTGGGCTAATAAACATCTTGATTTTTCAAGTTTTAAGGATAGTTTCAAAAGCATTTTAGCCTTGTGAATTGGGTAACAAATTGTTACATTTTGCATAAACCAATCATAAAAAACTAGTAGTATAGACATTCTGATGCAGAGTTGTTTCTTCCTTAAGGAATGGCAATTAAGGGAGGATATTGCAAATATGTGTAGAATATGTTGCTCGTTATTGCTTTTGTTATGATCGTGCCAGCTTTCTTTTAGCAATACATGCCGTAAACATTAATTTTATCAATAATTTAGCTGGGGACTTTTGAGCTTGTAGTTTCAGAAGGGGTAAACCATGAAAATATAAAGGGAGTACACTAAAATTGGCTAGAAACGTAATAAAGCCCGGAAAGAAAACTTCCGGGGTGACTGATAATCCTCAGAAAATAAAAAAAGGGAAATTAGAAGCACGAAAAAGAAAATCTGTTCAAAATAATAAAGAGGTAAAGGAAGCCGGAGGGAACTATCTCCATACCATTGCTTTCTGGGGACTAGCTGTTTTGTTGTTCCTGCCCCCATATTTCAGGGGACTATTTTTCGCGCCAGAACAGGAGAAGGCCTTGATTTTCGCTGCTGTAATTCTATGGGTTGCCTGGCTGTGGAAGTGGCTGAACCGGGATTACAGCTTTCTTTCCCATCCCCTGGATTATTTCGTGCTGGCTTTTCCCGCCACCTACCTTATTTCTAGTTTTCAGGCGGTAAACCACGGACTGGCCCTGGACGAGGTCGTCAAGACGACACTGTACTTCACGGTTTACTGGTTGGCATCAAGGCTGGTCAGAAACGATCAAGAAGCCGGCACCATCCTGGGGGTTATTTACTTGAGTGCTGTGGGGGTCGCCCTGGCCGGTCTGGCCACTGCAACTGGTCTGGTCCAGATTAAGGACGGTTTCCTCGACGGACGGATTTATTCCACTTTCCAGTACCCTAACGCCCTGGCCAGCTACCTGGCCGCGGCGACACTTACAGGTCTATACCTCTGGAGAAGAGCCGGAACACCCGGGTCTAACGGTAAAGTTGTTAATTCTTTAATTAAAGGAATGCCTAACTGGCTGACCTGGACGAAATTGAGCCCTTATCTTTACGCTGCAGGTAATTTTCTTTTGTTTGCAGTGCTTCTGGGCACCAAGTCGAACGGCGGCCTGATGGTTTTTTCCTTAGTCTTTGTACTTTATTTCATCGGTTTACCGAAGGGAAACAGGATTCCTGTTTTCCTCCATATCCTTCTTTTTGGCATACCTGCCTTCATTGCAATCTGGCGCTTTCTATCCAGTGTTTCCGGCGACCGGCCGGGGCTTGCCTGGCTCTGGGTCATTGCCGGATTAGCCATGGTTTGTCTGGGGCAGTTCCTATACAGTAGCCTGGAGAGAAGAGGGCTGTACCAGTGGCTCGCAGCCTATAAAAAGGTTGTATTGACAGGCGTGCTCCTGGTCGTCGTGGTGGGTAGCACCGGTTTGGGCCTTTTGGTTTGTAGCCACGACGAAACAGTGAAAGCTATGGCCGAAGAAATTCGTCTGCGCAACGCTACTGAACGGCTATATTTCTATCAGGATGCTATTAAAATGTTCAAGGAGCGCCCCATCCTGGGCTGGGGCGGCGGAGGCTGGGAAGAGGCCTACCGTGCTTACCAGAGCTATCTATATTATTCCAAACAGGTACACGGCCACTATTTTCAGATTATGGTAGAAGCAGGTCTGGTGGGTCTGATAGTAATCCTTGGTATATGGTTCGGTTTTTTATTACTTGCACACCGTCTTTACCACAGGGCTAAAGAAGATGCGGGGAAGCGCCTGCTGGTCTGGACAATAACTGCAGCCTCTATTACTGTCGGTCTCCACGCAGCCATCGACTTCAACCTCTCCCTTTCTGCCCTGGCCATTGTCCTGTGGACCTTTTTCGGTCTGGCCAGGAGCATTGGCATGTATTCTGAACCAATAGCGGGTGTAAAGAAGAGCAAGACCAGCGGGACGGTTAGTTATGTGCCCTTACTGGCAGTATCGGTAGGAGTGCTGATTGTTGTTATTTTCTCGGGAACCCTTGCAATGGCTGATACCTATTTTGAGCAGGCAAACATGGCTTTTCAAAAGCAGGATTATAATCAAGGGTTGAAGTTTTTGCAAAAAGCTTCTTCTTATAATCCCTTTAAAGTAGATTACCATAGCAATCTGGCAAGTATTTACAGTCAGGCCGGCGCTATGGACAAGGCGCTTTTAGAAGCCCAGAAGGCTGTCAGGATGGGCCGGTACAACCCTCAGAACTACGCCGACCTGGCCAGTATACAATTGAGTTTAAATAATAATAAGGAAGCTCTGGAGTATGCCGAAAAGGCCCTTGCTTTAGCTCCTTTTCATATTATGTGGTATGGAACTTTGGCCCGGTCCTATTTTATCGTGGGGTACAACGAGTTTATTGACGGGAACTGGGACGAAGCCAGGAGACACTTGGAGGCGGTTGTTAGTATTCCTGCCAGGATTGAGGCCCAAATGTCCAGGGTTGGCGAAACTGAAAGGAAACTCTGGAATGTTGCTCCCTTAATGAGCGCCGAGGCGGATGTGAATGTGAATCTTGTTGTTGGCTCAGCCCATTATCTTCTGGGACATTATGTCGAGGCTGATGCTCTCCTGCAAACTGCTCTTCAGTCTGAAAGGACAGAGGGTGAAGCTGCTTTTTGGCTTGCCCTCATACGCGAAAAGCAAGGTCTTGCGCAGGAGGCGCAGGAGTACTTGTCCCGGGCCCAGAACCTGGTTCCTGAACTGGCCAAGAAATATGAGGGACTTAAAGCTCTGCCAAAACTGAGTTAGTGTTTTAAAAATTTGAGAGATATGAGAAATATGAAAACTAAAATATTGCATATCGTTACTTTATCTGAGATAGGCGGGGTGCAAAAGATCGTTTACCATCTGGCGGCTGAAAGTGATAGAAATGCCTTTGATATTACAGTTGCATGTGCGCCAGGTGGTGAGTTAGTTGGTTGGCTGAGAGATATAGAGATAAAGGTTATTACAATTCCCCAATTAAAAAGGAATATATCGTTATTCCACGATTTATTCGCTTTTTGGAAGCTTTATCTCCTGCTAAGGAAGGGTAGTTATGATATAGTGCACTGCCACAGTTCCAAAGCCGGCATACTTGGGCGTTTAGCCGCGAGGTTGGCAGGGGTTCCAAAGATCTATTTTACAGCCCACGGGTGGTCGATAAACGAGTATCAAAGTTTACCTGTGCGTTATTTATATACGCTGGTAGAAAAAATAGCAGGGGCAATAAGCACCAAAATAATTTGTGTGTCCCGGGATTGTTTATTAAACGGGCTAAAGTTGAAAATAGCTTCTCAGAAAAAATTCGTCCTGATTTACAACGGGCTTCCAGAACCCGAACAGAGAAATAACTTACTCCGTAAGGAACTTAATATTGGAAAGGAAGACTTAATATTTGGAATGGTTGCCCGCCTTGCCGCACCGAAGGACGCGATGTTTTTTTTAAAATTAGCAGAACATATGATCAATAATAGAGAAAGCTTTGTTGGAAAAACAAAGGATAAAACAGGGTTTAGGAACAAGATTTATTTTGTTTTAATTGGCGACGGGCCCCAGCGCGCTGCCTGCCAGGCATTTATTAAAGATAAAGGTCTGACAGGTCACGTGTTTCTGCTGGGAACACGGGAAAATGCTGCAGAACTGATCCATGACTTCGATGTGTTTACCCTGTTTTCACGCTGGGAGGGGTTGCCCCTTACCGTCATTGAGGCGATGCTGGCCGGCCGGCCGGTGGTGGCAAGCGATATTGGCGGTGTCGGCGAATTGGTGGTGCATGGAGAGACAGGTTATCTGATTAAGCAAGGAAACCTGGCAGAAGCAGTTGAGGTTTCATGGAAGCTGGCTGAAAACAAGGAATTGCGCCTTTCCATGGGAGAAGCCGGCCGTCGCAGGGCGCTGGAGCATTATAGCCTGAAGACAATGGTGGAGAAGTACAGGGAGCTTTACCTCTCTTAATAAGTAAGTACTGAATTAAGGCCTGGTTTACTGGTCTGGCAGAATTAATCTTATCTGTTTTGATCCCCGTTTTTAAAGGAAATTGCTTTGATGGTGACGAATGTCTTCTTTAGGAAATAATTCTACTGGGAGAAAAATTCCAGGACTCGTTCGGGGAGAAGACATTTGGACAAGCGCATGAACCTGCTTTTGCTCAAACTGGGTTTTCTGATTACGGATTTAGCTCTGGTAAACCTGGGCTATATCCTGGCCTTCGTTCTAAAATTCGGCTGGGACATCCCGTATTATAACTTTGAAGCCTACATATCCACATGGCCCTGGCTCACCCTATCTGCCCTGGCTTTTTTCTGTTTTTACAGGCTCTATGGAAGCTACCACTGGCGGTGGACAGAGGTATTTGCTTCCCTGGTTTGTGTCGTATTCTTTCAAGCTCTGGCTGCCATGGCCTTGTCCTTCTTTTTTCGCGGTTTTTCCTTTCCCCGCACGGTATTATTGACAGCGCCGTTCATTCAGTTGGCCCTGTTGGCTTTGTGGCGCAGGGCGGCCTGGTATATTGAGAGAAGAATTCAGCCAACAAAAAGGGTCATTGTTGCCGGCAGGCCGCTGGACGCCTTTGCCCTTGCTGAGAAACTGGAAACAGCCACTGGCAAGCTGATGAAGGTGGTTGGTGTGGTTTTCGATGCCTTGCCCGGGCCTGACAGTGCCCCGCAACCTGAACAGTATAAGGTGGGGGACCGGAACCCTGGATCAGGCAGCGGGGCTTTTAACCCGCCGGTGCTGGGCGATGTGGAGGATATCTGCAAGGTTTTAGTAGATGTCGAACCCGACGAGGTATTTGTTTGTTCAACCCTGTCCCAGGAGCAAAAGGCCAGGATTGTCCATGCCTGTGTGGATAAAGATATAACAGTGTCCCTGATTCCTGATTTATATGAAATTATGCTGGCCCGGGTCAGACTGAAACAGGTTGACGATGTGCCGGTATTCACAATCGGGCAATTGAGTATTTCTCCGGAATACATGTTCTTAAAACGAGTGACGGATATAGCTCTTTCCCTCCTGCTCCTGTTACTTACAGCTCCTTTGTGCCTGCTGGTGGGCTTAGCTATTAAACTTGATTCCCGGGGTCCTGTCTTATACCGGCAGAAGCGCCTGACCATGCAGGGAAAGCCCTTTTACCTGTATAAATTCAGGACCATGGTGGACGGTGCGGAGCAGGATAGCGGGCCGGTGCTGGCCACAGAAAACGACCCGCGGGTAACCAGGGTGGGACGGATTATAAGGGCTACCCGGATCGATGAAATACCGCAGTTAATCAATGTTATAAAAGGTGATATGAGTATCGTGGGACCACGTCCGGAAAGACCCTTTTTCGTCAATGAACTGGTCAAGGAAATACCGGAATACGCCTACCGCATGAATATCAAGTCCGGCATCACCGGCCTGGCCCAGGTTTTCGGCAGGTACAGCACCACTCCGGAGAATAAACTCAAGTACGATTTGCTTTACATAAAATCATACTCCCCCGCCAGGGATCTGGCCATTTTACTACAGACGATTAAGGTCATCTTAACGAAAGACAGGGCTTCTTAAGAAGCCCTGTTCCCGGCAGATGCATGAATAATCTGAAAAGTGTTGCCCCTTTAATGTTTATAGATGTTTTTCACAGCCGGTTCACAACCAGGCCCGTGATAAGTTTAGGATAGAAGAAGGTGCTCTTTTGGGGCATCTTCTCTCCGTTTCCGGCCACCTCGATGACCTCTTCCACCGGGGTGGGATTCAGGAAAAAGGCCAGCTGGTATGCTCCGGAGTCTACGGCAGCCAGGGCGCCTTCCTCCTCACGGGTGTAAGTGATGTGCTCGGCCCTGGCCCTTAGCTCCCCGCAGATGCCCAGGTGTTTTTCAATTATCAGTGTGTGCAACACGGATACGTCGAGATTCTGCCAGGCCCGGGATTTACCCGGGGGCATGACCTGGTCCAGTTGCCTGTTGTTCAAGTGGGTGAGCAGGTAGAGCCTGTTGTCTCCCGCATACATGCCGAAGGCGTGGGAACGGTGTGGGTTGACGGTGTCTCTGCCGCCGGGCCCGCTGCCACTTGCCTGATCGGGCCTTACCTTTCCACGTTCAGCCAGATCTTGTAAAAATTCCTGGAAATTACTCCTGTCCGGGGCAAGGGGGAATTCTTCCACCAAAAAGCTTTCTTTCAGCCTGTCCACCAGTTCAGGTAGATCAATTTCCCTGATATTCTTGACCAACCGGTGGGTCGGGAGGACCACCAGGCCGGGGTCGTAAAGGTTGACCAGGGTCATCATAACGTAATTGTAGGCATGGTCCTCTGTGCGGGCGCAGGATCCTGCATTCTCCGGTGTGACGCTACAGGAACTGGTCACGGCTACGCTTTCTGCAGTAAAACCTGAAGCTTCCGTTTCCCGGGCTGCTTGTTCCCTTTTGAAATTTAAAGCAGTTTCGTAGCGGTGGTGTCCGTCTGCGATAAAGATACGTTTTCCGGCCATGGCCTGTTGGACCTTGTTGATGACCTCCCCGCTGGTAATCACCCACAACCTGTGGGATTCACCCCATTCATCCGTGAAATCAACATCAGGTGCGGTTCCCTCCACTGCTTCCCGCAGGACAGTTTCTACCCTTTTTTCCCGGTCTTCGTAAAGGCTGAAGATGGGGCTGAAATTAGCCCTGCAGGCGCGCATCAGCTTCAGCCGGTCTGCCTTGTGCTTGGGCATGGTTTCCTCGTGGGGCAGGATCACACCCTTTTCATAGGGCTCCAGCTTGACTCCGCAGATGAAGCCACTGCGGACTTTCCTCTCCCCGCCTATGGTAAACTCTTGCTCGTATAAGTAAAGGGCAGGACTGCTTTCGGGGGTCAGTACCCTGCTCTCCAACCAGCTCTTAAAGTCGGCGGCTGCCCGGGTGTAGCGGTTGCAGGACTCATTATCTCCGGGGAGGTCTTTTCCGTACTCCAGGCGAATGATGTTGTAGGGGCTGCATTTGTAGTATTTTTCCTGGGCGGCGGCATCAATTACGTCGTACGGGGGTGTCACGACCTCTTTCAAGTTGCTGATTAACGCAGGATTATAGCGTAGACCTTTAATTGGGATCACAATGGCCATTAATTTTCCTCCTAAACTTTACAAAGCAATACTTCCCAAAATAATTTCTGTTCCGACAAAAAGCAGTTAACCAATAAGTAAAAAGGAAGGAAGTTTTAACATTCATTCCTTCCGGGTCCAACGGTTGCTGTCCCTGTAACGGTACTTGGCCATAACCCGCTTGAATGCATCCTCAAGATCGATGTTCAGGGAATTGGCGTAGCAAATCAGAATAAATAGAATATCACCCAATTCAAGAGCCAGATCTCCCACGGGTTCATCAGGTTTTTTGGGTTTTTCACCATACTGGTGATTGATTTCCCGCGCCAGTTCGCCAACTTCTTCGGTTAGCCGGGCCATCATCGAAAGCGGGTTCCAGTACCCTTCTTCAAACTGGCTGATCCAGCTGTCTACTTCCGCTTGCATTTCCTTTATTTCCACTGCCAATATGCCTCCAAATTAACCATAGCTACTGTCTGAGTAAATTTTACCCTTTTTCGCTGCAACACGCAAGTTTTCTTCATTTTGTTGCAAAACCCAATCTTTTCAATTAATACCAGTTTAACTAAAATAGTGCCGTAAAACTAAAGGGAACTGTCATAATTCTTATCATTTTCCAGTATGATAGGGTAGAATTAAACTCTTTACGGAGGGGTGCCTGTGCATTATCCGCATTGGTTAATATTCAATAAAAGAACGGCCTTGCCGGTGCTGGCCCTGGTGATTATAGGCTTGTTGCTGCTTTGGGGCGGCGTCAGGCTGATTGCCGGGAGGGGGGCTAAACTGCCCCCGCTGGAGATGCTTATGACCGGTCTGGAGAAAACCATGGTCAGCTCAAGCTTTCGCTACTGGGCAGAAACAAAACTGATCTCTCAGGGCAAGGCCAATGTGGATTTCTTCAGTCAGGTGGAAGGTGAAAGGGTAGCCCCTGATAAAGTTTGGATAAAGGGCCAGATGATGAATACACCCATTGAGTTCATCCAGGTGGGAGATAACTCCTATTTTAAGAATCAGGCGACCGGTAAGTGGATCGCTCTGCCGGGGAACAAGCTGGTTGATTCGGAACTCTTCTACGCCGAATTGAATCCCCTGGCCTACTTTAACTTCAAGGATGTTCCCGATATCAAGTACCTGGGGCAGGAAAAGGTGGACGGGGAAAAACTGCTGTGTCTGGAAATGCGACCTAACCTGATGGACCCGTTCCTGGAATTGCGCCTCACCGGATACACCTATAAGGTCTGGTTGAACCCGGGGGACTACCGCCTGCGCCGGGCCATAATCCAGGCCCTTGACAAGCACAATCCCCAGAGCGGTGTTGAGATTAACCTGCGTTTCTGGGATTATGATCAAAATATGAACATTGTACCGCCGGTATAAAGGGAAAGGCCAAAGGCCCGGCATGGGGATGCCGGGTGTTTTTTTTAGGCCAGCCCGGTGCATATTTTAAAATGGGCTCCCACCAGGAGGAGGTATGAGTAAAATTAATGTGGGTTTTCAGTATGTGGAGCAGTAAAAACAGGTAAAAAAAGAAGGAGCGAGGGAATCGATCTCCAATTAGTTTGGTAAGCGCTCCAACTGAAAGGAGATGACCCCTCGCAATGATACAAATACGTGATTTATTAAAAATATCCTTCCGGGAACTCGAGATAAATTTATTTCAAGAGTTAGGGAAAACGTATCTTGAGGTTTT
>LFSA01000114.1 GCA_001512635.1 Pelotomaculum sp. DTU098 | reverse complement strand
TAGTCAGCGCCACCGGATATAACGACGCCATTGTTATTCAGACAATCAACGAAGCAGAAGCGGTAGCCCTTACTATAACCGGCGACGGTGTGCCTGCCGATGTTAAGCTAACCTTAAGCCAGGTGCTGGCTTTGCCGCAGGTAACTCACAATTACAGCGCTATTAATAACTGGCCGACTAAAGATTTGGGCTTTGTTGGTGTAAAAGGAGTAAGGATCCAGGATCTTCTGGACCAGGCCCAGATTAAAGACGAGGCCAAGCTAATAACCTTCAAGGCCTCCGACGGCATGACCCAGACTTTTACCATAGATGAGCTCCTTGTACAACCCCGTTACTATTTCCCGGGCTTGATGGAGGACTCTTCGGATGGAAAAGAGCTGGTTCCGGCGATCCTCTCCACGGATACACTGGATAAAAACGGACTGCGGTTGATCATGGGGCAGCGAGCCGTTACCGAACAGAATAAACCCTGGTTTGTTAAAAAAGTTAACCAGATTACTGTTTCCACTGAGGAACCCGAAAAATGGGATAATGTTACAGCAGACGTACCGGAAGGCGTAGTTGAACCGGGAACCAAGGTTACTCTGGGACATACATCAATCGATGGGGTTAAGATTTACTATACCCTGGACGGCAGCACCCCGGATGTAAACAGCAACATGTATAACAAGAGCGCCACCTATTACCAGCCGGAACTTAACGTGCCCATTGAAATAACCACGGATACCGTCATCAAGGCCATTGCCATCGGGCCGGGCCGCGCAGATAGCGATGTTGTTACATTTACCTACACGGTTGCTAAGGAATTGCTCCCTGCGCCTGTTTTAACTGCAGACACCAGCGATAATACAGTTGGACAACCAGTGGAAATTACCTTCACTGATGACGAAGCCTGGCGGTCTGCCATCACAGAAATCACTGTGGACGGCGCAGCTCTGGCTAATGACAAGTATACGGTTTCTGCCGGTATGATTACCATTAGCGCAGATGTGTTTACCGAAGCCAAAGACTATACTGTTGTGGTTAAGGCTACAGGTTACGAAGACGCTGCCGTAGTGCAGACGATAAAGGCAACGTCCGAGCCGCATCCGGTTTACACAGTCAAACCCGAGGCGGACGATGCATATACCACGGGAACAACCCCGGAAGGCATCAGCACTATGACCGTTAATAGCGGTGTGACCGGGTTTAAATATTTCACAGTCAACATTGCGCCGGTGATCTCTCACAGCGGCAATGAAACAGTGGTCTTTGCTCATTTTAGAAACGGCAGCCAACTCGCTATTAATGCCACCAGGGCTGATTTTGACCAGGTTGAAACTGCCCAGGCCGGTTTCAATGTCCAATCGGGCGACGTAATCAAAGCTTATATTGTTGACAACTTGACCAACGCAATAGACGTTAACCCGATTATTTTTCAATAAGGATAGTCAGTGTAATGGAAGAATAAAGTTCTTTGTTAGAACATGTAGGTAGTTTGAAATTATAAAGCTACCCTGGATATGGAGCCTTGCCCGTGTTGCCAATGTCCAAAGGACATGCAGTTCTGACTGAGCTGCTTCTAACTTAAGGCTAACACGGGGCTCCTCCATATCAGGGGTTTGTGCACACATCAAGAAACGACTGCACAAATTTTTGTTAACCTATTCAAAACTACGGGGAGCTAATTACAGGAGGTATTAGAAAAAAGTTGTGTTTATGAAGAGACTGGCAAGGCATGGACTGGGAATTTTAATGGCAATATTGTTAGCAATGCTGCCAGTGGTATTCGCCCCTACAGAAGCAAGCGCTGCAGGGACTACCAGCCTTACCATCAAAAAGCTTGCTTCTGATGGTAAAATAATTCTTGCTGAGAGAACCGTGGACTACAAGTGGTTGATGGATCCTGCAAATATAGACGTAATGGGTGATGGGGAAACTCATTACTATCACCAGGGTCCGGTGTTTATTGACGACCCAGATGAAGAGACAGAACAAATGCTTCGTTGGAACCCCGAAGAGGATACTAACGTTCTTGAAAAGGATATGGGTGCTGTAAAAGGTACCAACGTGAAAGACCTCTGCGAATTAGTGGGAGGCATGGAAGAGGGCGACACGTTAACAATAAAAGCAAGAGATGGTTTGAAAAAAACGTTTGCCTATAAAAATGTTTACCAGTACTCAGATCGTGAGGGTCCTATGGTGGTCTGCTGGTATAAGGATGGGCAATATCCGGATACCGGTTACAATGAAGGCATGCGTCTGGTCTGGTTTGCCGATAACTCGGTTAACCCGTGGGGTGTTCACGCTTTCGGCAACTGGGACTGGCATGAGGCTGCAGATCCCCAATACTGGTACTATTATATTGGCAGTGGCGTANNCAGTATGTTTCTGAGCTGATAATAAATAGTAGCCTGCCGGCTCCGCTTGCACCGCCGGTCCTGTCAGCAGACACTGAAAATAACGAAGTTGGGCAGGCAGTGGACATTACCTTCACCGATGATGCAGCCTGGCGGGCGGCGATTACCGGTATCACTGTTAATGGCAGCGCTCTAACCGGTGAGCAGTACACGATTACGGAAGGCAATATCAATATCACCGCTGACGTATTCACCGAGGCAGGAGATTATGAAATCGTGGTCAGCGCCACCGGATACAGTAATGCGACCGTAATCCAACCGATGGTTGCAGAGCCGGTTGCGCCTGTAGCGGCTTTTACTGCTGAAACAACCAGTGGTACAGCGCCGCTCATCGTACAATTTACCGATCAGTCCACAGGAAGCCCGGCATCATGGGCCTGGGATTTTGATAATGATGGCACAACGGACAGCACGGAGCAGAATCCAACCCATGAGTACAGTGTAGCCGGTGTCTACAGCGTCAAGCTCACGGTAACCAATGCAGCTGGCAGCGACGAGGAGTTGAAAACGGACTACATCACGGTAACAGCCCCGGTGGCGAAGACCTGGTACGTTGATGACTCCGGGGATGCCGACTTTACCAGCATTCAGGCATCCGTTACGGCAGCCAGCGCCGGTGATACCATCATCGTAAAGGACGGCACCTACAACGAAAACATAATTGTGGACAAAAGCCTGGTGATTCGGTCCGAAAACGGTTCAGCCCAGACGATTATTCAGGCGGCTAATTCAAATGCTGATGTCATCAACATTACCGCAGCCAATGTTACCATTGACGGGTTTACCTTATCCGGAGCAACGGCAATGGATAAGGCGGGCATCAAAATCTCCGGCTCATCCAGCAGCTCTTGCACTGTAAGAAATAATATAAGCACGGGAAACAATCTAGGAATAAGCATTCAAGGAAATGCCGCCAACAACACAGTCTCTAACAATGTCGTTACTCAAAGCGGCAGATACGGTATTAACCTGTCCAATACGACGGGCAACTCCATAACCGGTAACACCTGCTCCAACAACACAGCCGGCTCAGGTTTTGCTATCTACCTGGCAGACAATGCCAATAACAATACCGTCAGCGGTAACATTTCAGAGTCAAATACTTACGGCATAAGGGTTAAGAACGCATACTCAAATAATATCTTTAATAACATCTTTTCGGACAACAATACCGGATTGGAGATTGCAACAGGCTCAAAAGAAAATGTGTTCTACTTGAACAACTTTATCGACAATGCCAGCCAACTGTCCGCAGGGTATGGCGCAGTTGCAGGCAACTTCTGGAACTCCCAGGCAGACCAGACTTACACGTATAAAGGCGTCCAGTATACCGGACCGGTAGGTAACTACTGGAGCGATTATACCGGTGCGGATGCCGACGGTAACGGTATCGGTGATACGCCATACCAGACAATAGCTACCGATAAAGACGACTATCCACTGATGGGTCCGTGGCAGGAAGGTGTTATCACTGAACCTGTAGTAAAGCCTAAAGAACCACCGGTCCTGACAGCAGACACTGAAAATAACGAAGTTGGACAGGCAGTAGACCTGACCTTCACCGATGACGAAGCCTGGCGGTCTGCCATCACAGAGATCACTGTAGACGGCGCAGTCCTGGCTAATGACAAGTATACGGTTTCTGCCGGTACGATTACCATTAACGCAGATGTGTTTACCGAAGCCAAAGACTATACTGTTGTGGTTAAGGCTGCAGGTTATGAAGATGCTGCTGTAGTGCAGACGATAAAGGCGGCGTCCGAGCCGCATCCGGTTTACACAGTCACACCTGAGGCGGATGATGCATATACCACGGGGACAACCCCGGAAGGCATCAGTACCATGACCGTTAATAGCGGTGTAACCGGGTTTAAATATTTCACAGTCAACATTGCGCCGGTGATCTCTCACAGCGGCAATGAAACAGTGGTCTTTGCTCATTTTAGAAACGGCAGCCAACTCGCTATTAACGCCACCAGGGCTGATTTTGACCAGGTTGAAACTGCCCAGGCCGGTTTCAATGTCCAATCGGGCGACGTAATCAAAGCTTATATTGTTGACAACTTGACCAACGCAATAGACGTTAACCCGATTATTTTCCAATAGTCAACTGTAATAAAGAACAATGTTCTTTGTGAGATCATGTAGGTAGTAGAAAATAGTGTCAGCTACCCTGGATATGGAGCCTTGCCCGTGTTGCCAATGTCCAAAGGACATTCAGTTCTGACTGAGCTGCTTCTAACTTAAGGCTAACACGGGGCTTCTCCATATCAGGGGTTTGTGCACACATCAAGAAACGACTGCACAAATTTTTGTTAACCTATTCAAAACTACGGGGAGCTAATTACAGGAGGTGCTCCTGATGGTCCAAGAAAGATGTAAAGCTAGATGTTATACTTATGATTTTTTAGCCGGACCGGAAAGGCCAGAAATAGTAGGGGGGTGATAAGAAATGAAGTTCAAGATAATGGCATGTCTCCAAGTAGTTTTAATGCTGTTTATGTTATGTGTTCCTTCTATTTCTATGGCAAGTGTATCGACCGATATAAGCCTGTTGTTGAATAAAACTTCTGCAGCGGTAGGCGAGACCGTAACCGCCTCAGGCACAGCAGCGCCAAACGCCTGGGTGCCCCTTAAGGTGGTAGACGCAGCACAGAATATAGTGCTATTTGATACCACTAAAGCGGATGCAAACGGAAACTACAGCATCGACATTGTTATACCGGCAGGTGCGTCAGGCACATTAACAGTAATAGTCGGTGAGGGGAGTAATGTAGCCACTAAGAGTCTGACTGTAACGGAAACCCCACCGGTGGACACAGAAGCGCCGGTATGGACCGATGGCAGTCTGATAGCCTCTAATATAACTCAGACCACATTAACTCTGAGCTGGAGTGGCGCGACAGACAATGTGGGAGTAACAGGCTACAAAGTGTATCAAGACGGTACTTTGTTGACCGAGACGCCGGTATCGGGGACTAGCTACGAAGTCACCGGTCTTAGTGCAGGAACTGAGTACACCTTCAAGGTAGAGGCGGTAGACGCGGCTGGTAACGAGAGTACGGACGGTCCCGTAGTTACCGTGACTACCGAGGAGCCTTCTCAAGTAGAAGTTACTCTGGAACTTAGCAAGACTGAAGCGTTGGTAGGCGAAACCGTAACCGCCTCAGGCACGGCAGCGCCAAACGCCTGGGTGCCCATTAAAATAGTAGACGCATCACAAAGCATATTGTTTTTTGATACCACGAAGGCAGACGCAAGCGGGAACTACAGCATCGACATTGTTATACCGGAAGGCGCGTCAGGCACATTAACGGTAATAGCCGGTGAAGGGAGTAATGTAGCCACTAAGAGCCTGATTGTAACGGAAACCCCGCCGGTGGACACAGAAGCGCCGGTATGGGTAAACGGCAGTCTGATAGCTACTGATATAACTCAGACCACAATAACTCTGAGCTGGAGCGGCGCGACAGACAATGTGGGAGTAACAGGCTACAAAGTATATCAAGACGGTAGTTTGTTGACCGAGACGCCGGTATCGGGGACTAGCTACGAAGTCACCGGTCTTAGTGCAGGGACTGAGTACACCTTCAAGGTAGAGGCGGTAGACGCAGCAGGTAACGAGAGCACGGACGGTCCCAGCATCACTGTGAGTACCAAAATGGAAATTGTGGCTAAACCAAGTGCCTGGCCGTTAGGTGGGGCAGTAGTAAAAGGTACCGAGGTGACCCTTAAGACTGCAACTGCCGGAGCGACTATTTACTACACTGAAGACGGGAGTAATCCTACCCCGGAAAGCAAAGCATATACCAGCCCGATCACCATTAACGGACCTGTTACCATCAAAGCGATTGCCGTCAAGGCAGGCATGGCCAACAGCGACATTATGACAGAGTCATATACTATCGCTGAGCCGATATTGGAGCCGGAAGTTACTATAAAACCTGACGGTTCCAACAAGGAGCTGGCAATAACCCAGGATACGCAAAACTTGTCCGCTCCGGTCCAAATCAATGTACCTGGCAACGTGACTGATGCGATCATCAGCGTAACGGCGCTAATGAATGAGCCCGACCCTGATACCGGCATGGTAACAACCGATGAACTGCCAGCCCTTAACATTAATGCCAGTACAGAAATAAGTGCCACGGCCCCCGTGAAGGTGGAAATCCCAGCAGGAGCAAGCATCGAAGCGCCTGCGAACTGGAACGGCAATATCAATGTGCCCAGGGTAGAGGAAAAAACTTCCGTGAAGGTAACTCCCGATCCGGGTATGACTGCCACAGTTGATTCAGTTATTGAAATAGGTTTTGGCGATGTGCCGCTGACCTTCAACAGGGCCGTGCGTATCCTTATTCCCGGCAAGGCCGGCAAAGACGCGGGATATTACCGCGGTGACCAGTTTTTCAAAATCAGCAGCTTGCCGCCCGGTGCCCTGGACACTCAAGAATGGGCGAATAATAACATACCCGACGGCGGAGACGGTAAATTAGATGTTGGTGACGACCTGGTCATCTGGACCAAGCACTTTACAAAGTTTGTTACCTATACCCAAACTAAAACCTCCACCGGTGGCGGATCATCATCGCGGCCAGTTACCTCTACCACCGGAAAGGCGACAGTCAAACCTGGTGTTGGCGGTACAATCAGCCTCGGTGATGAAGCCACCATTAAAGTTCCGGCCAACGCGCTGACCGGAACCAGCCCAGTGGAGGTAAAAATACAGAAAGTAACCACACCTCCCGCTGTGCCGGCAGGCTATAAACTGGCCGGCAACGTATACGAGTTCAGTGTGGGTGGCGAAAACAGCTACAACTTCGCCAGAGATGTAACCATCACACTCAGCTTTGATCCCGAAGCCCTAAACCCGGGTGAGATACCGGCTATCTATTATTACGACGAAACCCAGGGTAAGTGGATAAATATCGGCGGTACCGTATCCGGCAATACCATATCCGTGCAGGTGGACCATTTCACAAAATTTGCCGTACTGGTTGCCGGCGAAGGGGAACAGCAGCCCACATTTAATGACATTGCCGGCCACTGGGCTGCGGACAACATCAATCAGCTGGTTGGCCTCGGCGCCATAAACGGTTATCCTGACGGCAGTTTCAAGCCCGATAACAATATAACCCGGGCAGAATTCACTACTATTCTTGTAAGAGCATTCCAGCTGACTTCTAAGGACGGTAAAACATTCCCGGATACAGCCGTTCACTGGGCCAGGGACTATATTGCGGCGGCCGCGGACAATGGGGTAGTCAACGGTTATGACACCGGCTTCTTTGGCCCGGACGACCTGATTACCCGTGAGCAGATGGCCGTAATGGTTGTTAACGCCGCGAAGCTTCCTGCAGCGTCAGGCGAGCTCCGGTTTGACGACAGTTCCAGCATTTCCGGTTGGGCCAGAGAGGCTATTGTTACCGCGACACATAACGGGATTATGCAAGGCTACCCTGACAATACCATTCAGCCCCTGGGTAACGCCACCAGGGCGGAAGCTGTTACGGTTATTGTGAAAGCGTTGACTGGCCGGTAATAAGTATTAGTCAGGAATAGCGGATAACGGTAGAGTATGGCGGAAAGGGTGGACAGACCAACCACTTTCCGCCGTATGAGCCGTTAATGAGTATTGAAAATTAATTAACCTTTTGTATTTTAGGTTTAAATAACGACAAACACTTATCTGGTGCTTTGGCCAGTTGACTTACGGATACCTTCCTTAACTTTGTTACCGATACGGGTCTACATTAAGAGGAGTGACGAAAAATTGAGACTTAGGATAGTAGCATGTCTCCAAATGGCGCTATTGCTGCTAATATGTGTTCCTGTTATGGCGCTAGCAAACACTTCAAATAATACTAATACTACCCTGTCGTTGAGTAAAACGGCAGCTTTAGTTGGTGAAAGCGTCACAGCTTCAGGTACCACGGAACCAAACGCATGGGTGCCCCTTAAAGTAATGGATGCGGCGCAAAGTATACTTTTATTTGATACAACGAAAGCAGACACAAGCGGAAATTACAGCATAAACTTCGTTGTACCTGCAGGCGCAACAGGCACGTTAACGGTTGTTGCCGGCGAAGGCAGCAATGTAGCCATCAAGAGTCTGACAGTAACGGGCGTCCCGCCGGTGGATACAGAAGCCCCGACCTGGCCATCAGGCACATTGACAGCCAGCAACGTTAGCCGGACTACATTGACCTTGAGCTGGAGCGGCGCTACTGACAACCTCGGCGTGACCGGATATAGAGTCTACCAGGGCACAACCCTGCTTACTGCCGCACCGGTAACCGGCACCAGCTACAATGTGACCGGTTTGACTGCAGGTACACAGTATACCTTCACCGTGCAGGCGGGGGATGCAGCCGGCAACTGGAGCACAGACGGCCCCAGCGTCACTGTTACAACAACTGCAGCATCTACTGGCGGTTCTGGGCCCGGTGGGCCTGCTGCCCCGCAGCCGGTTAACAGCACTACCGGAAAAGCCTCTTTAAGTTCTGATGCAGGCGGCACCGTCAGCCTCGGCAGTGATGTAACCATTAAAGTGCCGGCTAACGCCTTAACAGGCACGGATAAAGTAGACATCACTATTCAAAAGGTAACCAGCCCTCAAGCCGCACCTGCAGGCTTCAGGCTGCTTGGTTCCGTTTATGAGTTTAAGGTAAACGGCAATGAAAGTTATAGTTTCAACAAACCGGTCACCCTTACTTTCACCTTTGATCCGGAAGAATTAAAACCAGGTGAGACCCCGGCGATCTATTACTACGACGAAACCCAGGGTAAGTGGATAAATATCGGTGGTACCGTATCTGGCAATACCATTACCGTGCAGGTTGACCACTTCACCAAATTTGCCGTAATGGTTTCCGTGAAACAGGAAGAGCAGCCCTCATTTAATGATATTGCCGGTCACTGGGCTGCGGACAACATCAACCAGCTGGTTGGCCTCGGCGCCATTAACGGTTATCCTGACGGGAGTTTCAAGCCTGAAAATACGATTACCAGGGCTGAATTTGCCACTGTCCTGGTGAAAGCGTTCCGGCTGACGTCTCAGGATGGTAAAGTTTTCGCGGATACAGCCTCCCACTGGGCCAAAGAGTATATTGCCACAGCGGCAGCCGCTGGTGTGGTCAACGGCTATGATGCCAGCACCTTCGGGCCGGATGATCTGATTACCCGCGAGCAGATGGCGGTAATGATTGCCAAGGCTGCAAAGCTTGCTCCGGTTGCGGTTGAACTCCAGTTCTCCGACAGCGGCAGCATATCCGAATGGGCAAAAGAGGCTGTTGCTACCGTGACACAGCATGGGATCATGAAAGGGTATCCGGATAACACTATTAAGCCGCAGGGTAACGCCACCAGGGCGGAGGCTGTCACGGTGATTGTGAATACCCTGAATTAATAGACAAATAAAGTATGAGGAGACACTTGAAGTTAATAACTGAAGACCATGAATTATAGCGGAAAAGGGATTAATTAAAACCTTTTTCCGCTATATCTAAAAACCTGCTTCAAGTAATGTCATCCTGAGCAGTTTTAAAGAGGCCAAGACCTGAGATTCAATTCGCTTACGAATGGTGTGAAAATGTGGTTTTTCATATTACTGCTGGCGCTGCGTCAGCGGCATGGATGTCTTAACAGTAAAGCAGGCATTAACACGTAAAGGTACCGTAAACTGTGGGATAAAGGAGTACGCTGGCATGAGACCTGGATTTGGAAAGTGTCAGAGCAGCCATTCCGGAGGTGTAGCTGCTGGGACCATACCATCAGTAAGAGGCAGCATTAATTCTCTTTTACCATTGTTACTGGCTGTTTTTTTCTGCTGGTTGCTGTCACCAGCAGCCCTGGCTGGGGAAGCTGCAAAACCGGAGCAAATTATACTGACCTGGACGCAGGACCCTGCTGTATCCCAGACCATTACCTGGTTAATACCTGACGGTTCGCCGGCCCGGGTACAGTACTTAAGGGCAGACGAGTTTACCGGTAGTTTTGACGCTGCCCGGGAAGTGGAAGCTGAATGCTCTGCATTTGGCGGTGCTAATTACCGGTTCACAGTAAATATAACCGGCTTGACCCCGGATACGGAATATGTTTACCGGGTAGGGCGGGAAGAGGCCTGGAGCGAGCCGTTGTCTTTTACTACTGCCGCCGATACGGAAGAATTCTCATTTCTGTATATGGGGGACGTGCAGTCCGGATATGCCGAGTGGGGAAATATGCTGGATGCGGTTTATCAGGCCTGTCCCCGGATCAAGTTCGCCCTTTTAGGCGGGGACCTGACGGATAACGGCGACGATGATGAGGAGTGGGGTCAGTTTCTTGACGCCGCAACGGGTGTGTTTTCCCGGATTCCGGTTATGCCGGCTATGGGCAACCACGACGGTTCCATGTATCTGGACTTTTTTGCCTTACCGGGTAATGGTCCTGCAGGATTGGAGCAGGAGTTTTACTCCTTTGATTACGGAAATGCTCATTTTGTGTCGCTGAACAGCGGCAACAATACTGATGAAAAGGTAAAACAGTGGCTGCAAAATGACCTGAAAAACACAACGAAAAAGTGGAAGTTTGCTGTCTTTCACATTCCCGCGTATCCAGCCGCTTATGACCCTAAAGGGATCGACCGGTCCATTAGGGAAAACTGGGTACCTATTCTGGAACAGAACAGGGTGGATATGGTTTTTGTGGGGCACCAGCATCAATATATGAGGACCCATCCCATTTACCAGGATGAAGTACAGGCTGAATCTGAGTATGGGATTGTCTATGTGATGGGTAATGCCGGTTCCAAGACTTACGCAGGGGGCGGTGATTTTCCCTACATTGCAGTAGAACAGGCCGGCAGCAACTACCAGGTTATTGATATTGAGGGTGATGTCCTGACCATGACATCAAAACAATCAACCAGCGAACTGATTGAAATCTACACAATAGATAAAGGAGCAAGCAATACGCCGAGGCCTGTTTACAGGCTTTCTTGTCAGCCGGATCCCGCATATAGCACCGGGACAACCCCGCAGGGCATCAACACCATGACTGTTAATGACGGTGTAACCGGGTTCAAGTACTTCACGGTCAACGTTGCGCCGGTGACCTCACACGATGGCAATGAAACAGTAGTCTTTGCTCATTTTAGAAACGGCAGCCAGCTCGGGCTTAACGCAGCAAGAGCCGATTTTGACCGGGTAGAAACAGCCCAGGCCGGTTTCAACGTGCTGCCGGGCGATGTGATCAAGGTCTATATTGTAGATAATTTAACCAATGACCCTGGTGTCAATCCTGTCATATTGCAATAATTTGCCGGCAGAAACAGCCTTCGTTTTTGCTGTGCAAGTTACTTTTTAAAAAACTCCTGGGGGGGTGATCATACCAGGTGATGCTGCCTGGCTTTTTTGAGGTATTAAAAAGAGCTTTGGAATTGAACAGTTTGATTATAGGAGGCTTGAAAGAATGATTTTGCAGAAACTAAAAAAGTATGGACTGGGAATTCTACTGGTAACATTGCTGGCAATGCTGCCCGTAGTATTTACCCCGGCAATAGCAGTCGCCGAAGATCCGGCAACTGACATACTATATGACGGAACAGTTACACTGGATCCAGGTAAGACTTTTACTGTGACCGCCTATAATTCAGGTGCAAATTATACAATCAACGAGGCTAAACCACTGGGTGCGCTTCAGGCAGCCGCAGTTGCCGCCGGCTTCACCTATGACGTCACCGACAAGAATTATGAGAACTCGGGCGCTCTGTTGTTGGACAATGTAGGGGACTACCCCTATGTCAAAGGCGGCAGCAAGTGGCTGGCCTACGTCAACGGTGTCTACAAGGACGGCTACAACAACCACGATGATGCCCTGAACGTGATTGAACTGGTTGACGGGGACAGGGTTGAGTTTTACTATGCCAATAGCGCTTCCACCGACTATGATGCAGTAAAGGCAGTGGCTACCGCTGCGGTAAAAAC
>LFSA01000109.1 GCA_001512635.1 Pelotomaculum sp. DTU098 | reverse complement strand
GCCGCCGGCTTCACCTATGACGTCACCGACAAGAATTATGAGAACTCGGGCGCTCTTTTGTTGGACAATGTAGGGGACTATCCCTATGTCAAAGGCGGCAGCAAGTGGCTGGCCTACGTCAACGGTGTCTACAAGGACGGCTACAACAACCACGATGATGCCCTGAACGTGATTGAACTGGTTGACGGGGACAGGGTTGAGTTTTACTATGCCAATAGCGCTTCCACCGACTATGATGCAGTAAAGGCAGTGGCTACCGCTGCGGTAAAAACCGTCGCGACCACAGGGGTTGCTCCCACTGATTGGACTCTCCAGCTCACCGGGGCAAGGCAGGAAGTCGTAACCAAGGCCTACTTCGAACAAGGTCTTGCCTGTTCCCCAACTCACCGGGTGTCCTGGACCGATGAAGACGGTAATGTCTGGGAAGGTATGCCGCTCTGGCTGCTGGTCGGTATGGTCGATGATGAATCCGATGGCGTTGCCCATTTCAGCTTTAACGACGAACTCGCGGCCCAGCATTATGAAGTTAACGTTATAGCCGGAGACGGGTGGAAGGCTACCCTGGACAGTGCCGCGATTGCCCGCAACAACGGTTACATCGTTGCCAATAAACTGAACGGAGAACCGCTGCCGCAAAAGACCGAAGATGGCAAGGGCTGCTGGCCGCTTCATCTGAAGGGTCCGGCTGTTTTTGGCGGACAGCAGGTGGGCAACATCGTTAAAATTGAACTGTCAGGTATGCCCCAACTGCCAGCAGGATGGACCCTGGAGATGGTTGGAGATATTGGGGACACCATCACTCAAGAGGAATTTGAAAAAGGACTTGCCTGCGCGGGTTCAGGCCACTACAAGGAATGGACTGATAATGAAGGCAACGTCTGGTCCGGCGTGCCCCTGTGGGTGCTCCTGGGCGCGGTGGACGACATTGAAACAAGCGGCCACTGGACTTTCAATGACGACCGGGCTGCAAACTATACAGTGAAAGTGGTTGCAGAAGATGGTTATGCCAGGACCTTTGAAGGTAAGGACGTAGCCCGCAGTGACGATTATATCGTCGCCAATAAATGCAACGGCGCCCCTCTTCTTGGTGATATGGCACCGCTGCGCCTGGTAGGGGCCGGTGTCGCCAAGGATGATGGCTCCCTGAGCGGCGCCAGCGTCAGCAAAATTGCCAGGATTGAAATACCTGAACTGCAGACACCGGAGCCCGCTCCCGGCAGTTGGAACCTGAAGCTGTTCGGCAAGATCAGCGATGTAATCTCCCAGGCGGAATTTGAGGCCGCCCTGGCCTGTCCCAATTCCGGCCACCTGGTAGAATGGACCGACAGCGACAACAATGTCTGGTCGGGAATACCTCTCTGGTTATTGGCCGGCTGGGTGGATGACCGGTATCCCCACGCTTACGACTTTAACCAGGCAAACGCCGGCTACACGATCCTGGTCAAAGCCGGAGACGGCTACACCAAGGATTTCAGCAGCAAGGACGTGGCCAGGAGCAACGATTATATCATTGCCAATAAATGCAACAATGAACCCCTTACCGGTAAATCATGGCCGCTTCGCCTGGTGGGCGACGGTGTTGCCAATGAAGGAAAGCTTACCGGCGCCAGCGTCAGCAATATTGCGGAAATTGAACTGACATCCTTTGGTACTATCCAGCCAATCCCGGAAGTTCGGATTGTCAAATATTATTCTGAGGAACAACCAACTATCATTGCTGAAGTTACGGTGGATTACCTGTGGATGGAAAATGAAAGCGGTTTTGACGTCATTGGAGACGGGACCACGGTATACCGCTTTGAAGGCATCACAAACAACCCTGACGACGTGTGGGATGCTGACGAAACCTATCCCGGCGGCTTCAAGATCGAAAACGCCGTGAAGGGTACCCGGGTCAGAGACCTTTGTAGCCTTGTGGGCGGCATGGGAACAGGCACTGAAATAGTATTTGTCGCCCGAGACGGTTACGAGACCAGGCTGCCCTATAGCTCCATCTATCCAGATCCTTCGGTTCAAGAACGCCAGGGGGACGCCATTCTGGCCTGGTGGGCTGATGGTAAATACGTGCCGGATTATGTCGACGGTATGCGTTTATTCTTTACCCCGGACGACCACATCTATGGCCAGTGGGATATGCACGAAACGCTGCCTGAAAAATACTGGCACTGGTATGGCGCGGGTGGTATTATGTATCCGTCCTGTGCCGGCCTGGCGGCAAAGTGGATAACGGAAATAAGAGTTTACGAAAAGCCTGCTGGCGACTGGACTCTGGAGCTTGATGGCCGGGATATCGGCGGTCTGAAATATGATGTGAGCAAAACCTATTTCGAACAGGGTCTCGCCTGTCAGTTTGGCGCCAACCACAAGGCAGCCTACACCGATTCAGAAGGACAGGTCTGGGAAGGCATGCCCCTGTGGTTCCTGGTAGGATTTGTCGATGACGCCGACCAGCATTCCTATAACGCCTTTAATGATGAGCTGGCCTCAGCCGGGTACCAGGTTGTCATTACCTCAGCCGATGGCTATTCGGTAACTATCGACAGCAGGGATATTATCCGGAACAAGAACTATATTGTCGCCAATACACTGAACGGAGTGCTAATCCCCGAGTCCGACGACAACTGGCCGCTCCGGCTGGTTGGATCTGCTGTCAGCGGGGAAAAATCGATTTCAAAAATTGTCAGCATCAAGCTGGTAGGTTCTGAGCCGGGTAAAGCGAGCTATACGTTAACACCGGAGGCTGACGCAGCCTACACCGCGGGTAAGACTCCTGAGGGTATCAATTTCATGACCGTCAATAACGGTGTCACAGGCTTCAAATACTTTACCGTAGGCGTTACACCGGTGGTTTCCCATGATGGTAAGGAAACAGTGGTCTTTACTCATCTGAGAAACGGTAGCCAGCTTGGAATTAACGCCACCAGGGCTGATTTTGACCAGGTCAATACGGCCCAGGCGGGCTTCAATGTTAAAGCAGGTGACGTGGTTAAGGTTTACATTGTGGATGAACTGACTAACGATCTTGACCATAACCCTGTGATCCTGCAATAAGGCTTTTGGTTTGGATTATTTGAAAGAATGAAAAGGCGGGTTGGGCAAAACTGCGCTTGGGCGTCAGTTTTGCCCAACTCCCGCTTTATAAACAAGAGCTGTAAGTCATTCTGTCCAGTAGTGCAGGACTATTTATTTGTTATGGCTGTTTTTATAATCTTTACTCTGGCAGTGCTGATGCTAAACTATATTGATGTTTTACAGGTGGCTATAAACCCAGGATGAAGGCCGGTGAGCCTGTGAAAAAGCTGGATTGCTGTCTAACTATCGTCCTTCTGGCTCTGGTTATGGTTAGTTTGGCGGTGCTTTACCTGCTGCAAGGCCGGCCGGCGGGGGAAAATCTAACTGTTGAAATCTATAAGAATGGCCGCCTGTACCGGAGCGTGCCGCTGGATGAGACTTCAGCCGGGGAAATTAAGATTTCAGACTCAGAGGGGCATTATAATCTGGTTGAGTTTAGAGACGGCAAAGTCAGGATTAAAGAAGCTGATTGTCCAAATCAATTATGTGTCAAAACGGGATGGCTGAGCAAACCCGGCCGGATTTCGGTGTGCGCGCCAAATAAGTTAAAAGTGATTGTTAAGGGTCAATCTGAAGGTACGGACCAGGTGGATACCATTACCTATTGAGCAATACTTACACCTATTAATCTTAAAGGATATGGTTGTGGCATGTTTAACACGAGAAGGATGGCTGTAATTGCTGTGTTTGTGGCCCTGGCTACGGTGTTGAACATTGTGGAGAGATCCGTGCTTGTCCCCGGCCTCCCCCCGGGTGTTAAACCAGGCCTGGCCAATGTGATTACTCTATTGTCGATTCTGACCCTGGGTTTTGGGGATGCTTTTTTTATTGTTGCTGTCAGGTGCCTCTTGGGAGCACTAATTGCCGGCAATCCGGTCAGCTTTTTATTTAGTTTCACTGGCGGTGTGTTCAGCACCCTGGTCATGGTTGTAATGTGGAGATATTTTAATAAAGTCGTCAGTATTGTCAAGATCAGCATGTTTGGAGCCGTCTGTCATAATCTTGGCCAGCTGTTCATAGCAGCCCTGCTGGTCCGGTCCTGGCAAGTTTATGTTTTTTTGCCAGTACTGATGATCTCTGCTGTCATCACCGGGTATATCGTTGGTGTTTTGACCAGACAATTGTACATCTCCCTGAACCAGCGCAATCTGAGATGGACTGATTAACCGGACCGGAAAGCACGCCTGACGGCAGGGAGAGATAGCCATAGAGATCGTTAAGTATCCCCGGACCGGCCTGTTTACAGTACTGAACCGGGATATTTAATTATCAAGTATTCCCCGCCCGTGAATCCTGCAACAAAAAAGGTCATAAGCAAAGAGGTGAGTTGAAATGAAAGTTTTTTCAGTATTTGGGGTTTCCCTGTCAGGTAAAACAACAACCATTGAACATATTATTGCTGAACTAAAAAGAAGGGGTTACAGGGTGGGTTCGGTTAAAAATATTCATTTTGAACAATTCACTCTTGACATGGAGGGCAGCAACACATGGAGACATAAACAGGCCGGTTCGGAGCTGGTGGTGGCAAGGGGTTTGAGGGAGACGGGTATTCTCTTCCCGCAAAAACTGGGCATGGATAAGATCTTGAGTTATTTTGATCATGATTATGTTGTTGTGGAAGGCGTAGCTGATACCGTTCTGCCTAAAATACTCTGTGCCAGTGAGCCCGGGGAAATTGAAAGCCGGTTGAATGATCTGGTTTTTTTAATTTCCGGCCGTATTTCCAATCAATTAACAGAATATAAACATGTTCCGGTGCTCAATCCCCTGCGGGAGATCGAAAAACTTGTCGATGTAATAGAAGAAAAAGTCACTGAAAAAATGCCCTCTGTCCAGGGAGTGGACCATTGTAACGCTTGCGGAAGCAATTGCAGGGATTTTGTTGTGGGAACTCTCAGGGGCGAGAGAAGGCGGGAGGAATGTGTTTACGTAAAGGACAAGGTATCCCTTTTTATCGGACAGCAGGAAGTTAAAGTCAACTCGTCATTTGTCGCAGGGTTAAGGGGGTTACTGGACGGCCTTGTAACTCAGCTGGAAAACTATAATCCCGTTGATGAGATAAAAATTACGATAGGGAAGAAATAAAATGGATTGTATAAATATCCTGCAAGAAGCTCTGAAAGTAAAGGTGCTGTCCTGTAAAAAGAAACTGAGCCTGCGAAATAATGTGTTTTATGTCGAAACTATATCCGGAGATGGCTTGATAAAGCCATATATCATTAAAGAACACCTGCACTCTTCAAGTGGAGATGAGGTGTTTTTCCTGAGCACTTTGAAGCGGTATGGCCTCAATGTGCCGGAGATTTTCTGGCATGACTCCAGATTTATAATCATGCAGTATATCCGGGGTACTTTGTTGACAGATTTGGTTGCAAGCCTCGGCGGGGATCAGGAATTATGGATTATCCAACTGGCTCACTGGTTAAAAAAACTGCACGGGTTTATCAACTCACCAAGCCGGGTTTGTTTGTGCAAGTCTGATTTAAACCTGCGCAACTTTATTTTTGACGGCCGGGAGTTTTATGGCCTGGATTTTGAAGACGTTTGTTTTTATCCACCGGAGAGAGATTTGGGGGGAATCTGTGCCTTTATCCTCAATAATGACCCTATGTTTGAACAGTGGAAGTACCAAATCTGCAATTCCTTGATCAAAGCCTATGAAAAGGCGCCGGTTAATAGCTGCTTTACTGAACTCGACCGTGAGACAATATGGTATTATTTTATAGAAGAGCTGAAAGCAGCCGCCTCAAGGCGGGAAAAACAACGGGACTTTTTGAACGCTAAAATCAAAGAGATAATTGCTCTGCAAAAAACCTCCGCTGGCTCAAAAGATTTTCTTATTGGTTCTTGAGGAAGGTCTTCCGGGACACTTCCAGCGGAAGAGGGACAGCCTGTGGTTAAAAAAGGCTGCCTTACAGGATCATGACAGCGCGCTGAAAAGGTTAAGTGACCTGCCTGCAAGGAAAAACCACCTGGGGAGGAAACCTACCGGCTTCTGCGCAAAGAAACTTCCCCCTGCAGCGATCTCTTTGGCGCCGGTGTTGTAGCTGTGGACCTGTTTACAAATTGGTGGAAGACGGTGTTCTCAACTCTTTGCACCCAATACACCGGAATTGCCTCCAGGCCTGGTAATGTTCCCAGGATGGCGCCTGTGAGGTTATTTATTTAACACCACAAAGGAGCCCTTCCCTAATGGGGAAAGGCTCCAAAAAAGTATTTTATGTTATTCAAGCGGCTGTTTACAAACCCTCCCTGGCAATAGATTTTATTGAACCGGTTTTCTAATGAACTTCGAACTTATTATCCTTCCGAAATCATCAAAGATCGTGTAAACCACAGGCACCAGCACCAGGGTAATGAGTGTGGACATGGTTAAACCAAAGGCCACCACGATAGCCATCGGGGCCCGTGCTTCAGATCCTTCGCCGCCGCCGAAGGCCAAGGGCAACAGGGCGAGAACAGTGGCAAGGGCTGTCATCAGGATAGGCCGCAGCCTTACCGGCCCGGCTTCCAGGATGGCCTGGTTGCGCTCGTAACCACGCTTGCGCAGGGTGTTGATATAATCGACCAGGACGATGGAGTTGTTCAGGACGATTCCAACCAGCATTATGGCTCCGATCATGGCCGGTACGCTCAAATGGTGCCCCGTCAAGCCTAGTCCAAGGACAACGCCGATAAAGGTAGGGGGCAGCGCGAACATAATGATAAAGGGCTGGAACAGGGACTCAAACTGGGCCACCATGACCATGAAAACCAGTACTATGGACAGCAGCAGGGCAAAGCCCAGAGAGCCGAAGGATTCAGCCATGTCCTTGCTCTGGCCTCCCACCTCAACCATATACCCTTCGGGTAAAGAAATTGCGTTCAATTTTTCTTGTATTTCTCTGTTGATGCTGCCCAGGTCCCGCCCGGCGATATCGGCGGTAATGCTTACCTGGCGGGTCTGGTCGTACCTGACAATCTGCTGCGGCGTATTGTGGGTTTCCAGCCGCGCAACTGCCTCCACAGGCACTCTGGCGCCGGTGGGGGATACTATGGTCAGGTTGGCCAGGGCATCTGAAGTGGCTGCAAAACCGTGGGAAGTTTCCAGCCTGATGTCAACCTCGTCATCGCCGGTGCGCATCCTGCTGACAACCTGTCCGTCGAAGGAATTGCGGACTGCCGAGAGTACCTGGCCCGCAGACAGGCCGTAAAGGGCTGCCTTTTCCCGGTCTACCACCAGCTGCAACTCTGATCTGGTGTCTTTCAGGGAACTCTCTGCGTTTCTGATACCTTCAATTCCTTTAACCATATTCAGCACCTGGTTGCCTAATTGCTCCAGCACGGTGAGGTCATCGCCCCGGATGGAAACCGCCACGGGGCTGCCGGTGGTTACGGTGGCAGTGGTGCCGACTTTCACAGTAATCTCAGCCCCCGGTACATTGGTCAGAGTGCGGCGTAGTATTTCTGCCGCATTGTGTGTTGAGATGGAGCGTTTTTCCAGGGGCTTAAGCTTAATCTGGAGAGAAGCTTCTTCAGTGTTTGCTATACCCAGCATGGCCAGTTCGCCGGATCCCACTGTGGTAAAGATGGATTCAACTTCACTGATTTCATGCCTGATCAGGTTTTCAACGTTTTCGGCAACCCTTTGGGTTTCCGCAAGTTTAGTTCCGGTGGGCAATTTTATGTCTACCGTCATTTCACCCTGGTCCATTTCCGGGATGAACTCGGTACCGATTAAAGACGTGGTTGCAATGCTTAATGCCAGCGCCACCACAACAAAACCCACCACTTTCTTCCGGTTGCCCAGAGCCCACCTCAAGAGCCTTCCGTAATGCCTGTACAGGGTGTTTAGGAACTTGCCGAACAGGAGGACGGGATTTATGGTTTTACTTTCGGGAAGCACATCATCCGGGGGCGGGATTTTATGCAACAGTTTCGAAGATAGCATGGGCACCAGGGTCAAGGCAGCAAAGAGGGCGGCGATATGAGAAAAGCTGACTGTCAAAGCCAGTGGTTTAAACAGGATCCCGACCAGACCCTGAACGAAGACAATAGGCAAAAAGACCACGACCTGGGCCAGGGCCGATGCGGTAACCGCGTTACCCACTTCAGCGGTACCAAGTTTGGCGGCTTCAATAACCCCAAAGCCGTTTTGCCGGTAGCGGTAGATACTCTCCAGGACCACCACTGAAAAATCCACCAGGGAACCCAGTCCCAGCATAAGTCCGCCCAGGGACAGCAGGTTGATGGTCTGGTTGCCGAAGTATAACATGGCAAAGGTAGCAATAATTGAAATGGGTATAACCAGGACAGCCACCAGGGTGCTGCGGAAACTGCGCAAAAACAAGTAAAGGATAATGAAAGCAAATAAAGCCCCCAGGAGTCCGTGATGGGTAACACTTTCTATTGAATTCTGAATGAAATCGGAGCTGTCCAGCAGCGTTTCAATCTGTATGCCTGCGGGTAGGATTTGATTAAGCCGCGCAACCTCCTCGTTAACCCTCCTGGCCACCTGCACGGTATTGCTGCCGGAAGCTTTCATGATGTACATGCCCAGGGAAGGCTCGCCGTTTACGGAGGTATACGTTGTCATCTTCTTGAAAGAATCTTCGATAACGGCAATATCCCTTAAGGCAACCGTATTTCCGGTACCGGGAATAGGGACCCGGACATTTTCAATTGATTCAAGACTGGTGTATTCACCTAAAACCCTGATGGACATTTCACTTGAGCCGCTTTCCACACTTCCCGCCGTACCGGAAATATTGTCTCCGGCCAGGGCCTGGATTACCTGGCTGATATTCAAGCCATAGGCTTCGGTTTTAGCCGGGTCAAGTTTTACCTTTATTTCCCTCTCTTTTCCACCGCTGACTTCAACTGAGGCGACCCCTTCAATTCTTTCCAGGCGGGGTTGGATTATATCCTCAGTGATTTTTTTTAGACGCACCTGGTCGTCACCGGAAACCGAAAAGAAAATAATGGGCATGGAATTGATGTCCATTTTTAAAGTCATGGGTGACCTGGCGTCAGAGGGCAACATGCCTTTAACCATTTCGATTTTGTCCCGCAATTCATTAACGGCGTTGTCGATATCAGTGCCCCAGTTAAACATTACGACGACCAGGGAGCTTCCATTTTGGGATATTGACTGGATTTCATCAATATTGCTGACTGTGGAAACAGCTGACTCAATGGGTTTTGTGACCAGCTTTTCCACTTCAGCCGGGGCGGCACCTTCGTATGTAGTCATAACCACCGCCACAGGCAGTTCCATGTCAGGAAAAAGGTCAACAGCCAAACGGGGCAGGGAAAACAGCCCCAGAAAAACGATCGCTAAAATGAGCATGGAGATGGCAAGGGGGCGCTCAATAGAAATATCGGCTATCTTCAATTAGTAGCACCTCCCTGACTGTCGACCACCTTTACCCTTTGACCGTCAGTTACCAGGTTATTGCCGCTGACAATGACATCCTGGCCTTCCTGGAGACCTTCAGTGATTTCAACCAGCTGACCGTCGGTAATCCCCTTCTTGACGGTTACCTCTTTAGCTTTACCGTCTTCCAGCACGTAGACCCAGTACTGTCCCTCACGCTCCAGCAAGGCATCCACCGGGACAGTTACCGCACCACGGGATAAGCCTGTTTGCAGATCTATAACGGCCACCATACCGGCTTTAAGATCACCATCTTTATTATTTAGATGAATTTCCACGGGAAAAGCCCTGGTTGCGGGGTCTGCCTTTGGTGCCACCGAGGCCACGGTGCCGGTGATGGTTTTATTGAGGGAGCTAATCGTAACAGGAACCACAGTTCCCTCCTTAATGGAAACCACAGCATTCTCAGACAGATTTACCTTGACTTTGACAGTATCCAATTGAACCACTGTCAGGGCTGTTATCTGGGGGCCAGCCAGTTCGCCGTATTCGATGTTGACACTGGCCACCACTCCTGATATGGGGGAAGTTACAGTGTAGTTGTTGTAAGTTTCCTCTGCGTTTTGCAGGGTAGCTTCCGCCTGCTTGAGCTGTTCCTCGGCCAGCTGTACCCCGATGCGGGCGTTGTTGAGCATGCTTTCGGCCTGTTCCAATTGGGCTTTAGCGGCTGCCTGGGAATCGTAGAGAGTTTTGGTCCGGTTGTATTCCAGTTCGGCATCTGCCAGCCCTTGTTTGGCCCTTTCTAAATTTGCCCTGGCTACACCCACGCCGGCCTCAGCCATTGTTTTAGCATTGCGCGCCTCAGTGGCATCCAGTTCAAGCAGTACCTGTCCACGGCTAACTCGATCACCCACTTTGACATGGATTGCAGCTACCCTGCCGGATACTTTGGGGGCTACAGCCACCTCGGTGAAGGGGATGATTTCCCCGGTGACATTTATAGTGTGGGCCAGGTCTGCGAGCCTGGTCTTTGCAACCTCCACAGGAACCAGCACTTCTTCTTCCTGGGTAGTTGTTTTTTTTCCGCAGCCGCCGGTTAGCGCTACCAGTAACAGTATTAGGGCCAGGCTTATAAAACGTTTCAACTTGTGATCTCCCCTTTGTAAATAAATCACAACTCCAAGATAATGAACTTAATATCTGTTTTCAGATATCCACTGGTTATTTAGTTAAAACACCGTTCAAAAAAATATCCAACGCCATGTTTGCTGTGCGCTTAAATGTTTTTTTATCTTTCTGCTGGATAAACCATTGCAGGCCTAAACCTTCGAAAATGCTGATCAAGACATCTGCAGCGGCTTCTGCGTCCAGGGGTCTGAACTCTCCTTTCTGGATAGCCAGGAGGATATAGTCTTTAAAAATGGCTTTCCGTTTTGAGTTGTTAAGCAGGGCCCGTAATTTTTTTAACACAGCTTCATCTTTGGCCTGCAGGTGAAATTCATAGATAATTGCTGAAACAGGCTCGTTAATCTTTTCCAGGAACTGTTCTTTTAAACTTGCCAGTTTTTCTACAGCAGTTTTGTTTCCTGTTAACTGAGCCTGGAGTGTCTTATCGGTTTCATTGAGCCATTTTTGAAGAAGGTACAGAAATATTTCTTCTTTACTCTTAAAATGCCAGTAGATACCCCCTTTACTCATTCCCGACGCCTTTACAATATCATCTACAGAAGTGCCGCCGTAGCCGGTGGATAAAAAGCAGGCTAGAGCGGCATCTGCGATTAAATCCTTCTTCGAGTCCTTGTCCACAATATCACCTCACCGTACTAAACAGACTGGTCGGTCTGGGACAATTTTACGATGATTCTTTTTCGTAGTCAATATAATATTAATGTGCTTTATATTAATAAAATAAATACCAAAAAATAGATATTGATATCAAATTTAATGTATAATGAATGTGCTTTAATATTTTGAATGGGATTAAAAAACAGAATATTCAGGTATTAAAAATAACAAATTGGGAGGAGTAAACTATTATGGTGCTGGATATCCAATTAAGTGAGCAAAAGGAGCAGCCTGTACTGTATATCAAGACAAGAACGCCACTGTCAGGTTTGTCGAAAGTAATAGGGGATACCTATGGAAAAATATTTAATTACCTGACCGAAATCGGCGAGCAGCCGGCAGATGTACCTTACACAGCCTACTATAACCTCAACATGGAGGATTTAGACGTAGAAATGGGCTTTCCTGTCCGGGGGTGGCTGCCTGAACGGGGTGAAATCAAGTACGGCGTGATCCCTAGTGGTAAGGTTGTATCGTGCATGTATAAGGGGTCATATAGCCAAATGGAACAGCCCTACAACAAGATATTTAAATGGATTGAGGAGAACGGTTACGAGCAGAAAGGCGTGTACTATGAGTATTATTATAATTCTCCGGATGAGGTGCCCGAAAGCGAGCTTTTAACAAAAATAGTGATTCCACTAAAGTAGTTTATGGTTACTTCCCAATGGTAACCGCTACCTTTCACTGAGTTAGAAAACCATGCCGCTGAGGTGGCACCGGCAGAAGGATGAATATATCTATTTTCTGGATAGACTTCCATGTCGCTGGCACGGCACCACTAAGGGTGGAAATATCTATTATCAGAGCTAAGTTATTCAACTTATTGGTGCCTGACACCAACTTATCAACTTATTGGTGCCTGACATCAACTTATTGGTATGGTAGCCTGGTAGCCTGGTCCAGGGTTTCTGAGGCGGTACCAGCAGAGTTTGAAAAAGTCTATTTTCAGGATAAGGATAGTAATGTTATTGATTTTTTCTTATCTGTGTGCTTCCGAAATGCCGCTTTAGCAGGAAAGTCATGACAAATAAAATGAAGGAAAGCCGGAACAACTGGTAAGCGGCTACCAGGGAAACATCGGCTCCCACCAGGATAGCCGTGAGCCCCATTTCTCCCATGCCGCCGGGAGATGTTCCCAGGAAAGCGGTAATCAGGGTCATGGAGTGCAGGCGCGTCACCAGGTAACCGGCTCCGAGGGAGAAGAAAACAAGTGCAATACTTCCTCCCAGGGTATAGGGCAACAGCTTTTTCCAGTTTGCCAGGCTGGCAGGTTTGATGGACAGGCCCAAATAGGCCCCGATACATAGCTGCGAAATTAGCACAAGGATGGAGGGTGGGTCAGGCGCCTGGATACCGGTGAGAACCAGGGCGGCGGTTCCCAGGAGGGGCCCCAGCAGGAAGGGAGTGGGCAAGTTTAACCTCAGCGCGACCCGGATGCTTACCAGAATTATGCCAATAAATATAAGGGTATTCCAGGGGGTATGGATTAAACTGTCTGGCACCACGGGAACACTGGCGGCGCCTGCCTGCGGGGTGTCCCCGGCCAGGCCGTGGATAACGATAAAGGGTACGATAAATACCGTCGCCAGCAGACGGATGGTTTGCATGAAGGTAACAACTGTCAAATCTGACCCTGCAATTTCTTCGCTTAAAACAACCATCTGCGTCAAGCCCCCTGGAATGCTTCCGAGAACAGTGGTTGCAGGGTTTAACCCCGTACGGCGGGAGATTATGGTTCCCACCAATAAGCTGAACAGGATTATTGAAGTTGTGGCAAGGAGCATGGCCGGAAGCTGTTTGAATATTTCCAGGGCTGTGGCAATGGTAAACGAGCTTCCCAGCATGTAACCAAGGATGACCAGGCCGCAGTTCCGGTATTCCACTGGCCAGACCAGGTTTCTTTTGGTAGATAGGCTCCAGACCAGAACTGCCGTCAGGGATCCCAACAACCAGGGCAGGGGTAAATGCAACAGGCGGAAGAGCATTCCGCCTGTTACTGATATAAATGATGTTTCTAATATGGGAAACAGCATTTGAGCTCCAGGCTTTCTTTTTACTATTAATCATTATTAAAGTTAAAACTCGGCATTTTTAGGGGTCCTGGGGAAAGGAATAACGTCCCGGATGTTGGCCATTCCGGTCAGGTACATCAGCAGTCTCTCAAAACCCAGGCCAAAACCGGCGTGGGGAGCACCCCCGTATTTCCGGAGATCCAGGTACCACCAGTAGTCCTTTTTATTTAACCCCAGCTCATCCATTCTTTTTACGAGGTAATCGTACCTTTCCTCTCTCTGGCTCCCGCCGATGATTTCGCCCACCCCAGGCACCAGAAGGTCCATGGCTGCCACAGTCCTGCCGTCATCATTCAATCTCATGTAGAAAGCTTTGATTTCTTTAGGGTAATCCGTAACAAATACTGGTTTGCCGAAGTGCTTTTCGGTTATGTAGCGCTCGTGTTCGGTCTGCAGGTCGAGCCCCCAGGCCACGGGGTACTGGAATTGTTCACCAGAATTTTTTAGGACCTCAATTGCTTCGCTGTAAGTAATATGGGCGAACTTGGATTCAACGACGTTTTCCAGGCGCCCGAGGAGCGACTTGTCAACATAATTATTAAAGAAGCGCATTTCTTCAGGACAGTGCTTCAGGACATAGCCAATTATATACTTTAACATATCTTCCGCCAGGTCCATGTCCTCCTGCAGGCCGGCAAAGGCTATTTCCGGTTCGATCATCCAGAATTCTGCCGCGTGACGGGGTGTGTTGGAGTTTTCGGCCCGGAATGTTGGACCAAAGGTATATACTTTTTTGAAAGCCAGGCAATAGGCTTCTGCTTCCAGTTGACCGCTCACCGTCAGATTTGTTTCTTTTCCAAAGAAATCTTTGCTGAAATCCACTTCCATTCTTTCATTCCGGGGCAGCCGGTCAAAGTCAAGGGTGGTTACCCGGAACATTTCACCGGCACCTTCAGCGTCGCTGCCTGTGATGATGGGTGTATGGACATAGACAAAGTTTCTTTCCTGAAAATATTTATGTATAGCGTAGGATGCCACCGACCTGACCCTGAATACGGCGGAAAAGGTGTTTGTCCGGGGGCGCAGGTGGGCAATGGTGCGCAGAAATTCAAATGTGTGCCTTTTTTTCTGCAGGGGATAGTCCGGTTCAGAATGTCCTGCAATAGCAATCCTTTCTGCCTGTAATTCAAAGGGCTGCTTGGCTCCGGGGGATTCAACAAGTTCCCCTGCTGCAATGATGGCTGAACCGGTGATTAGTTTTGATATTTCCTGAAAGTTAGCCAGTTTTTCGTCGAAAACAATCTGGAGGTTGGAAAAAAACGTTCCGTCATTGAGCTCAATGAAGCCAAATTTTTTAGAAGATCTCACTGTCCTTACCCAACCGCTTACCTGAATCTTTTTATTCAGGTAAGCATCACCATGGGTGAATAACTCCTTTACCGTGACTGCTTCCAATTGATGTTCTCCTTCCTGGGCAAAATTATTTGAAGAGACACATTCTATTCTTTGGATTAATCCACTTGGATCAGCTTTATTTTCCTACATCAATACAGTGCTTATTGATGGAAGATAGTGGCTGAAGGAGTTTTCCTCCCGCGGAAGTTCTGTTTTATTTAATCATACTGTACCTCCCGTGCCAAAAGCAAAAAGCAGAGACTATATAGCAATTACCCTTCCTTAAATTAAGCATGGTTTAGTTAAATCTAACATGATCCCGTACTATTTGTAGCATGTCTTCAGATTTGGAGTATCCTTGAAGCAGTAATGCTGCCGGTGGCAGTCAAATTTTTTCTTTCCACATTTATGGAAGAAATCCTTTTTAAAGTACATAATCAAGTAATCTGTTGACGTTGGAGCTTTAAAAATATACTATAAATAATAAAACATTAAATATTCTAAGAATTAATGAAAAGATAAAAGATAGAAGAATAGTAATATTTACACGAGTAGGTAATTAAAAAGGATTAAAAACAAAAAATGAAAAATTTCAAACCTTATTAAGGAAGGTGAAAGAAATTGAAGAGCAAAATTGCAGAGGCCATTAATCTGCGGTATAATCCGGTAGCCATTTTGTTCAGCAATGAAAAGCCCGAAGGGGCGCTCCAATTCAAGGAGGGTCGCTGGGGTTGTGTAGTGGCCATGCTGAAAGCAGCAGCAAATGGCCGCACGGCGGTTTTTGACCGGAAAACTTACGGCTGTATAGGCGGTGGGACCGGTCTCGGTTTTGGTAACACATACGTTAATTTTCCGGGTGGGATAGAGTATTTTTTGTCAGTGGGTAATAAAGAATTCTGTGAAAGCGAGGCAGGCAAAGCTATTGTAAAAAACATGCCTGCATTGAGTTATGGCGAAGCATACAAGAAAACCCCGGAATATGCCAGGTCCTTTATCGATTCGCTGCCCTGTTACGATGTTCCCACTGAATTTGTGGTTTTTAAGCCGCTGAAGGATGTTTTACCAGGTGAAAAACCTGAAGTTGTAGTTTTTCTGGCCACTCCTGATCAAATTTCAGCCCTGGTGGTGCTGGCAAATTACGGCAGACACGGAGGGGATAATGTTATCATTCCCTTTGCCGCTGGTTGTCATAGCATTGGCATTATCCCGCTTAATGAAGGAAAATCGGATAGACCCAGGGGTGTTGTTGGTCTTACAGACATTTCTGCCCGTAAGCACGTGGATAAGGATCTGCTTTCCTTTAGCGTTCCTTTTAAAATGTTCCTTGAAATGGAGGACAATGTGGAAGAAAGTTTCCTGTCCAGAGATGAATGGAAGGAAGTTAAAAAAAGAAACCAATAAGAAGGAATCGACAAGAAAAGCAAAATACAAAGGGAAAGCCGGGAGACCAGTTGATTTTTAAATGATTGAACAGCTAATTTAGCTGTTTTTTATTGCCAGATAAAACTCTAGAATCAGGCTGCAATAACTCTTTAAATTTAGAGTAAGAATTATTGTTATGCTTTACCTCTGAAATAATATTTAACGCATTTAAGAATATGTCGATAATGGTTGAAATATTGCGAAATATTTTTGCAGGATATTTTGATTTTTTAATAAAACTAAGATACAAAGAACACAAACTGGAATTAGGGATGTTAAACATTATGGAAAAAGTATTACTATTCCTACTGCAGGGTATTCCTGAACTTTCTGGTGAACTTGCTTTAAGTCTGGCTTTAGCCGGCGTCTCGCTGCGCTGGGGTATCATTGTGGCGGCGGGTGCGGCCCTCGCAGTATTACTCTATATAATCAGGTTGCTGCCATTCACCTTCGGTATTCATTCGGTTGTTGCTATATTAATTATGGTTTTGCTAATAAAGATAGCCACCAGAGTTAGAGCAACAACATGTTTTATTGTCGTTTTTGCAGCTTTTGCAACCCTTGCAGCACTTGAGTTTTTATTCAGCGAGTTGTTTTTTTCAGTTTTTAAACTTGACCCCCAGTCTGTCATTTCTAATAATTTCCTGTGGAAGTTAATCGGTATGCCACAGGCTATCCTCATGATCATATTTGCCCTGCTGGTCTCCAAGTATAAGAAGCCCAGGGAGGGAATGTGGAAAATATGAGTTATCTCCCTTTCAGTAGGCGCTGCGCTGTTTTCCTGGCGACCCGCACAGGTCTGGATCATGAAAAAGAAATAATCCTGGCATATATAATTGAAGTTCTGGTAATTAACCTTTTAAATATCTGCCTGGCTCTTCTCCTGGGCTATTCTCTGGGTGTATTGCCTGGTACCGTTGCTTGCCTTGTAACAGCGTTCTTTTTCAGGCATACTGCCGGCGGGGCGCATTCAAATTCACCCTGGCGCTGCGGTTTGGTTACTATGACCGTTTTCCCTATAATTGCCCTGCTGGGGTCGTATCTTTCATATTTAAGGCAGCCATATATTGATCTCATTGCCGCTGCCAGTGTCCTTATATGTTTGCTCAAGCTCCTTCAATCAGCACCGGTGGATAGTCCCGCTGCTCCCATAATATCACCTCTGAGGCGCAAGAAATTAAAAATCGCGTCATTAATGGTTTTACTTGCCGTGGTTCTTGTGCTGGCATTCCTGCGACAAAGCCCGTGGCCATACGCGCAGCAGGTGCAACTATGCCTGGCCTTGACTGTGCTTTGGATCAGCTTGATGCTTAGCAGTTACGGGCACCGGATTTTGGCCTGGATAGACGGAATAGCAATTAAAAAAGAAAGAGCAGGTAGGAGGTGAGTGGTAATGAAATATAGAATATTTGGTTTTGTAGTGACGTTGTTATTATTGCTGGCAAATATTGCCTCGGCAGCTCCCTGTTCTGTCTCTCAATATCAAACTGCCGTACCTGAATCCTTAAGGAGGTAGGGTAATTGTTTTAAAGAGGTGGTCTAATCCACCTCTTTCTGTATCAACTATATCCCGGGGTGTTATTTTTAATGGCTGATGAAAGGGACATTTTAGAAAGAGAAAAGGAGCTGTGTGAATATTTTACAATTACCCATATAATGTGTATTCTCATCTTGCTGGTGGTCTTAATCCTGAGCAGCAGTGATGAGCAAATATATCCCGTGTATCATATCAGGCTATTTATATTTTTATGTTTCATTGGCGTTATATTGTTGTTTAAATTGAGGCCTTATGATAAAACTAAGAAATCTAAATATGTCTCCTATTACATAACTTTTCCCCTGGTAATGACAGTGCTGCTTTTATTTTTGGTAAAGGAGCATACATACTGGTCAAAAACAGTGTTTCTCATGCCGGTAATAATAGCTGCGTCCGTTGCCGGGATGAAGGCCGGTTTATATATATCCAGTCTTTGTACAGTTATTCTGTTGCTGCATTCAATCCTTATTGAAGGAAATGGTATTGTACAGGCCGTAGAAAACATACTGATCCTCTGTGGTGTAATGTACGTGGTAGGCTGGTCCGTTGGTGTGACTGTTGATACCGAAAGAAAACACCGGGAGCAGTTAAAGGTAAACTTTCTATCACTTAAAGAGGAAATAAGCAAGCGAAAGAAAATGGAAAAAGAAGTTGCCCGCCTGGCTCAATTAAATCTAGTAGGTGAAATTGCTGCTGGTATCGGTCACGAGATTAGGAATCCCATGACCACAGTAAGGGGATTCTTGCAGCTGATCGGCAGCAGAAAGAAATATGTAGAGGATAAAGATTATTTTGATTTGATGATCAGTGAATTAGACCGGGCGAATGCTATTATAACGGAGTTTTTAACCATGGCCAAAAACAAGCCGGTCGAAAAAAAAAGAAATAACTTAAATAGAATCATTCAAACCCTGTCTCCGTTGCTCGAATCTGATGCAATAAAGCATAATGTTCAATTGAAAATGGACCTGGAAGTAGTCCCCGATTTACTCCTGGATGAAAAGGAAATAAAGCAGATAATTTATAATTTGATTCGTAACGCCCTGGATGCTACTCCCGCCGGCAGCACCATAACTATAAAGACTTTTCTGGAACCGGAAGCTATTGTGCTTGCAGTTCAAGATCAGGGGCCGGGCATTGACCCTGAAATTCTGGATAAAATCGGTACACCATTTTTTACTACAAAAGACCATGGAACCGGCCTGGGCCTGGCAGTCTGCTATAGTATCGCCAACCGGCATAATGCTGATATTAAAATAGAAACCAGCTCAGCAGGCACTACCTTCTATGTGAAGTTTTATTTGGGGACAAATGTTCTTGAAAGTGCCGGTTGATTAGACTAACATAATCAAGCTGTTGTGCGGAAGAAAGAGATTAATTTCAAACGCTGGAACAGGACTTAAGCATTACGCAGATTTTTGCGTGTTATTATTGATTGATGTAAAACGCTGGTACCTGAGACACTCCGCAAGGGGTGTCTTGGTATTTGAAAAAATGAGAACATGGTACTATCTGGGACTAACAGGATAGGGGAGGCAAGTTTCGATGTTTATTTGGTTAAGGCTACTAAGAACAGGGCTTTAGGATAATAAAATAATATGGACCTGAATTAGAGCGGTAGGGGGCATGCCCACCAGTTGCAATGCCGGCAAATATTTTTTAAAGAACTTAGGTGGTAATGGTGGTGCTATCCTCCGGCACCGATTATTCTTTACAACAAAAAAATGTGTTGTTAAAATTAGCCACATAATAGCTTTTTTAAATTGTCAGCAGATAGTGATGTGACAGATTCTGTTTCACTAATATGATTTAACATCCTCCTGCTGTAATGTTTTTTTGAGTGTGTTTATGTGTTTAATAGAAAAATTCCGCCACATAATAGTAACAAGCGTTGTTAGGTCAGGCTTGCAATACTAAGCCGGCTCTGGAGGAGAAAATGCAGAAGAACAAATGGCATTACCTGGAGATTGGGGAGCTGTGCCGGGAGCTGGGTACGAACCCAGCTTCGGGGCTTACGAAAGAAGAAGCAGCCGGTCGTTTAAAGGAATACGGACCCAATGCGCTTCAGGAAAAACCTGCCCGCAGCCTGTTTTCAATATTTATCGCCCAGATGAAGGAAATACTGGTCTTGATACTCATCGTGGCTGCTGTTATATCGGCTCTCCTTGGGGAATGGGCGGACTCCATTGTCATCCTTATTATTGTTATACTTAATGCTGCCATTGGTGTTTTTCAGGAGAATAAAGCCGAAAATGCTCTCAAGGCCTTAAAGGACATGACAAAGCCTTCGGCAAAGGTGTTGAGGGAGGGAAAGATCCTTCAGATAAACGCGGAGGAAGTGGTCCCCGGTGATCTAATCCTGCTGGATGCCGGTGATTCGGTTCCGGCTGACGCAAGGCTTATTGAGTCGGCTTCCCTGCGTACCAACGAGTCGGCTCTAACCGGGGAGTCAGCGCCCGTAGAAAAAGATCCCGCTGTAATAAAGGCCCTCGATGTCCCAATTGGTGACCAGAAAAACATGCTTTTCATGGGCACTACCATAACTGCCGGACGAGGAAAAGCCATTGTGGTGGAAACGGGGATGAAGACCCAGCTGGGTCATATAGCCGGCATGCTGGAAGAGGATGTTCTCGAAACCACGCCCCTTCAGCAGCGCCTGGGAAAGCTGGGCCGGGTACTTGGGGTAGCTGCCGGGATCATCGTCATTGCTGTTTTCCTGATTGGCTTATGGCGCGGTCTGGACTTGCTTGAAATATTCATGATTTCCATCAGCCTCGCTGTGGCAGCCGTACCTGAAGGACTGCCTGCAGTGGTTACCATTGTGCTGGCCCTGGGTGTGACCAGGATGAGCCGCCGCAAGGCGATTATCAGGAGACTGCCCGCAGTTGAGACGCTGGGTACAGCCACTGTGATCTGTTCTGATAAAACGGGAACACTTACAAAAAATGAAATGACTGTTACCCGGATTTTTGTTGCCGACAGGCTGTTTGAGGTGACCGGAACAGGGTATACGCCTGAGGGGAAGTTTTTAGACCAGGGCGGAAGCGAGATCCGGCCTCAGAATTTGAAAATAATTGAACCGCTTCTGCTGGGCGGGCTCTTGAACTGCGATGCTCGCCTGGACGAAACTGGGAAGGGTTATGATATAATCGGTGACCCTACGGAAGGGGCGCTTGTGGTTGCCGCAGCCAAGGCAGGCTTTTCCAAGGAGGCGGTTGACGCAGACAGCCCCCGTTTGGCTGAAATCCCCTTTGATTCCGAACGCAAGATGATGACCACCTTTCACAATCTGAATGGTTCTATCCGTTCCTTTACCAAGGGAGCACCGGATGTGGTTCTGGGGCGCTGCACCAGTGTATTGACCGGGGAAGCAACCACAGCGCTGGACGAAGAAAAACGAAAACGGCTTTTGGAAGTCAATGCTGAATTTGCTTCCCAGGGGCTGCGCGTTCTGGCCCTGGCTACCCGTATTTGGCCGGGCATTCCGGATCGCCTCCTGCCGGAGACTGTTGAGGGGGAGATGACATTTGTAGGCTTTTTCGCTATCCAGGACCCCCCCCGTCCGGAGGTTAAAGAGGCAGTTGCGCTCTGCCGCAGTGCAGGTATCCGGACAGTTATGATCACAGGTGATCACCTGGAGACAGCTGTAGCCATCGCCAGGGAATTAAACATTATCCAGCCCGGCGACGAGAGCCTGACGGGTAAACAGCTCGAACAAATGAGCGATGAGGATTTGAGAAAGGTAGTGAACAGGGTAGCTGTTTACGCCAGAGTATCTCCGGAACACAAGCTGCGTATTGTGGAAGCGCTGAAGTTCCATGGTCATGTTGTGGCTATGACCGGTGACGGTGTCAATGATGCCCCGGCTCTTAAACGGGCTGACATCGGGGCGTCTATGGGGATTAGCGGGACCGAGGTGGCCAAGGAAGCCTCTGACATGGTCCTGCAGGACGATAACTTTGCCACCATTGTAAGGGCTGTGGAGGAAGGACGGACCATCTACAACAATATTCGCAGTTCCATCCAGTACTTGCTTTCCTGCAATACCGGGGAGCTTGTGGCTATTTTCTCAGCCTTGCTGCTTGGTTTGGGGAGCCCCTTAACTCCCATCCAGATCCTCTGGTTAAACCTGGTCACCGACGGGCCGCCGGCCCTGGCCCTGGGGTTGGAGCCCCCCCAGCCGGAGATTATGAAGATGCCTCCCCGCAAGCTAAAGGAAGGTATTTTTTCAGAGGGAGTAGGGGTAAGAATAATCTTGCAGGGTGTCATGATCGGGCTCCTGGCTCTGGCCGCCTTCTGGCTTGCCCTGCGCTGGGACAGGTCCCTCCAGGAAGCCCACACCATGGCCTTTGCCACCATGGCTTTGTCGCAGCTGGTGCATTCATTTAACGTCCGGAATGTGAAGCAGTCGCTCTTTACCCTGGGTTTCACCACCAACCGTAGCTTAAACTATGCCTTTATAATCTCACTGGTGATGACCTCTGTGGTGATCTTTACACCATTTTTAAGGGGCGTATTTGAAACCGCCCTGCTGAGGTCATCTGACTGGGCGGTTGTTCTGGGTCTGAGTATTGTTCCCCTTGTTCTAGTGGAAATCAGTAAAGCGGTAGGCAGGCTACCGCTTTCAACGAGCAATAGGACAGTGAATTAAGTGTCATGAGAGAAACCCAGGGCTTGCATCTGTAATTTTTAAAGTTGGAATGGTATGTTAATCTTCTAAAATCCAATAGAAAAGGGCGGAAAAATGCCTGTTTAATAAACTCTTATTAATATTGCTTTATATTTCCTCATCTGATTCTTCCAGCAAAGATACAATACCCACTACTTTATCAACATCGATAACAAAACCGATGCCTGTTCCCGGTTTTTCCAGTTGTCCGGCCTGAACAATTGCTTTTAAAACGTCTTTGGTTTGATCTTTATGAATCAGGGTTAAAATTATATCCTTTTCTGGTTCTATTGGAATTCCCAGCAGTTTTTTCTGCTCGTGTATACCCACACCGCGTCCGTGCAGAATGGTGCCTCCCCTTGCTCCGGCTGCTTTTGCCGCATTAACGATTCTTTCCGCGTAACCCTTTTTAATGATTGTTACTATTAATTGATAATCCTTACCTATCTTCATCTTCTACCCCCCTCTCTCCGTAGATAAATCCAAGTAATAATACTGATAGAACGGGCGCTAGAGCAACAATAGCCACCAAACCAAATCCATCCAGCAGGGGATCCCTGCCCGCTGTACCAGATGCCACTCCCACTGCCAGGGCTAGAATAAATGTTGCAGTCATGGGACCTGTTACTACTGTTCCAGAATCAAAAGCTACTGGAACAAAGGTGGGTGATGTGTATCGAATCAGGATCAGAGCCAGTAAATAACCCGGCGCAAGTATATATAAAAGAGGTATTCCGTATATTATCCGGGCCATGGCCACGGCAACGGCTATGGATACCCCTATAGCCAGGGTATACATCATTAACCGCTGGGAGATGTGTCCCGCGGATACCTTCTCCACCTCATAATTTAATACCCGAACGAGCGGTTCAGCTATCACCGTAACTAGACCTAACAGAAAGCCAATTAGAATTACTACCCAGTTATAATCCAATTTACCCAGTTGTTCTCCTAATGATGTGCCCGCGGGCAGAAAACCTATTTGGACCCCTTGAAGAAACAGCGACAACCCGGCAAAGGAAAGGCACATGCCAATTACCAGGCGTTTAATCTCCTCCAGGGGTAATTTTAATAGGAGGAATTGAAACAACAGGAATATTATTATGAGAGGTAAAAGAGAAATAGCCACTTCCAATAAAACATTTGAAAAGCCTTCAAAAACCACTATATTGTTCATCCGTAGATCACACCCAACAACATAACAGCCAGGATGGGACCTATTAAGACCAGGGCTAAGAAACCAAAGCTGTCGCTCATGGAGCTTTTACCGCCTAAAACAGACGTGAGGCCTACTCCGAGGGCGATTATAAAGGGTACCGTCAATGGCCCCGTGGTTACGCCGCCCGCATCAAAGGATATTGGTAAAAAACTGGGAGGCACAAAGGCTGCTAAGATAAATACTAATAGATAACCTGCGGTTAAAATATGCTTCATTGGGATGTTCAGGAGTACTCTGGCGGTAGCGATGGTAAAAAACAGTCCTATCCCTGCAGCAACAAAAGATATGAGCAGGTATTTTGGTATGCTGCCACCTGAAACATACTCAAATTGGTTTGCCAGGATATTTACCTGTGGTTCAGCCACAGTGACGGCTATGCCAATAAACAGCATGGCTAATAATAGTATGATCACAGAACCTCTTTGGGGAAGTTCCGCTCCTATTGCCTCTCCCAGAGGCAGTAGGCCAATCTTAACACCGATAAGAAACAAGCCTAAGCCAAGTGTAACCATTATAGCACCAATAATGAATTGAATTACCATGTTGCCGGGATTTTCAAAAAAGATAAATTGGCATAATACCACCATTACAACAATAGGTAAGGTTGAAGATAAAACTTCCTTGGCAACATCTTTTAAATCATCCATAAAGCACCTCTTTCTAATATAGTTTTAAATAAATGCTCAGGTCAGTAGCCCTTTTCCGGGAGTTTTTTGTTTTTTATTGCCGGAAAAGGACACCCGGCGCATCTTACTTACCCTTAGCCAGGCTTTCCCGGGGCCTGATGAGCTCCGTCCTCCTTCTGAATCCCGCTGACTCCCTGGTTAACAAGCTTAATTTCCTTCAGGGTTCTCCATCTTACTCCAAAACAGCATAAGATAAGGTTAATTATGTTATAAACATTAAGAGGGGGTTTAGTTTAGTATTAAAATATTCTCTATGTACGGAATTATTATGGTTATTATTAGTATTTTGCAAGATATTATTTTAAGCATAACATTATATATTTATTTGCTTTAATTATTTGATTATATTATTATCAATATTATCCTGTCAAACCTTATGGCAAAAGTGATAGTGTCAAGGCACTGTTTGATAAAGAGAGATAACTATAACCGTCTCAGAAAAGGACA
>LFSA01000047.1:28256-51911 GCA_001512635.1 Pelotomaculum sp. DTU098 | reverse complement strand
AATGACCGGTTTTGCGGGTTTTTCGTGACCATTTATGTCGATTTTATCATGGCCATTAACAGAATATGCATATAAGAATGAACTCTTAACTATTCCTCAAATATTTCGCACAGCACTGTAGATTGAGATTTCAATAGGACAGAGAGAGGTCTTCAATAATATTTTACAGATATTATCAAGAAATTCTATTAATTACACAGAACTGACACGTAATCCGCAATCTAATTTAAGGTAGAATGTATTTCTTCCGGACCGGCCTTTAAATCTTATATTAGCTTTATGCCTTATAACGATGCTATAACTCACCCGGTAAGTTTGACAGTGACAAGCCGGTGCTCAAAGGTTCCCTATAGTATAATAAAAACTGCACACTCCAAACAGCTGGAATGTGCAATTACAATGTAATCAGCATGCTTAATTAGTTTACAATTATATTTTTGATAATGATAATAGAGCATTTTTTATTTTTGAATGAATCTCCGGCAGCTCATTTTTGTTCTAACTTTTGGAATTTTAAAGTTCCTGTTTACTGGCGGGTACTTTTATTTCACCGCTGATAATACCGGTTTTAATCTCTTCCAGACGGGGTTTCAAATCCGCCAGCAGGGTTTTGTTAATACTGTTTTCGGCAATATAAACGCCATCGTCCTTCAACCCGTACTCATAGTAACCACCGGCCAACTCGCCCTTCAGCTGGAGGCTCACACTGTCATAAACAGCTTTGCTCACGCCCTTGATAACGCTGGTCAAGACATAGGGCTGCTTTTCTTCAGGCAGGGTAAAAGTCTGGTCCACATCTTCGCCAATAACCAGCCTGCCCCGGGAAGTGACAACTTCATTAACACCATTACCCGATTTTCCTGCAGCGTGGCATATGACATCGGCGCCGTTTTCCATCTGCCTGGCAGCCAGCTCTCCGGCTTTTTCCGGATTGCGAAAACCCTCCAGCCCTGTTCCTACATAGCTGGAAAGCACAACTATATCCGGTTTCACATATTTTGCCCCGGCGATATAACCTGCTTCAAATCTTTCAATAACGGGCGCCTGTATGCCGCCAATAAAGCCAATTGTCCCGCTTTTTGTCTTCATGGCAGCAGCTGCACCGGCCAGGAAAGCACCTTCATGCTCTTTAAATGTAAAGCAACTGATATTGTTGTTTGATTTAAGGCCGTCAATAAAAGCATCGATTAAAACAAATCTGGTTAAGGGGTAATCAAGGGCTACTTCTTCTATTACATTGGTGAAAAATTGTCCCATACCCAGCACAAGATCATACTTATCCTCAGCCAGGGAACGGAGCAACTTCTCCCTGTCGGCTTCTTCCACCGGTTCCAGGCATTGCACCTGAACATGGGTGCCGAATTCTTTCTGGGCTTTTTGCAACCCATCATAGGCTGCATCATTAAATGCCAGGTCGCCGCGGCCGCCGACATCCAGAACCAGCCCCACCTTTAGTGGTTCACTATTTTGCTTCCGGCTGCCGGTGGAATCGTTAATACTGCTGCAACCAGAAGCTGCAGCTAAGAACATGGTTACCATAATTAACCAGATAGTTAACATGTTCCTGTTCATTTTTATTCACTCCTTTTAATTCAATGAATGCTATCAACGAAAAAAATTCTTTTAATGGGCTGTTAGACACCTTCCTTTAATTTCAATTTATCCCTTTAACAATTCATGATCTGAATGGATGTTCCTCTTTTTTTTGACAAAATTCTTCGTAAGACCGGCCTATAAACCTCTACCTGGATCAAGTTTTAAGCATAAAAAAAGAAAAAGAATTAACCGCGCTGGGCGGAACCGTGCTGCCGGTTTTGACGGATGTTTCCAGCGCCGAACAGGTTGAAGCCCTGGCCAGGAAAACAATTGATGCATTCGGAGGTGTACATCTCCTCTGCAACAACGCCGGTGTCGCCGCGGACGGTACAATCTGTGAATGCAGTTTAGCCCACTGGGAATGGGTTATCGGCGTTAACCTCTGGGGAGTGCTGAACGGCATTCGCACATTTCTACCCATCATGCTCTCCCAGGACACCGAAGGCCATATTGTCAATACAGCTTCAACCGCAGGTATCCTGCCCTACCATCCGGCAGCAAGTTACCATGTTACCAAGCACGCCGTCGTGGCTCTGTCTGAAAACCTGTACAGATCCCTGGGGGAGCGGGGCGCAAAAATTAAAACATCTGTTTTGTGTCCTGGATTCGTGAAGATGGGTACCCTGTACACCAGGCATACACGAAATGTTTTATTAAATTCAACAAGCAACCCAGTCTTCCTGATTTGCACCTGCTTCCGGGGAAGAATTTCACCTCCAAGTCAATTGCTCTTTATACCCCTGGCCCGTTTCTCGTTTCTCCTTCCCTAACGTGGCCGCTGTTCAGAACAGCTGCTTTGTTGTACCGGTACCCAACGGGTGAGGCTGCCCGTAACACGTTTAAGACCCCGTTTAAGTAAACGGGGTCTTAAACTAGATAAATCTGTTTTGACCCAGCAGCCTGGGTAGTTATGATGATGGTTTATTAAACGGGGTTCTTAACTAGATAAACCCTTTTTCTTTAGCTAACATTACTCCTTGAAAAATAGCATCGTCAGCGTTTTTTGCCTCGAATTCAAAGGTTTGGGCCGTACCTGGTACACCCGGCGCAAACAGCAGGCCAAACAAGTTTTCCTTCCCGTTGTACTTTACGACGAGCAGATACTCCGTAATCTGCGCTACTACATCATAATCACGCAAAAAACCACTTCCTTTAATCCTCAAGCTCCATGCAGTATTTTTTTAAATAAGCTTCCAGGTAATAGATGGCAAAGGTATCTATTACCTTGGTTTTTTGCAGCCGGGTTTTTATTAAGCAGTAACTATGCGGCTTTCAGCCTGTAAGCCCAGTTTCTCAATAGCCCACTCCCGCATTTTATATTTTAATATTTTCCCTGCAGCATTCATTGGGAATTCCGTAACGAATTCAATGTAGCGGGGAGTTTTATGCTTCGCCATATGTGAACGGATGTAATCCCTGAGTTCATCGGCTGTCATTGTCTCATTATCTTTAAGGATTACGCAGGCCATAATCTCCTCGCCGTACTGTTTGTCAGGCACGCCTATTACCTGAACATCCTTAACTTTCGGGTGGGTGTAGATAAAATCCTCAATTTCCTTGGGATAGATATTCTCCCCGCCCCGGATGATCATATCCTTGATCCGGCCGGTTATTTTGTAGTATCCATTCTCGTCACACCTGGCTAAGTCACCGGTGTGCAGCCATCCATCTTCATCAATGGCTGCTTTGGTTGCCTCGGGCATTTTGTAGTACCCTTTCATGATGTTGTAGCCGCGGGCTACAAATTCACCATCGGTATTGGGGGGTAAATCCTCGCCCGTTACGGGATCAACAATCTTACACTCTATACCGGGCAATGCGCGGCCGACAGTGTTTACGCGAATCTCCACGGGATCATCCGTGCGGCTCTGGGTGCAACCCGGGGAAGACTCAGTCTGGCCGTACACAATGGTAATCTCTTTCACGTTCATCTTATCCACTACATCCTGCATGACCTTGACGGGACAGGGACTGCCGGCCATAATGCCGGTTCTCATATGGGAGAAGTCCGTTTTGGCGAAATCCTCATGTTCAAGCATCGCGATAAACATGGTGGGAACACCGTTGATAGCAGTAATCTTCTCCTTATTTATACAATCAAGCGCCCACTTGGGTGAAAAATATGGTATTGGACAAAGGGTAGAACCATGGGTCATTGCCGCCGTCATGGTAAGCACCATGCCAAAACAGTGGAACATGGGTACCTGAACCAGCATCCGGTCAGCTGTGGAAAGATCCATGCAGTCACCGATGCATTTGCCGTTATTTACAACATTATAATGGGTGAGCATAACTCCCTTGGGAAAGCCGGTGGTTCCCGACGTATACTGCATATTGCAGACATCATGCCTGTTGATGGATTGAGCGCGCCGGTATACCTCCTCAATGGGGACTTGCTCGGCCATGGCCATGGCTTCATCCCATGTCAGGCAGCCCTTCTGTCGGGAATCAATGGTAATGATATTGCGCAGGAAGGGCAGGCGCTTTGTACGCAGCGGTTTCCCCGGTTCGGAGGTCTCCAGCTCGGGGCAAAGCTCCTTCATAATGTTTACATAGTTAGAGTCCTTGTAACCATCGATCATGACCAGTGTATGCGTGTCCGACTGGCGCAGGAGGTACTCCGCTTCATAAATTTTATAGGCAGTGTTTACAGTGACAAGAACGGCGCCTATCTTGGTGGTTGCCCAGAAGGTGATGAACCACTGGGGAACATTGGTTGCCCAAATGGCAACGTGATCACCGGGTCTAACGCCCAGGGCAATCAACGAGCGGGCAAATGTGTCGACATCATCCCGGAACTGGGCATAAGTTCTGGTATAATCCTGTGTAGTGTATTTAAAAGCATACTGATCAGGGAACTCTTCTACAACACGGTCAAGCACCTGAGGAAAGGTCAGGTCAATGAGCGTGTACTTCTGCCAGATGTATTTCCCTGTGCGCGCGTTATTTTCGAACAGGTGGCCCTTTACCACATTAATCTCATCATAACGGCTCATAAAGTTAACAAAATTCGGAAAGACAACCGCTGCGTCGTCAAGGTCCTCTGCCCAGCGCTTGACCCACTCAAGGGAAATATAACCGTCGTAATTAATTGAGCGCAAAGCCAGCATCATATCGTCAATGGGTAAATCTCCCTCTCCCATCATACGATAGCGAACGGCGCCGTTCTCTACAACGGAGTCTTTAATATGTACATATTTGATATAGGCGCCGAGATTCTGCACAGTCTTTTCGGGGTTCTCACCTGCAAACCGGTAAGGATGATGCATATCCCACAGGGCTGCCACCGCGTCACTGGCCACTTCGTCAAGCAGTTTGCACAGGCGGGCAGTGTCGGCATAGACACCGTTGGTTTCCACCAGCAGGGTTACACCCTTTTCCTCAGCAATCGGCACCAGGCGCCGCAGGGCAGCCAGAACAACCTCATCATCCACCTCGCCGGTTACGTGCGGCTCAAGATCCCCTAGAATGCGGACGTAGGGTGTGCCGAGCCTGGCAGCCAGGTCAATATACTGTACAATCTCAGCATGGTTCTTTTCGGCATCTTCAGCAAACTTCAAGCAGCAGCCGGTGGTGAGGCACGGTATCTCCAGGCGCAGCTCGGAAAGCTTTTTTAGCGTATGCGGGAGCTGTTCCTCGGAGAAAGGCTGTGCCCGGACCGCAGATATTTCATCGCCCAGTCCGCGGATTTCAATACCTTTAAAACCAAGGTCTTTGGCCATGGAATAGATTTCGACCCAGCTGAAGTTGGGACAACCAAGCGTTGAAAAAGCAAGTTTCATAAATACTCCCCTCCTAAATGTTTTATAATACTCCCCTCATAAATTAAAAATGCTTTCGTCTCTCAGCATTATCGCTAGAGACGAAAGCTTTAAACTTCCGTGGTACCACTCTAATTGGTATGAACCATACCCACTCTTCCAGGCATCGGTCAAATTGACGAATGCCCTCCCGTGATAACGGCGGGAAGCCCGTTCGCACCTACTTGCTTAAAAGCCGCCATATGACGTCTTTAAGCTTTCAGCTGACTGCTCGAGGGTGAGTTCACATTTGCTCTGCGCACTGTTTCGCAGCAACCAACAGCTCTCTGTAGCAGCATACCGCAAAGTGTTTTCCCTGTCATCGCATTTAAATAATTTGTGAGCTATGTTATCAAATAATCAACTATCTGTCAAGTGAGAATTTACACGAATTTTACAAGTTTGTTTTTACCAGGATGCGGGCCGCCAGCTGCCGGTTAACGACCTACCTTATTTACATTTATATATAGGGTAACAGCTTCCTGCAGCTAATTTCCCATTGACGATCCCTTCCCTCAAAAAAATTATTAATATAAACCGTCCAAATATTGTCCCAACTGTCGGCAACTGCGCCTATGCCACTTCCGGTACCAAATACTCCAGGAGCAATTTGCATCTCCTGACCCCATCCGTAATCCCTTGAATAACACCTGCACCATATCTCCGATATATTGCCGCCAATGAATTTATTCCAGAATATGAATATATCACCGTCACTATTGCTGACAGCCCGCACAGTACTATCACTGCTAAGTTGCCCGGTTGTAAGTTGTACTTTAGCCGCACCCTGTTGCTCCGGCCTGATTCTCAAGTACCACAGACTTGTTTTGGAATTTTCCTCAGACGAAAAGAACACCCATATATCATTTGTATTATCCTTAACAACCGCCAAACCGCCTGATACCTTTTGTGACAAAGGATAAATTTCTTCCTGACCCCAGGTTGGTTTGGCCGGGTCTTTTAGATCACAGGAAATTTTGTGTATGCTTGAGCTACCATTCTGATTCAACCATAATACCTGGATATTGCCGTTTCCATCTAAAATAGCAACCGGGTGTCCCGCCGACTGGACCGGTATCTTTTTCCTGCCGTCCCAATCTTCATTATTCCTTCCTGAGGTATTGGGCTTACGCCTGTTGTACCATATAGCATCTTTCCCCGACTCGGGGTCCAAGTCCATCCAGAACAGCCATAGATAATTATTATGCATAATTGCGAATACTTCACATTCATTATTGCTTATCGACATGCCGGGAACCTGAATTTCGATATCTTTCCATTCATCTACATACTTGGTAAAAAATATATAACGGTTACTTCCTCTATAATCGCCGATCCACAGGGCGTATAATTCATATTCATTTTTCAACAGGAACGGGTTACAGGGGCGAGCATAACCACGCCCTACTCTTGTAGGACCATGCCAGGCATTGCCATCATATACCATAAAAGAAAGGTACCAGGAATCTGTAAAACCTGCTCCCCGGTTCTCCTGCCAGCAGACATGCATGACTCCATTTCCTTCAATTATGGAAGGACAAGATTTCTTATAACCGGTTTTAGCTAAAGATTGGGCAGGCATACCCGGCATACCGCCCCGCAGGAGCGCATTTAACGCTTCCCGCAAGCTGGTATTTATATATGATCTTCCGGTGTGGGCAAGCCTGTAATCGGCGCCAAAAGCATCGGCTGCTATAGTCTTTACATCTAGCTTTATTTTTTCCACGTCAGGCTGTGAGACAAGCGTCACCCCGGTCCGGCGCAGATCGACAAGTACGGTTAAGCCCCTGCCATATTGCTGATAGTAATCCATGCGTGCCAGCGGATAATAAACATGACCCTGTCTGCGATAAGCCTCAGGGACAGTTACCGTGTTTCTTTCACAGCCCTCCAATACCCGTACTACCCAGTCGCGCTTGATACGCACGCAAGTTGGGACGCCAATAGCCTTATTGACAAGATCTTTATCCTCGTGCTCGTCAACTATACGCTCCCATACATCCAGGTAGTACAAGTTGCTGTGGTCCTGATCAAGCTTTTTGCCGGTAAGCGGCAAAAGAGGGTCTACACCCAGGGCAGCGGCCAGGGTATCATTTTCGTACAGTTGTTGATCCGTATAGTGCAAATCACATTCATTAGTTACTTCCCATCCATCCACCAGACAGCGGCCCGCACCCTCAGGAGTCCCGTCACCACCCTTGATGATGAAATCATATTCCGGGACGGCGATTACGCGCAGGTCTGAAGCAACCCGGGAAATTGCAGCAGCGACTTCATCAGCAGTTGCCTTCCCAATATCTTTAAACTGTTCGCCTTTAAATACCACTTTCCAGGTTTTCGTCCAATTGGCTTTTCCAGTGCTGGAATTAAGAGGAATGCGTGCAGCGTTGATCACCAACGACATACCTTCTTTTAAAGCAAACGGCTCTCTCGCCGTTCCGGAGAGGCGCGCTGCAAGACCATTGCCCGCAGCCGAATAGTTGGCAGCTCCAAAACCCAGAGTATCAGCAGCTGTTGATAGGCTTTGATCGATTGTAATTACCGTGCGCATGCCGAATTCACCGTTCAGCGATAAGCGAATGCAGCCGGCCTCTTTGGTTTCCTCAATTTTAAAACCATCATTGCCAAGAGGCACCCCATTACCCACAAACCACTTGATAAACGTTTCAAGTTCGTATTTTCGAATATCTTCCAGCTCGTTCCAGTCAGCGTCAACAATCGGCACACCCTGCTGCAGGCGAACACCGACATAGTGCTTCAACTTATCGAAGGTATTTCTTGAAAAGTTACCCTTGCCCACTTAGCTCCTCCTTCTTTTAGCAAATGAATTTCGTTAAAACAAAAAGATTTTGAGGGGCTACCCACGAGACAGCTAAAAAAATAGCCGGACCACTCTGATCAGGGTTTCCGAAGCGGCCTTCTGTATGACTGGATGCCGCACACAATTAATCATCCTAAGATCCCCGTTAAAACGCCCAAAAAGCCCAAATTCGCGCAATTCGCAGGTCTCATTTTTTTCCGGGAAATCCTTCCCCAGGACAACCCTTACCTCCAGCCTGTGTGTGGGCTGGTCGGTTTTATTGTTTTTGTCATCGAGATAGGAAATGTCTGTTTTCGGGTCAATGATAATCTGTTTTTTATAAGGTTTTACGAGATCGGTGATTGATGCCGCCGGCTGTTTGGGATTATTGCCCCAAGTTTCCGACCCCGTGCCCACCTTCATGCAATAGATACCGCTTGCATTCTGATCTCTCTTCATAAAGGCCGCCAACAGGACGCGGCCGTTTGTGACAATAGTATTGGATATCCACCCGCTGTCAAAAACCAGCTGGTTTTCTGCGTTAACAATGGTATCTCGATACATGCCGCGCAGTGCCCCTACGACATTTTCCATAACTAACCTCCACTTTTCAAGCCGTTTTGCCAGGTCCGGAACCGTGTAACAACCGGGTCAGCTTTACAATCCACCGACCCGTGCTCGCGGAAGGACTCGCTCCATGACCGCAACCAGACCCAGTCGGGCAAAGTATCTATGTAAGCTTCTCCCGGCACGTCATATTGCTCGACCCGCTCAAGTATGTCCACATATTCCTCTTCGACGCAAGTCTGCTCCTCATCGTCCGGGAAATCATAAGTATAAACTTTTTCAAAAACAACCGGCGGTTCTATTACGAACACAATCCGCGTCTGAGCCGGCAGGAACCGCTGAATTAGCCCATTGACCAGTTCCTGCCCGCGGACAATCAGCTCCGCATCCAGTGTATCCGGTGTTAGATATACACCCACCGTATCCCGCGCGCACCAGGCGTCATTATTGATTACCACCTGGTTGGTGTCATGTACCCGGGTGTCATAGGTGTAGTGCACACGATTTTCAAAAGCCTCTTTCTGCAGGCGGACATGAGCCAGCATCTCAGCGTTGCGCGTGTCAACGGTGCATGATTGAAGGGGATAGCCATTAACTGGTGATTGCCCTTGAACACGAAAATAACCCCTGCGCTGTGACCGCCAGAAGACACGCAGCCGACCCTTCGAATCTACCAGTGCCGCCGGCTCCTTGTCCGCTGCGGGATGGTCGGTGACCTGGACTTTCCTTCCCCACTTATTACCATTGAAAGTTTTGCTCCAGATGTGCCACCGTCCTTGCTCATCTTCGACATGCCAGAACAACCATATTTTGTTCCCCTGGACAACCGCGGCGGGTGATTCATCATGCGGTCCGTCCGTGCCGGCATCATCCTTCTCAATCCATTTGCTGCCGTCATAAGTCAGGTACCGCAGCCGGGAGCACAGTTCCTGCTCGCTATAGTAATCTTCACAGTAAAAGAGCCACAGAGTATTATTGTTGTCAACAACGGCGGCAGGCGCCCAGTGACGGATGCCGGCAGTGGTAATTCTCCCGGGCGGTCCCCACTGGCCGTCTTTATGGACCCTGGCCCAGATATCGGTGGGACCGCGACGGTTGGATTGCCAGAACACCCAGACCTGGTTTCCCAATGCCACCGCGGCCGGATTGGAGTCATCTGCGGGATGCAGTGACAGGTTCCTGGCAGGGTAGGAACAAGCTTTGTCCGGTGTTTCGTTATCAATAGAACCGGGTAGAACAGGTGTCCACCAGATCTCGCGTTTCCCTGGTTGACCGGCTTCACAGAACAGCCACAGCTCCTTGTCAACCGCTATCACCGACGGAGCTCCGGCGTTTTGCAGAAGGCTGCCGGTGTCATCCTGCTGGTAAAGCTCGATCCGGTGCGGAACAGTACCGGAGACATCAGGGTTTTGACACCAAATGCCGCATCCGTCGCTCCGGCTGGAATGCCAGAACAGCCATAAATCGCCGGCTGCGTCACATGCGCCGGCAGGACGCCCGTCGTAATTTTCTGCTTTTGAATACTGCACGGACTTTAGCCAGGCATTGCCCGCACTGTTGCGTGAGGTTCCCCAGATATCCCACAGATGAAGTGTTTCAGGGGCATTACTCAGGCAGACATTATGAACATATTCCTTGATACGGCAGTTCCATCCGGTGACCCTGTTTACCAGAGCCTCAAGATTAGGTAGGGTACCAACTTTCCGGTACAATTCCGGAGCAAACAGGATCTCCATGCGCTGTGAAATTTCATCCTGGGCCAGATCCAAATCCCAGCCGATCCATCTAGCCAGATGAGGCAGGAAGCCGGCCTGTGTATGCAGCACGTCGTGAAGGCCGCGCAACCCCTCCGCCCGGCACCTGAAATAGTCCAGAGCAGCCCCGAAGACCTCGAGAAATTTGCGCAGTTGCCCCCTGCCCCTATCGGAAGGTGAGGGTTCATCATAGGAGCGGTGCACCTCGGGAAGGAGCCGGTAAAGCTGACCGGCAAAGTCATGGCTTATGGTAGCCATCCCGGAAGCGCGTGCAACCGGGATGGCCGGCTGGCCATCGCCTACAAAAAGAGTGTAGTAATAACAAATCCCTGCAGCAAGCTCTGTTTTATTCAGACATCCGGACAGGCTTTTCTTTATATAGTTTTCCGCAACCCCTTGATCCGCTATCTTGAAAGTGTATGTACGGCCGCCCCTTTCAGGGTCTTCCTCCTCAACGAGAACCCCGCTGCTCCCCGGGGCCAGGCACGCGTCAAGATTATATGTCTGCGGAACTGTGTGCCGGGCATGTTTCAGGCCGGAATTCACTGGAAGATACATGTCGAGCACCAGCACGCCGTCTTGCGGGTCTACAGGATATCTTCGTTCGCGCCGGAGAAGCCTGAACCGTGTAGACTCCTGTCCGGATGACCTCCAGGTCCATTCCAGATCGATGCGCTGTCCGCCCAGGTATGTTCTGGCCTGCAGTTCAACGTCCACTTTTGCCTCCTGTTACTTTGAAATTGATACCTGATAAAAATGGTATTTCGTTCCAATCGAAACGCAGCACGCCCCAAACAGGCTCAGGATCCAGTCCTTCCGGGGGAGGCGTGACCCGTTCGAATCCGGAGATGATAACCCCTTCAACGCCATCAATAGCTTCAATAACCTCATACACCTTGCTGACATACAGTATCTGGGCAAAATCCACATTTTCCAAAGCAAGCAAACGGCTTACAGCGTCTTCGACCCGTTGCCGGACGGAATCTCTAAAATATTGTGGCTTAATGAACAAATCACCTTCGATTATTACTTCCACATATACAGGGTCTTTAACTTCTACAATCGTTGTAAGCATTCTTTTGTCTTCAAAATAAAGCCGCAAATTCTCTTTGAGGGTATCGCTGGGCTTACCGCCCCCGGCCGGCACCACATACAACTCCACCGTGTTCCAATTGGCTGCCCGCGCCCTTACCTTTGCCACTCCGAAATCCCTGGCATAAGCCTCATAGTCCTCTACAGTGACCGCCCTGCTGCGGGCTCGAAACAGTTGTGGTCCCCGCAGGACTGCCTCGGCGCAATCCTCACGCTCCCTGCCTCCAGAGGAAGCATTCGGGTTGAAGACCAACTGCAGGTTTGAACCCCTGTCTCCAATCCCGCTCACCTTGAAAACGGTATTTCCCGGTATATTCCCCTTAACCCCGCCGCCAGTCCGGTAGGAAGCGGTTATATTGTTTACCCCCTTCCGAGGGATTCTTCCGAACTTGCCGTCGCCGAACTCTATCCAGGCCACATCCGACTCGTCGTAGCGCACAACGTAATGCTTACTGGTAGAATCACTGTAAAAGAGTGTATCCCGGCGTTCCCACTTTTCCCCGTCCACATAAACTTCCAGCGAGTCAATAATGAGAGGCGTTCCCGCAAGCCTGAAACGCTGGCCGGAGCTATTATCAGAGGATCCAACAATTTCTTTTTCTATGACGGAATCCACCTGAACCACGGGCAGGCTCTTATAGCAGCGATATGTTTTACCGTCGGTGTGCTGGATTAGAGGGAGTTGTCGAAGATCAATGGTCAACGGTTGCCGCACATACCGGAAACTGACCGGGTCACCCCCGCCAGGGCCGGTAGTTGTCTTGAACTCAGCCTTGTCGTCGATAGTGACTATATGGGCATCCGTTTCTATATCCGGTTTAAACAGCAGAATCAGGTCTACAGAGGCCGGCTGGGCTGGACGCAGTTCATACCCGATCAGGCGCAGCAGGTTGATAACACTGCTCCGTTCCACTGCGGTATCCAGGAAACTCTCGTTGGCAATCCGGTCCTGGTAGTAGAGGATTAAGTCGCCCATGTAGGCAAACAGCTCCAGCAGCATGACGCCCGGATCGTTGGCCGAGTGATCCGTCCAGTCCGGAAATTTTTCCCTGGCAAGGGCCAGCAGCGCATCCCGCAGAGAATTATAGTCCTTGTTTGTATAATCAATATAAGAACGGTTGGACGTGTCGCCTCCCCTTTGCCCGTTAGATATGCTCATACTCAGATACCTCCCAACCCGATGGGCACCGATAGATTCTGGGGCTGCTGCGTCTGACCGATCACGTACCGGATTTCAACACAGAGCTTCCCTTCCTTCTGCGTGACCGTCACTTCCTGTACCTGTACCCTGGGCTCCCATTGGCCAATGGCTTTAGCAATCTGATGCTGCACGATGGCCCGCAGCGCGTCATTGTTTGGGTCATGGACAAGCTGGCGCAGGCCGCCGCCATAATCGCGGCGCATCACCCTCTCTCCAAGGCCGGTCAGCAGGATGTGCTTGATATTTTCCTTAAGTTTTTCCGGGCCGCTGGTCCAGGCCACCCGGCCCGACGCATCGATGTGGAAGGGAAAAGAAAATCCGCTATATTTTTCACTCATAATCTCTTACCTTTACTGGATTTTGCCCGGGTTCGTCTGAGTACAGATAACCTCGGCGTTTCCTTGCTGGCTCGTCGCATCTCCCGTTGTGACTACATGGACGCTCCCTTTTGTTACAATTCCGACAACGTCCCCACTCCTGATAAAGGCTTCTATCGCGCCGGCCAGATCCCGTGCCAGCTGTTCATGGACCCTGTCCTCAATCTCCATAATTTTTTCCTGTACCTCTTCGGGCTGCAGTTTACCGATCTCTTTTGCTGCCGTGTCTTTGGCGTTCTTAAAAGCCCTTTTGAGATTTTCCTGCAGCTCTGCGGTTTTTAAAGGCATACGCTGACTCCTCGCGATATGGACATTATTTTACAGCTTTAACCTTCCGGCTTACAGCAGGGGACAGAGGCTGGGCGGGAGGCAGCGGCGTACTGGTGGGTCCCACCGCCGTAGTGTGAGTATGGTTAATAAACAAGTCCCACAGATTCCCGAATGAAACCCCCACCACTACCCCTTCACCGGGAGAGCCACCCAGATTGATAGCTTCGGCATTTAAGGTAATCCCCTTTGAGTCCATGGTTATGTTAACCTTGTCCCCTGCGGCAAGCTTGATGCCGTTATTATCCATAATGATGGTGTTTTTATTCTGTTCATCGGTGATTATCAATTTCCCGGACCCTTCGCTGTCATCCAGTTGAATCACATGGCCTGAAATCGTGCGGATAACTTTTTGGGATTTTGTCGGCGCCTGGTTGTCAGCAGTATTGGGTGTCTTTCCTTTCGGATACAAGACGCCGGTCCAGATGGGGTAATTGATGTCGCCGGCGGCAAATTCCACCCAAACATTGTCTCCCACCTCCGGGATGAAGAAAAAGCCGGGCGGAAAACACGGTTTGGCCTTAACCTGGATGGGGCGCTGGCTCTTGCCATCCGGCGTCTCTTCCAGAATACCGTGCACCTCGACCAAAAGCTCGCCCCGGTGGGGTTGTTCCTGGGGAGAGTCGTTATCCAGGACCACTCCCGGATACTTGCCGTAGTATTTTTTTATAGCGTATTCCTGTTTATTGTCTTCTGTTTCGAACATAATCTCCTCTTATCGCCGGCACTGGAACTCGGTCCGATAGCCTTCCTTATTCAATACATGCCGCACCTGGGACAGGTACCAGGTGCCGGAAAAACGGCCGCCCACACCGGCAATGCCGATGGTGGACTGGGCATGGATGCGGTGGTTGCCGGAAACGCTGCCGCTTGCTCTCATGCCGTATAAACTGGTGTTAAACTGGTTTCCGGCCCGCTTGTTTAATTCATCCTGCGTGGTGAAACCCGGTGTAACCTCTCGCTCCACGCTTCCCAGTTCATCCCGCAACTGCTGCTGAACGATGCCTGCAGCCGAAAGCAGGTTCTTTAGAGACAAAGCCCTGGCCGGATAGCGTTTATAGAACTGGGTGAGGTTCTCATCCATGAAACGGTCTTCGATGATTTCTGCATTCTGAACCGGCTCCGTGACCTGCTCTATGCGCTGCCCGGTATCGAAATCGGTACCTGAAAAAACACGCGGAAGCCGGATTTTGGCCGTATCGACAGTAGCTTCAAATGACAGGAGGCGGTTTTTAACATCATATCTGCCGTAATAAAGCGTAACTGCCGGTTTTGCTTTCATGATCTTGTACTGCGACTTAAAAAAGAGCTCGTCTTTGTCCTCACCGCTTACCACAAACATTTCACAGCCATATCTGGACCCAAGCCTGAGCAGGAAAGCCAGGTCGGTTTCTTCCTGCTGGCGGATACCATTGGCCGAAAAATAAGGGTTCTCCTTCAGATCAACCTTTATATCATTCTCGTTGAAATAATTTTTCGCAATATCCTTCACGATCTTTTCCAGCGAAGTATCGGTCCAGACACGGTTTCGTTTCCGTAGCCCCATGTTCATGCTCCTGTCAAAGGCCAGGAGCCTGAGAGCCGGCACACCATGATGGGGGAAACTCCCTTCAACCTTGAAGATCCGGCCACGGAAGATAACCGAATGATCGCTGACCGTACCCAGGTCGATCTCAACCAGCATCCCCTCCTGCAGGGCATGGCTGAATACCTTGAATGGATCGGCCATCTCTATCGTAAGCATGTCCGGCCCGGTACCGCTTTCCTCGATCGTTAATGAGGACAGGTCATGGGACAAATCATAAGAGGCGTGGCCGGCCCTGACTGAGACGCGATAATAAAGGTCGTTTTTCACTTTTACCTCCGCGGCGTACGCGTGGCTACCCGGATTGGCGGGATAACGAGGGTGTCGCCCGCTTTCCAGTCCAGGGGGAACTTAAGTGGATTGGCATCGGCAATGCGCCACCAAAGATCCTCACGCCCATAGTAGTGCGCCGCCAACTGATCCAGGATTTCGTTTCCCACTACCGTATGAATAATGCTATCGGGATAATCTTCCATAGGTACGGCGGGACGTTGGGATAAACTCAATCGTCCGTCTCTTTCTACAGTATCCAGTCCATAATACCTTGAATAAATAGAGACAGGCATCCTTCACCTCTAAAAGGGCCTAATATTTTGGATTCCCATAGCAGCCAGGGCACTTCTGCGGGCCTTGTCCAGGGTGTGGAGTTTATTATCCATTTCTTCGATAACCGTAAGGGTGATCTTCACTTCTGCCCGCACTGGCGCCAGGGCGCTGTTAAACTGTGTTTCAGTGATGTCCATGCCGGTCACGACACATTCCAGAATCTTCGTACCGAAACCGAAAATACAGGTGGGCGGCGAGCTGATCCGCCTGCCCTCTTCCCCGCTGCTTATCATCGCCCAGGCGTCGGTCCTGGGGTACAGGAAGGAGCGCAACTTGGCCAGTTCCGTCGATATTCCGTTATCCACTGGTGCCGGGTTGAGCGCATTCGTGCCCTGTTCAAGACCGTGCAGTTTTATTTCAAAGGAGATCGTCCGGTCGCCACCCCCGGTATATACCTTCCCCGGCGAATCTTCGCTCAGACTCGCATAGCGCTCGGCGTAATATACAGCCTTGTTGTCGCTTATGGATTCAGGGTTAAACTGGAAGGTTACAATTAATGGCGGGTTAACCACAACATTGGCGAGAAACCCACGCAGCACCTGTTTTTCCATCATGCTTCTACTCCTTTACTCACGGCACTTTTTAGCGCAGCAGGCCCAGTCTAAAGCGTTCCTCCTCAGCCAGCTTTTGCATTTTCTGCATGAACAACCGCACCAAATTGTCACTAACATGATTCTCTGCCGTCGTCATGTCAATTGCCTTTGCACGGTTCGATGCAATTGATTTAGCTACTTCCCTTTCTCTAATGGCTTCAGCTACCTGGCGTTTCATTGTATGCCTGATGGTTTCCATTACCAGGCTCAGCCCTTGCAGGGATACCGGTCCGGTGCCAAATGTCGAAGGTCCACCATGCAGCCCGGGGTCAGAAAGGGGCGGCATTTCTTTTCTATCGCCTGCTTGCGGCGGGTTTTGGAACAAAAGCTCCGTCTGCCCGGACCTGCGTCCAGGTGCTGCCGGTATTACCGGCAGGTAAAAGGCCACCGGGAGAGTTCCGGTCGTAAGCCCTCTAAAACCAGCAGGAGAACCTGTGTTTGGGGCAGCTCCCAGGGCGCGGACACTGTGTGTATGTCCTCTAAAACTACCCGGAGAATCCCGTAACGGGGTTTTATCCGGAAAAACCGGCGGCATTGAACCATACGGGCGCCCGGAAACCAGTAGAGTCCCTGCTGCTGCTTCTTCTCCTTTTGTACCTGCATTGACCTGCTTGTCCATTGCTCTGGTTCCCGGCACAGGCATTTTGTCCGCCAGCTTTGCCAAACCTGAATGGGGTGATAAATTTTGCAGGAAAATGCGAGGCTGTGGAAAAGAGCCCGTGTATACATTTAAGTGCACCCTTTTTGTCCGCAGCAGGTTAACAACCGGCGCTAACGGTGTCTTAGATGACAGCTCTGGTACACGCAGTTTCCTGGAAAATGGGGAAACCAGGGCAAGGGCCATCAGCGGCTGCGCTGGTTGTTGCGAAGGCACGCGCTCCGGTTGAGTGGTAACACGGTTGCGTTTCCCTGCCCGCGAAACGAGTCCTTCTGGTTGCTGTGAAGACGTGCGCCCCGGTTGTGAGGTAATGGCGGGCGTAGCAGGCGCGGGCTGTCTCATTAGCGGCTCTTCAGCGCCAGTAGTAGCGGCATCCCGTTCCGGCATCTCCAACCATCCCGGCCATCCCGGCTCCAGCCAGGGCATTGCCGTCAGCAGGCCAATAGACCTGGCCCCTGCAGCATTCGGCCAATTACGACCGCCTAAAGCCAGAAAAGGCGTGATAAGCCGGAGCAGCCGGCAGCAAAACATGCGTTTCCTGCGCCGTGCCGTCAGATTCAACCCCCACCCGGCGCTCAAATGAGCGGGCGGTGAGACTGGTTCGCTCCTTTCCATCATCAGTTTCAACCTCTTTTCAACCGCTCGGCCAGGGTTTCCCAGACCCGGTTATCCTCATCGATCTTTTCAGCAAGCATCTGCACAAAAGCCTGCCGTTCGCCAACAGCCAGCTCCATGATTTCTGACCACGGCCAGTGCAGGTGGTACGCCAGGTAAAAAACCTCCTGGCGCAGCCGGCGCCCACCTCCCAGCTCTAGACGAAAAAATTTACAACATCAATTACCCCCTGAAAGGAGGTCCCGCAAGAACCGCAGCGCACCAGGAACTGAAAATCAACACCCGGCATTTGGCTGTTGAGCGCCTGGTATATATGGTGGCGATCACCCATGGTGAGATCACGCAGGATTTTTATCCCGTAGGCTTCCAGGGCTGCCGGGGGGAGAGTTCCGAAGCGCTTTATACAGCGTAGCAGCAGGACATCCTGAGCCCTCAGCGGGTCTTTTTCGGCTATGGATGACACAAACTCCTCGTCGATGCCGCGCGGCAGGGTCAGGACAATTTCAGTGTGCAGGGCACCTTCCCGGTCCACATAGCCGTCCTCCAGCTGCACAGTGATGTCAGCCAGAGCCTGGCCTTCCTCAAGCCTGCGTACCGGGATCTTGTTTAAATCGTGAACAACAGATATCTCAGTATCGCACCGGGGACAAACATATAACGCAGGCAAATGCTCGCCCAGGGTAATCCGGCGCAGTTCGAGCAGCAGGTAATTACGATCGACCGTGTACATCTCCGATACAATCTGTGACGTAACTGTCTCAATATCTCCCAGCCGAATCAGGCAGCTCCGGATAAGTTCCGTAACCAGCCTGCCGGACGAAAGTGTTTGATCATAAAGCAGCGACTCTTCGTGTCCCCGCATTTTGCGGATTACCGCCTGCCGGTGGACCCGGCCGGCTCCATCGGTGTACCCGACAGGCAAAAGCACTTCAAATTCACGCGGGTATTGAGCCATAAGTCAGTCCCTCCAGGTCGTCAAACACGGTACATCCGCTCGATTGCCAGGACTATCGTCTGTTTCATAAGGCCGGGACTTCCCGCATCCAGGTCGCTGAACCTGGACGATTTAATCCATGCCCCTTCGAACACAAAGCGCATAACTTCCTTCTGGTGTTCCTTGACGACGATGGAACCGTTACGCCGTAGTTTGGAGCCTGTCCCCGTCCCGTCAATGGAGAACATTGTCTGAAACCATTCTTTAAAAGCCCTGTCGGCGCTGCTACCGTCCATGTTCCTCTCAAGAGTCAAATCGCCATACTTGATAATCCCCGAGCTGATTTTATGGATAATGTTGGCCCCGCCGTCCGGCTGTTCAATTGCCTCCACCTCGCCTTCAGTAAGGCCGGAAACTTTAGTGATATTGGGACTCTCAATTCCTTCGATTTCCACTACAAACTCATGGGTACGGTATGCTTCCTTAAAGCTAAGAGCGGCCATTGTCCCCCTCCTTATCCATTTTCGCCGGCGGTTGCCCCGCCTTCCTGCTGACCTACGGTAATGATGATAGTCTCAGCGGGCCGTGACGGGTAGAAATAGACCTCCACCGTAAGGATGCCTTGCTGGATATTTGCAGGCGGGTTATTTTCTGCGTCCACCTTCACTGTAAACACCTGCTCCGGCGAACCCGGGCCGAATGCGCCCATGCGCCACAATCCCATCAGAAACGGCGTCACGGAGTTATACTTGATCTTGTTCCACAAAGCCTCATTGTTGGGCTCCTGCACTACCCAGCGCAGTCCTGATTTCAGTGAACTTTTAACAAAATTGAAAAGCAGCCTCACATTAACATAGTGCCAGAGCGTACTGGTACTCAGGGTCCGCGAGCTGTCGATCACGATGCCCTTCCCGGAAATAAAGCGCACCGCGTTTACGCTGCCGTTCTTGACCATGTCGGTATGTTCGGTATCTGTAATGTTGTACTGCACATCCAGCGCCCCGTTAATCCGGGCGGCATTGCCGGCAGGCGCCTTCCAGATGCCCCGTTCACGTTCCGTACGCGCATAGACACCCAGCACGTGGCCTGTGGGCGGTATAAATTTAGGTTTATGTCCAAGCGGGTCGAGGGGATCATAGACTCTAATCCAGGGAAAATAGAGCGCACCGTATACTTTGTCGCCGCGGAACTTTTTGCCGTATTCTTTCGCAGCGCTCACATTCGCGCCTGCGGGCGTATGACCAACGAACATGCAATCGCCCCGGTTCTCGCAGTAGGTCAGCAAATCACTGACAACTTCCGGTTCGGTACTTTCCGGACAGCAAATCAGTTGGACTTCATATGTATTGAAGCGATTAACGGCATCCCGTACCTGACTTTTCACATTATCCTGGCTCAGATTATCATCACTACCACCAGTCAGGGGAGTGAGGCTGGAAACTGACAATGCCCCTTCTACGGGTGTCTGGATTGTAATAAACTTTGAACCCGCAGAAGAGTTGTTTATCCTCAATGCGGCATCCTGGGCATCCTTCAAATCTTCCCATACTTCGACCCTGTCCTTGCCGAAATACACAGCGAGATCGTAGTGTCCGGCATGCTCATTGTTCGTTGTGAGCATAACGGAGAGATTGTTCCCCCATGCCCCCGGATCTTCTTTTCCCATATAGCCTGCCTTTACGATCAGATTGGTTCCCAGTTCAGCTGATGCTGCGACAGCCGCAATAACGTCTTCCCCGCTATGCACGCTGGAGTCAAAGCCCAGGGCCTTGCTGGTATCGTTTTCGATGACCTGAACAGTACGGTTTTTTCCAGGCATTGTGTGGCTTATGATAATTTGCTTGCCGTCCGGGGACAGGGCAGCCCGCAAACCGTACGTCTTTAGGCTCTCATTGATGGCTTCTGCCACCTCCGCCAAATCAACGGCTCCCATATTAGTGATGTTTCCTGCGCCTTGAACAAGCTCGCCTGAGACACCAAGGATGCCGGCCAGCTTTCCACCGGCTTTGAGTGAAGCGTTTGCTCCGGTGCGGTCGGTCCTAATTGATAATTTGGCTTTCTCCTGCACTTTTGTGACAAAAGCCTGAATCCCCACAAATTCACGGTTTATAACCGCAGCCACCTCATCCAGGGTTGCCTTTTCTATGCCGCCTGGGAAGTCTTGTTCAACGAATGTATAGCTTTGCCCGGGCAGTCCATTAACTTCGAGGCTCAGATCCGCATCAGCCGGCAGTGAGCCTTCCAGTGAACCTTCCAGGATGGCAGGCGTCCTGGCACGGAAATTCACGATATATTCGGCGCTTCCATCCACCTTTAATACAAGCCGGGCGTCCCCGGTAAAAACAAGCGGTTCTTCCGGCTTGCCTGCAACGGATGCGCAAGCAGCCCCGGCTTCGGCGCCGCTTGTGTTTACAAGCCTTGTAACGTACGCCATCGTCCCGCCGTTATCAAAGAATCCCTGAATGGCATAAGCTCCGTTGGCTCCTGCTTTGTATGAACCGAAATGTTCCTTAAACTGGCTCCAGTTAACCACCTGATACACTTCTCCCGGCACACCGCGCTCGGAGAGGATCATGAAAGCGGCAACCGAGGTCTGGGCCGGCTGAATGCTGGGTGCTGCCCGGCCATCTGTCTCAACGATGTTCAACCCTAAGTTATAGCTCATCCCTTCCTTTTAACCTCCTTCTCCAGGCCATAAGAATATAAACATTGATTAGTTAAAAAAACACGTCATAATTTAATATACCAGTCCCCTGAGAACCTGCGCAGACCCCGATGAGACAGGTTTTCTCACCTTTTCCGGCCGCACTGACATGCAGTTGATAATTCCCCTCGCTCAGTCCGCTGAAGATAAAAGCTCCCGACTCGTTGGTCAGGGTTTCCTGCAATAGTTCGCCGGAGGCCGATTTCAGCCTTACCACAGCCCCGGCCACCGGAGCCGGGGTATTACCGGAAAGAGGATGCTGCGTATCCAGCACGCTGCCGCTGATTTGGATATGAGCTTCTTTCCCTTTGCCGGGCACCTGCCCGTAGCCCGTGACAAGAGTCGTTACCGGCATACCGGCAGAACCCTCCAGCCTTATTACCGGCAGTGTTACTATCAGGTAAACAGCCGGTTTCCAGCGGTACCCGGCGCCCATGGAACCCCAGAATTCAGCCAGTTTGGGGAAACCTTCTCCCGGCAGAACGCAGACCGGTAGCACAGCGTCAGCCAATACCCGTGGAAAATCAGCAGGTAACGGGTCGGGAGCGTAAACCTGGCGCGGCGTCAGCGATTCCGTCTCCAACTCCAACAGAAAGCTTACCACCACCGACAGAATGGCTTGCTCCGCCAGTGCCGGCTCCACACCGTGGGCTATATCAGGAGCAGCAGGTTCCCAGGCTGTAATCAGATAATGGCAGTCCACCCACCGCGGCGCCGGCATTTCACAGATAACCCCGTTCCGAAACTCGCGCAAGGTTTCATTGGAACGCAGGCTGTAGTTCTCACGCAAATCAACAAGGTAGATATTGATTGCGCGCTGCTGTAAACCGCTCACGTACTTACGCCAGTTCTCGTCAGGCGGTTCGAAGCCGATCTGGCCGGTTTTCAGCCCGAGGTTTTGGTTTTTCTCGAACAACTTGCGAAGAAGCAGGCTAATGTGATGGATCATGCAGCGTCGACCTCTTTCCCATGGTTGGAGACGTTGGGCTTGATTGCCTCTTGTTGAGTACAGCTCTTTAAAGATCCATAAGGATACGCATCTTCTAATAAAGCATCTGCTGAAGCGCATATCGTACTCGTGCTCGCTGGCCGAGGTTTTGAATACGGTGTATTCGTGGCTTGATTGCCTTATTTATTTCCAATGCCTCTTCTTTGCTCACAACACTCCGGCAAATGCGTTCTATTGCTGATACATCCTCTTCACTGATCCATCCATCAAGCAGTCTGTTTATCAATCTGATTTTCTCATGAACAGGTAAACCTTGAATTACATAAGGGGAGCCTTTCTTCAGCCAACCCCGGATTTCCGTGTCAGAAAATAAGGTCATGGTCTCCTTGCGAGCCTCTAAGTCCTGATATATATATTCGTACGGTGCGGAAAAGGTAATAATTGTATGTTCATAGACCACGCCAAAGAAACTCGTACTGTCCACCTCAAATTTGGTATGCTGAATATCTTGCGTGCTCACGTCGACTGCCGATAAGGTAGAATAAACATATTTTGTTTCTATTTCAACCTCTCTCCCTCTCCTTCTAGGCATGGTTCTGAAGCTGATTTTTATGGTTAAATTGGCAAATACGCCTTCGTCCGGCTGGTTTTTCTTTGTTTCAGCCGCCTTTGTTTTGAGTGCCCTTAACGACTCTAGAATTTCTGGTTCAAGACGGGCGATATCAAACTCAATTCTTTCATTTTCCGAACCCTGCTCTATTTTTGCCGCTAAAATTTCTAATAATAATAGAACTAATCCTCCTTTACCAGCTCCGGCTTTTACTCTTCCGCCCAGGCCTCTTATTATGCTCCCAGCTCTTCCGACGATCGGACTCTTCATAAGAGGCGCTTTCGCTGGCGCCGTGGCAGCAGAAGGTGCAGAGGCCGTCTTCCCGGGCTGTGTGATATTGCGGAACCTGGCTTTTATATCAGGCCTTGGAGACTCTTGAGGTGAGGATAGGGCGTCCGGTTTTGCCTTTTCCAAATTCGCAAATCTAGCTGCTGGATTCGATAAAGCAGTAGCAGAGTCAAATTTAGCTGCGCCTGCTGCAGGTGATGCAGACCCTGTAACAGTCCCGGGCGCTTTTTGCATGAGAGGTTGGACTGAAGATGGAAAGGTCGAACTATAAACAACGTTTGGAGCCTTTGTAGAAGGCAAAGTTGAACCTTGAGACGTTGGCGATGCCGGAATAGCTGACCTGGAAGGGTCAGGTGATGCATTTGAAATAGCAGAAAGTCCGGCATTATCCTTTTTAGGTGGAGGAGATATACTAGTTTGCTTGGCTTTGGCTTGTCCTCCTATACCAACTATGACCACTGCAGGCTGTTTTGCCTTTGGAGTTAATGCCTTTGGAGCAGATGACATTGTAGCTGATTCATTACCACTGATTTTATTACCGGCCGGTGTCTTAACTGGTACGGTTGTCTTAGTTTTATCAGTCTTAGATGCAGAGGCGG
>LFSA01000047.1:0-28227 GCA_001512635.1 Pelotomaculum sp. DTU098 | reverse complement strand
GGCGGTTACCGCCACTGATGCTGATGGCTTTGCTGTTTGGGTTGCTGGAGTATGGAGTACCGGCGCTTTTCCCAAATTCAACAATTCATATACCCGGGTCAGATTCTCAATGCCCTTACCATCACCCGAAATCTTTGAAAGCAGTTCATATGCTTGTTGCGCTTTTAGTGAGCTGCCGGCCTGTTTGTTCATGGCCTGGTGGAAAAGCTCCCATTCTCCGTGTAAAAAAGCCATAATCAGTGGTTTCTCACCTATTCTGGCAGCCAGCGCACGAACAAATCTCACATTTCCATCATAAGCATGCCGCCCTATTCTTTCACCCAAAGCCTTCCTCATCAGCCAATCAGTTAACCCTTCGTTCATGTAAGAACCCAGATTACGCGCAACATTATGCTTTCCTCCATACCAGTGCAAAGTTTCATGAAGCTGTGTATGTAATGCTGCCTCTGGAGGAAAGTGAATTAATTTCGTATAGGGATCGTACCATCCATAAGGGGTTTGTTTCTTATAACCGGGGTACCTTCTACGGAAAGCTTTTTCGTATTCGTCATAGTCTTTATATTCCTGGAAGAATTCCAAAGAAGGACTTGGAAGCCTGTATTTTTTTATAAATAACTCCACAAGATCCTGTTTGGAAAAAGGGACTACGGATGGCAGAGGCCCATTAACACCCCGCCGGACCTCTTTGTACCCGGGTGCTGAGTCAGCTTGAACATCCTGCTCGCTATACCTTGAAGCCGTCCTTTCAACAGCGCCAATTTCAACTACCGGCTTACCACCCTTCCTTACCACAATCTCCCTTGATTTTTCGTATACTAGATGTTCCCGGTACCAATCCTGAGCAACGACAGTATAGTCCTTAAGGTTATCAGGCAGGTGCCGGATGAGTTGCCTGGCATCCTCTATCGTTTTCTCAAGATGAACCTTACTTTCCCATTTGCCAAATTCCACAGGCAGTTTTTTCCGATCACCCTCTCTCCAGTCAGCAGGACTTGCAGGCGTAGCTGTTATATCTGCGACAATTATTTTTTTCTCTCCATCATGGATTGCAACTAAGTCGGGTCCCCTGTTTGCTGTCCCGATATCACCTTTTACACGCGTTTTAAATGCTCTGGCAAGCCATCCCTTAAATTCCGCATTTCTGTAAACCTTATAGCCATTGCTTTCATAGTAACTCTTTGCTTTATCAACATACATTCCCTCGAACACTATTCCACGTATCTTCGGATCATCAAGATCCAGGGGCTTTTCCTCCTTCTTCTTCGACTTCTTATTCGACTCTTTCTCCTTCTTTTTCTTCTCCTCTGAAGCCAACTGCACTTTTTTCTTCTTCTTTGAAGCCAACTGCACTCGCGGGCCACTAATCTGCTGTTCGACCACATGGGTTAATTCATGTTCCAAAAGCCCAAGACCCGCCGCGGAATGAGGTGCGTACTGCCCCTCATCAAAGACAATATGAGAGCCCCTGGTATAAGCCCACGCGTCCAATAGACGCGCCGACTCAGCTGCTTTTGCATCAGTATGGACCCGCACATGACTTAAACTTTTCCCAAAGCGCTCCTCCATCAAGCCAAGTGTGATTGGGTCGATGGGCTGTCCGGGTGAAAGCAATACTTCCTGCAAAACAGGCGGCAGTACTTCTATATCGTTCTGCAGCAACCGGCTGACTGCCCGGTTGCCGGCCTTATGCTGCAAATCCATAATATCTGCATAAGGGTCGAGAGATTCAAGTCGACGAAGCGGTTCCGGAGCACATCCCGCAGCCTTCCCGTCCCTTTTTTCTTTTTCCGTTTTTACAAAGACAAATTCTGACATGGTAACTAACTCCCGCTGCCGTTAGATTGCGGTGATTTCCTCTCACCAAAGAGCTCTGTTACGGACAGAGCCTTCCCCATTTTCTGGTACTCGCGCTGCGTCGCCCGAAGGAGATGCTCCATGGTCACCACGCCTTCATCAGCGGCAGCCAGAAAGGATGCCGCCAGGGCTATATTCTTGATATTACCGCCGCTCAATTTGAATTGCCGGGCCAGGAATTTCAGGTCTACATCGACGGCCAGCGGCGTTGCCTCCGGCCAGATACCACCCCAGATGCGCAGTCGGCTTTCTTCATCGGGAAAGGCAAAGTGAATAGTAAAGGCCATCCGCCGCACAAAGGCATCGTCCAGGTTCCGGCGCAGGTTGGTGGCCAGGATGGTTATACCTTCGTACTCTTCCATCTTTTGCAAAAGGTATGATATCTCGATATTCGCATACCGGTCATGGGCGTCCCGTACCTCGGAACGTCTGCCGAACAGGGCGTCCGCCTCATCAAAGAAGAGTATCGCGTTGGCGTTTTCCGCAGCACTGAAGATCCGGTCAAGGTTCTTTTCCGTTTCCCCGATATATTTGCTCACCACACCGGACAAGTCGATCTTGTAAAGGTCGAGTCCAAGCTCGTTGGCGATGATTCCGGCGGCCATGGTTTTGCCCGTGCCGGACGGACCAGAAAAAAGGGCGTTTACTCCCTTGCCCATTGATAGTTTCCGCCCGAAGCCCCACTCGTCCAGCACACGGTGGCGGTATGCTACCCGCTGGCACATTTCCCGCAGTTGGGCCATGGTATCCTGCGGCAGCACAATATCATCCCAGGTGTAGCTGGTATCTACTTTAGAAGCCAGTTCCTTCAATTCATGTCCGGACTGAGCCCGTGCTGCGGTAAGAATATCTTTGATAGACGGCTTAACGTTGCTGCTGTCCTTATCGCCTGCTGTCCCTGCGGCGGCGTTCCACCGGGCAATCTTTTTAGCGAACGCCACAGCGGACATTATTTGATACCGTGTCAGCCTGAAGCGGCTGGCGATAACATCCAGTTCACTGTCATCAATTGATATGTTTTCTGCCGTGAGGCTGTTTTCCCAGCATTTGCGCTGCAGGACGAAATCCGAGATGGTGAATGGCACCGTTACCACCTCTCCCGGTCCGAACCCGCGCGGTGCCCATGGTTTTGTTCCTGTAAGCACGGTAATACCGGAATCTTCCGCGAGGGCCTTGAGCAAAAGCCTGCACGAGAGCGCCTTTTCATCGCTCAATAATGTATACGTTTCATCCAGGTAGAGCAAGGCATCCTTAAACCATGCTTCTCGAAACAATATCCTGAGCAGTTTTCTAAAGCCGGGCTCATTGTACGGAATAGTGGAGAAATCGGCAACCATCAGGGACATACCTGTTTCAAAGGCCAGCGCTTCTGCGGTCATCCTTTTGCCTGCCCCCCGGGGACCCTGGAAATAGAGATGCAATTGCTGACGCTTCCGGCGGGCGTGGGCTGTAAGAGCAACCAAAGCGCGTTTCGCATCGTCAGCTAAAGGCGCTCTATCCATGCCGAAAGCCGGGTATATCAATTCACAGAAAGGAGCTAACCGTGAATCAAGTCCTTCCTGGTATAACAGCAGATTTATGATTTGTTCGTCCAGGATGATGTAGTGTGACAGTAGGGACGGATGAATATTATTGGGTTCCGCAATCAGGTGAATCAGGCCGTTTCTGACAAGGGGAGCATCCGGCGCAAAATGGGACCGTCTTTCGAGCTTCTCCTCCGCCGTGGAACACAACAGGTTGAGCGCAAGATCAACGCTGGCCTTCCGGCGGGTCACGTTATCCTGAAGGTAGGCATAGAGCCGCTCGTAACGCGTGTCCAGCTCAGGTGCGAGAGCAATGATGATAATGTCCAGGTCAAAATGAGAAAGTCCGAAGGCTTCTTTCAGCCACTTGATACGAGAACCTTCCATACCGGTCTGCGGTTCAGAATCCTCGATGCATTCATCCCCGGACCAAAGCAGCGGCGCGCCAGGCTCCCGTTCAAGCAGACGCCTCACCTCATCCCGGTTGATATAAAGCCCCCGGTAGGGATCGGCAGCCGCCTGGGGTCCATAAGCGGCCTGGGCCAGATCTACTGCTTTCTCAATCAGCCGGTCAAGCCTGCGTAAAGGCGCCAGAATTCCTTTCATGCCCCACTTATCTCCTAATTGGCCATTAAAAAAATATTTTCTTAAAAAAACAACTGAGGGAGCAAATACCAGTCGTCAATGATTAAAAAAAAGTAAAATGATTAAAAAAAAATGTAACTTGGAAAGATTTTTTTCTTTGTCATTTAATATTCTATAAAGAAGAAAATGTTCCTTTATTTGCAACAGTATCAACAGTTAAAATAGCCAAATAAAATAAAAAAATAGAGAGGCCGTCCGAGCGGACGGCAATACTTTTTTTAGGATAAAGTATTTGGACAGGCTACTTTTTCTCCCGAATCAATGCTTATTAACCCTAAGCCTGATCCAGGCAAACCATAAAACGATCAACAACAACGCCTCGCCTAGATCGAAAAAAATCATGCCGAAGTTGTAAGGTTCGAAATTGCCATGAACAACCGTATCTTTTAGGTGACCTATTCCCGCGCCGATCATAAAAAACGACCACCCCAGCACAACCGCATGCCAGAACGTGCCCCTGATCCAGATCGCCAGAAATGCGAGGAGCGCCCAGGCCCCGTCATGAATGCCGACTTCGGTTTCAAAGGGGCTCACCTCCCATCCAATCATGGGGGCAACATATTCGGGAAAAAAGACATGCATGACGAAACAGTTGGCACCAAACACCCCTACGCCGAAAACAAGACAATAGAGTAAAAGCAGTTCAACTTTTCCTGCCCGGTCAAGACTATTTCGTTTTGCTGCAATATGTATTATTCCGGCTAAAATTCCAATCAGCAAAATTACCGCGCCAATCATTGTCTTCCCTACCTTTATTGTTTTTTATCATCCTCAAAAAACTCGCTTTTTTCTTGACCTCGGAGCAGCCATACTTTACACATACCCCAGGGAGGGACAAGCGTTATCCGCTTGGATGGTAATTTCCATTTAACCTATTTAGACTCGGCCTTTTTCAGCTCCTCCGCCCGGTCAGTGGTCAGGTCGGCCATGGCAAAATCACTGCCGGCGGGCAGTGTCAGGTAAAACTCCCGGGTTTCATCCATCTGTACCTTCCCTTCCTGAATGCTGCATTCCAGCAGGTGGCCTCCCTGCCGGCGGTCCTCTGTAACAAAGTGCAGGTGGTAACCGGGTACGTTGAGTCCATCGACATACGGCGGGCAGTAAAAGCCCACCACGGTTCCCCTGACATTGCGCATTTCAAAAACCGGCTGGTTATTGGTAACTTCCACCAGAGGGGGATAGGGCTTCTCCTGTTCGGGCACGCTCCTGGTTTTAACGTAAGAAAATGTGCCGTCAATGCGAATGGCGTAAAACACGTTCCGGTTTACAACCAGCCCGTCCAGCAACCGCTGCAGTTGAGAGTAATCAGCCAATTCCTTCACCTGTTGCTCCTGGTCGGATCTGAAAAAGGTGACCGCGGCAAAAGGAGATTTTTCCCCGTCCGGGGCGGCAAGGACTTTTCCGTCCGCCTTTACCTGCAGGATACTTCCGTCCACCACGATCATTTCCCCGTCCAGCCCGTCAAAGGTCCCGACACCCAGGTCGCCATGTTTTTTCAGCTCTCCGCAGGTGACTTCCCCGTCATAAAGCCCCTGCAGCAGGGCGTTAATTGTGGACACCTGAAAAACAGTGTCTTCAGGAGGGCTTGCTTCCTTCAGCTCTTCATATTTCCCGGCCTGCGCGCATCCAGCCAGGATCAGCAGCACCGCCAGCAGCATGGCGGCAATCACACGGTACAAACGCTTCGTCACTGGTCCAAACCTCCTAGGCATTTCATTTATCTTCAATACCCGTCGCCAGTCGGGTGGCATCCCTGCCGGGCGCCCGGCAACCCGCCATTGCTTCCAGGTAAAAGACGTTCAACCGAGCATGAAATGAAGAATAAATAGAACCGTCAGGGTATAAGTCACAGCATTGTTTTCCCGGTGGCGCCCGGTGATCAGCTTGATGATGGTGTAGGACATGAAGCCGAAGGCCAGGCCCTGGGCAATGGAGTAGGTGAGTGGCATCATAATGATTGTAAAGAACGCGGGCAGGGCTTCCGTGAAGTCGTCGAAGCGAATATTGATAACCTCCCCCATCATCAGCAAGCCAACAATAATCAGGACCGGCGCGGTGGCCTGGACCGGAATCAGCGCCACCAGGGGGGCGAAAATAACGGCGATCAGAAAAAGAAGCGCAACCACAACGGCGGTGAGGCCGGTGCGTCCGCCCTCGCTCACCCCGGCGGCGCTTTCTATATAACTGGTCACGGTGCTGATCCCCGCAAAGGAAGAGAAAATGGTGCCCAGAGAGTCCGCGAACAAGGCCTTGCCGATGCGGGGCAGCTGTCCCTTCTCGTCGAGCAGCCCCGCCCTGCGCGACACCCCGATTAGCGTGCCGATGTTGTCAAACAAATCCACAAAAGTAAAAGAGAAGAGGACTGAAATAAGCCCTACTTTCAACGCGCCAGCGATGTCCAGCTGAAAAGCGACGGGCTGGATGGCGGTCAGGGGATTGGCCAGCAGGATAAAGCTGCCGATCCCTTGCGGCAACGTCGATACCCCGAGAGCAACAGCCGCCACGGTGGTGAGCATAATCCCGATCAGGAAGGCTCCCTTGACCCGGCGGGCCGTAAACAGGGAGGTGACCACAAGACCGGCCACCGCCACCAGCACCCCTGGATCACGCATGTTCCCCAGCGTTACCAGGGTGGTATCGCTTTTGACGACAATGCCGGCGTTGCGCAGGCCGATGAAGGCGATAAAAAGCCCGATCCCCACCCCTATGGCAGAGCGCAGGACCGGCGGCACCCCGTCTACGATCCACTGCCGCACCCTTGTCACAGTAAGCAGGAAGAAAACCACCCCGGAGATAAAGACCGCTCCCAGGGCGGTCTGCCAGGGAAGGCCCATTCCGGCGCAGACCGTGTAGGTGAAGTAAGCCCCCAGCCCCATCCCGGGCGCCACGGCAATGGGGTAATTGGCGTAAAGCCCCATGATTAGAGTGGCAAAGGCCGAGGCAAAGCAGGTGGCAACAAAAGTAGCGCTGGGAGGCATGCCGGTGTCTTTCAGAATGTTGGGGTAGACAAAAAGGATGTAGGCCAGCGTTACAAAGGTGGTCACACCAGCCAGGAGTTCAGTGCGTATATCTGTCTTGTTTTGTTTTAATTTGAAGAACCTTTCTAGTACTCCGGACAGCGGAGTTTCAGCTGCAGAACTCATCTTTGTGCTCAAACAGATCACTCCACCACTATTGCCTTTATCTGACAATTCTTATTAAAAATTCTTATTAAGTCTATCCTGAAAAAGACTTTTCATCCTCCTGCTGGTGCCGCGTCAAGGGCATAAATGTCTAACCTTATTTATATGTTGTCCTGTCTCAATTCCTGCAGGTAGCTGACGCCGATCAGGGCTTTTTCAATGGTTGAAGAGTCCAGCAGGTGGCGCATGTCTATAAAGTCCCCCTCTTCCACCACCCTTCCGATCTGCTTTTCCAGATTTACCGCCCTTTCGGGGAAGGGCTGCGGGCTGAATAGCACCCCGTGGTTGTGCAGCATCTGGCTTTTGCCCCCGGTATTGGCCGGGTGCAGGTAAAAGATGCGGTTGAGGATTTCCTGGTCAAGAGCCGACAAATCCGCCTGTAAAGATACGCCTATCCCGCAAATGAGACCGGTAACACCGGTATGTCTGGATTCTTTGTCAGATTCCATCCACTGCTCCAAATTCTCGCCGTCGGTGATCATCCTGCCGTTAGCCGGGGCGAATTCGCGCACCGGCGACTTTAAGATGCCAGAACCGAAAACTGCGGGCATCCGGGCGCAGGCCGCCAGGCCGATGGCGCCTTTATAATCGGGGCGCCTGATTGACGCCAGCCGGAACAGCTCGCTGTAGATTTCACCCAGCGAAACACCCTGGGGGCTGTCGCTTACAAAATAAAACAATTCATTAAATACACCGTTCAGGGAAACGTTAAAACGGTCCGTACCTTTATTTTGCCGGTATCCGCCTTTGGAATGAGAAAATCGGGGGTGTCGTTGCCGTCGGTGGGCAGCCAGACCATAGTCCCGCCGATGGTGATCATCTCGCCCATCACGGTATAATAATCGTCCACATCGTCCCCCAGGGCCCCCAATCCGATGGAATACTCGGCTTCCGAAAAAGTCTTGGAAAAGAGCTTTTCCCTGGTAACCCTGGAGTACAGCACATCCTTGATGTCTCCTGTTACCAAAGCCTCGCTCTTTTCCGGGGAACCCGGAATTACTTTTGCTTTGCCGCAGGAGAGGAGGATATTTTCCATTTGATCCCAGTTCTGCAGGTACTCTTTTTCCTGAATGCATTGCAGCCCGAAGGCCACGGCCTCTTCCAGAGTGTCAAAGACGGGCAAAAGGGACAGGAATCCCGCCGTGTCCATGACGTCCCGGCAAAAGCGGCCGACCCGGCACAAAATGACGGAACCATCGTTTTTCTTCATTTTTTTGACAACCGAAAGAATGATCCTCAGTCCCGCGCTGCTGATATAGCTGACGCCCTTCAGGTCGAAGATCAAAGCGTCAAGATCAGGCGTTAGTTTTTGATTCACCGTTTCCTGCAGGTTTTTGGCCGCAAAGGCGTCGACTCTACCTTCAAGCGCCAGGGTCAGCAACTTTCCTGTTCTGGTTGCCTCAATATTCATATCCAACCACCTCGCTATGTACTTGCGGCAAAACCAAAACGGGGCGGCAGGTAGAACCATACCGTTGAAGCACCGGTACGAAACCACGCTGCCGCGCCCGCCCCGGTTTGCCGTCTACTTTACTTTACTTTCTGGTAGGAGCTGTTGACAATTTGCAGCACCATCGTATCCATTAAAGGATCACAGCAGGCTTCTCACCAGTGTCGGCGCGGTTTTACTGGACGTGACTAGCATCGTCTACCGCGTAGTTTATAATCAGCCGCCACTCCGTACCGTGCAGGCCCACCGTAGTCCAGACTGACCTTTTGAGCACCTGTTTTTGCAGTGGCTGATCCGGGGGAGTGTAGGTCCCAACCCCGGCCCTTTCGGCAACTGTTCTCCTGGTCAGGTCAGATAGCCCGGTGAAATCCTGATAAAAGGGGTCGGTAAAGACATTGCGGCCGATTTGGGAGGTGTCGCTGTCGTAAACGATGTAGCCGTCTTTCTGCATGACCATCATTTCCGGCTGCTGTCCCTGCAATTCTGGGACGGCAAAACTGGCAAAGAGCAGTTCCTGCTTGATTAGTAAACTGACTGACCCGATCAATTCGTCCTGCCGGTTGAAGACCCTACCCTCCAGGGACTGATAGGAATCCTGATTGCTTGCCGGGAACACCGGCCATTCCAGGTCCAGTGCCGGAAAACCTTCCACTGACATGAACACGGAGCTTATGACCGGACGCCCGGTTTCCCAAAGCCTCTTGACCTGTTCCTGCCCGCTGATATCTGAACCGGAGAACTTGTGGTAAGCGGCAGGTTCAACGGCAACCATGATCCCGTTTTTATCCACGGTGCAGGCGTCCACCACATAGGGGTAGCGGGCCGCCAGCTCCGTCAGGATCCGGCGCGTTTCCTCCCCGTCCAGACCGGTCCGGCCCAGTTCCCCAGCTGCGATGGACAGGTCCCGGTCCATCCGCTCCAGTTCATTCTGAATGTCGCGCTGCAGGTCGAGAATCAGATCCGGATAACCGTCTACACCCTTAAAAAAGAGCGTAAGGGTTTGGGTTGCGCTGTCCCATTCAGGCTGCACGCCGGGGGCTTGTAATATGATCTCCAGCGGTACGATAAGCCTGTCCCCCTCTATGCGGGCGGCAAGCGGCATAGGAAAAACCTGGCCGTTGATCCGGGCATATTCGGAACCTTTGGTCACAGTAAGTGTCGCTCCCGGCAGGCAGGCCACCGCTGTACCAGTGTCGCCGTACCAGGATACCTTCGCTCCCATGGCCTCCAAAACAGCCCGCAAGGGGACCATGTAGTAGCCGTTTTCCAGGCGCGGGGGCACGTCAAAGACTACCGGCCGGCCGTTTACCTTCACGCCGAAGGCGGTTCCGGCGGACAGCCCGGAAGGCGCGAAAGCTTGCACGGTGTCTCCAAAAAGATTCCACGGGATTTTGAATTCCGGAAATCCCGCTGCGTAAGGCGCGATTTCATACAGGTCGAAATACACGACCAGACCGGGGACATTCCCGGCAGGGGAAACTCCATCTTCCGCCGTACCAGCGTCCTCCAGATAAAAGGCCTGGTTGTCGGAAATGGTCTTGAACCCCCATTCTTCACCCGTGAAAAATTTGTCTGGATCGGCAGCTATTTGCCTTTCAATTTCCCGGTTGATGATCTCCTTATAATCCGTATCCTCTTTAAACAGGTCTTTAAGGGCCAGTTGCCGGCCAGTGCTGAGATCGATGTTATAAGAATTTCTGAACGTCATGCCGTGAGCACCGCCGGTGTACTCATAAAACTCGCAGGTGATGCTTAAAAGGCCGTTCCGGTTGCATGTAACCCGGTAATCCGAGTAGAGCTGAAAGGTCCATAAAGGAAAATCACCCCTGGCCGCTTCCTCGACATACTCTCTGGCCTGTTCAGTAATTGCCTTTTTTCGTTCTGCGGCGCTGCTCTCGAAGAGGGTGTTGAGCCGGGACTGAAGACCCGTGTCGGCCATGCCGGCGATCACCGGGATCTTGAGGTTTACCTCCAAATAGTCATCACTGTATTTTTCCTCCTTTGCTGTTACCTGGACGCCATCCTGTTGGCCCAACGCCTCCGCCTTGCTCTCCTGGGCTGCGGCCCGGCCGCTGGCCGCAAGAAGCAACACGGTCAGCAAAACGAGAAAGAGCGCCGGGTAGTAAATCTTGTTTTTCACTCGTAAAGCCTCCCTTTAAGTTAATTACCCTCTCCCATATTTGCACACCGCCTTACCCTACCCGCGCCAACCTTCCGTGTTATTCCGGCAGGGAGGCTCGCAAATAGGAAAGGGACATACATCTCCACCTGAACATTCGGTCCCGCCCGCGCAACATCTCCATTTGCTAATCGGTTAACCCGTTGGGTTTGACCTGCAGCACCAAATTGACCACCCCTATGGATTCCTCAACCGCTTTGTCCCCGGCAACCTCCGGAAAGTTGGAAGCCCAACTGCCAGTGGCTCCTCTTAGATTCCCGACAAATGCTTTTGAATGGTCTTTTTTCGTTTTTTTACTTTTTTATTCCTCCAAACCTTGGCGACTTGCATTTTTTTTATTTTCTATCATTTTTCTTATCATTTTTTATCATTTTTCTTCTGCCTTCCTGTACATAACTAGCCCTAGCTGCAAACCGGGATGTTAAGTTTCTGTAAAAGCAGGGGTATTCCCCTTTTTCCGAGTTTATGATACCCTAGGATTTGAATAAAAAGTTGCTTTATGAAGGAAGGAATATTTGAGACTTGTGTTTTCCTTGGTTTTACGGCTGGTTTCCCCGGCCAGGAGGGGAAAACATAGCTCCTGCTACCAGGCTTATCCCTATTAATCAACACAAATCAACAATCGATTGAATAGAGGAGGTAACCATGGAATATAGAACACTGGGAATAACAGGATTGAAGGTTTCTGTAATAGGATTCGGCGGCATCCCCATCCAGCGGGTTTCAGCCGGTGAAGCTCACGCCATTGTGAACAGGGCCCTGGATCTGGGTATTAATTTTTTTGATACTGCCCGCGCCTACACCGACAGCGAGGAAAAGCTGGGTGCAGCTCTAAAAGCCAGGAGAAAAGAGGCTGTCATCGCCACAAAGTCCATGGCCAGAACAAGAGAAGCCATGGCCGCGGACATCAAGAAAAGCCTTGAAACCATGGGCCTGGACTACATCGACCTGTATCAGCTGCATAATGTCAAGAACAAAAGGGATCTGGACAGGGTCCTCAGCCCTGACGGCGCCCTGGCCGCACTGAAAGAGGCAAAAAAAGAAGGGCTGATCAGACATATTGGTATTACGGGGCATATTAAAGACTTCCTGGCCCAAACACTGGAGCTGGAGGAAATAGAAACTGCCCAGTTTCCCTTTAACGCGGTGGAAACCGTTGGCGTCCCGGAGTTGCTGAAACAGGCCAAAGCCATGGGAAAAGGCATAATTGTGATGAAACCCCTGGCCGGAGGCGCTTTGAGAAACGTGAACCTGGCCCTGCGCTACATTCTGGAACACGATGTAACCACTGTTATCCCCGGGATGGACTCCCTCCAGCAGGTGGAGGAAAACGCCTGTGTGGGCAATGCCCTGCAGCCCCTCACCGCTGACGAAAGAAATGCGTTGGATGAAGAAGTTAAGACACTGGGCGGTGCATTTTGCAGGCGCTGTGAATACTGCAAACCCTGCAGCCAGCGTATCGACATCCCAACGGTTTTCCTGCTGGACGGCTATTACACCAGGTACAATTTACAGGACTGGGCCAGGGAACGCTACCGGGCCTTAAAGGCCGGGGTGGATGCCTGCACAGGCTGCGGCGAATGCGAGGAAAGGTGCCCCTACAACCTGCCCATCCGGCAGATGCTGGCCGAAGCGGCAGCCCGGTTAGGTAGCTGAAAAATTTTATCTTAATACTTCCTGTACTCACCCGGTTTAGTAATCATCAAAAGATACACTAATTTTTAATTTTACTTCTTATACTTAATAGAATTCTCTTATAGATCAGCTCACTGGATAAAAACGCAGGCAGCAAGTGTGAAAATGGCTAACAGGGCCGCCGCCTGTTTAACCAGAAAAAATTTTGCAGTATTGCTGGTTTTGGTTATTCTCCACGCGCAAAAGAGAGAAAAAGCAAGGCCTGTTGACAGGGACAACAGTACGAGGAAATTCAATACAGAAAACCCCATTAATTCGACAATTTGTGTGCCTGGTAAAGCCTGGTTAATCTGGAACGACAATGCGGGCACCACCGGCAGAAACTTGACCTGGTAGGCAGCATGAACCCCTACCACTAAAGGTACAAATGAATAAAAAGCCCTTACCCGGGGGAGAAACCTTTCCTCGTTATATTTTGTTCCCACGAAAAGCCAGGTCACACCAAAAGCCGCCAGAACCGAAAGCCAGTAAAAGAAGGTAAACTGCCCCAGCCATTGCTGGTGGATCATTGACTCCCGGAGCCGGTCAAAAACAGAAAGCGGAAAAACAATGGCCAGCAGGGCAGCCACAAAAACAATCATACCGCGCCTAACCCTGCTGAGATCCCAGATTTCCCTGGCCGGCAGGCGCAGGTTCAGCCGGATTGAACCGTTGGGACAGTTGCGGACGCATTTCAGGCACAGCTTGCAGTCCTGGTTGTTGTCTATAAAAGGGGCGTGCTGAAACAGCGGGCACCCGGTATCACGCCCGGAACCCTTGTAGCATTCATGGGTGGCACATTTGTTTAAACACAGTTCGGTATTGGAGCGCAGTTCCACGGGGGAAGTCATGGAGCAAACCCCGAACATTCCGCCCAGCGGGCAGAGGTGACGGCACCAGACCTGACGTGGGAAGATAACGGTGACAGCCACAGCCCCGGCCAGGATTGACAGGAACAATATCCCTGTGGCAAAGGGATGATGGCGCATGTCGGTAATTTCCTCAATCCAAAATATGAACACAAAAAGAAAAGTAATGATCAGGTAATCATACTTTTTGATGAAAACCGGAATGGGCCTGGAAAGACTGAAATATTTTTTACAGATTAAGGCTATGTTCGACATGGGGCAGACGGAGCAGGCGATGCGGCCGCAGAGGGCGGCTGATAAAATAAAGGATGGCCATCCCAGTGACCACGCCAGAAAAACGCCCGGGTTCCGGTCATATTCCTGCGGGCCGAAAAAACAGAGGGTAATTAAGGCTAAAAACAAAACCGTGACCACAGCCTGAAAATAACACGGGTATATCCTCTTCTGCACCGCATCCATTAGGGGCTTAATGCGCAGAAGGTTAAACGCCAGGCCTGCTTTCCCGGCAACAGCGCCCAAAAAAATATGCTCAGAGGAAATGACCCCTTCGTCCGCGATCAACAGCGCTCTTTCCAGCGCGTCCTCCAGCTCTGCCACGTTGCCCCGGTAGTAATCGTAGGAAATCAGCTTTTCCATAGCATCCTTGCTGATCGAAGGGACCTGTTTATGATGCTTTGCGGCATATTTTTTGTTGAAATACTGTATTAATTCCGGTATATCCCTTTTCCTCTGCCTTAAAGGAGTAAACCTGACAGTAATTATAAAGAGTCTTTCCAGTTCTTTATCTGTGAATTTCTGGCGAGCTTCCTCATTGGAGGTGGTTATCAGTCGGATATCGGCCAGTGGATGATCCAGGTAATTAACAAGGCGCTTAAGGGTGGCCGGGTTCAGCAGCTCTATCCCCTTAAGCAGGATCGTCCCGCCTTTGGCCAGTTCCAGGTAACCGAAGCGGCCAAAAAGCTTTTCTTCGAATTCTTCCTCGCTCATATTACCGCACTCAATTGAAAAAAACGGTTTCCCCCTTCGCTTGCTCAAGTTGTGTATGGTGCGGGCGGTCAGCTCCTTGCCTGTTCCTTTTTCCCCGACCAGATGTACCGGCTCGTCCGTTGATGACCATTTTTTCAGGCCTTCTTTGACCCCTCTAATTTCCTTGCTTTTCCCGGTAATCTCGCCGTACTTGACCCTTTTTTCGTCCTGCATCAGCAGGGTCAGGGCCAGTTCCTTGTTTCGGGCTTCCCAAACCCCTAGGTTGACCTTCTTAAGACGCAGGGACAGGGTCTGGATCAGTTTATGGCTGAAATCAGGCAGCAAGTCCAGCATCCTGTTAAAACCTGCTCTGGATACGGCCAGGATCCGGCACTTTTCAGCAGCTATAATAGTAGCCGAGGTAAGCTCGCCGGTGAGAATTGACATTTCACCAAAATACTCCCCCTGCCCGAGCATTCCCAGGGAGATTTTCTCTTTATCCTTGTTGTCAAGTACTACCTCGACGCTGCCCTGGCAGATCACGTAAAAATCTCCCGGAGGCATATCCTGGGCGAGGATTACCTGCCCTTCTTCATAGACAACAGCCCTGCAATAAGCGGCAATTTCTTGCATGGCAGTATCTGATAATTTACTAAAGAGATTGATGGATCGCATCAATGAAATGATTTCTTCCAAGAAGAGGCACCCCGGGTATTAAATTTATCAAAAAATTCAACAAAAACTGCCGCTTATCCTTCCTTTTTACCCGAAAAAACCACGTTTTTCTTATAGTAGCTGGTTAGTTAAAGGATTATCAGCGTATACCGTTGAAATTATATATAACAAAATTGTCAATAGCTGGGGGAGTTGGTGTTGAAGCGTTATGTGGCTCCTGCCGCAGTGATTCTAGCCGTCTGCATGGCTGTTTTGTTGGGAGCGTTTGAACGGCTGGAACTGGGCATTTATGACTACTGGTTCAGGCTGCGCGGAGAGCAGCCTCCGGGAAACGAAATCATTATTGTGGCCATAGATGAGAAATCCATTGAAAGGATCGGCCCCCTCCCCTGGCCCAGGTCTGTTCATGCCCGCCTGCTGGACGTGCTGCAGGACGCGCGTGTTGTCGGCTTCGATCTGCTTTTCGATGTCCAGAGCAACCCGGATGCAGACACAGCATTCAGTAACGCCGTCAAGCGGCACGGCCGCGTGGTACTAGCTTCTAGCTTCATGTACGAGCAGGCAGGCGACCAGTGGCACCAGAAACTGCTGTCTCCCATAAAGCCGCTTGCGGCGGGCAGCTCCGGTATCGGCTTTATCAACATGCCGGAAGACATTGACGGCGTTATTAGAAATATTACTGCTGTAGACATAAACACTTTTAAAAGGCCGTACCCCTGCCTGAGCATGGCCATCGTGCTGGCATACGAAGGGCTGAACCCCAATTACCTGCGTCTGGCCGGCCCCGGTGTGCTACAGGCCGGCAACCGGGTGCTGCCGGTGGACAGGTCCAACAAAATGCTCCTGAATTTTTGGGGGGGCACGAATACCTTTGAAACCCTCAGCTACGCAGATGTGCTTGCAGGAAACGTCCCGCCCGGCAAATTCAAGGATAAGATAGTCCTGATCGGGAACACTTCCCCGCTGGTTAAAGACGAATTCAGGACACCTTTTAGCTCTTCCAACCTGGTCCTTTCCGGTAGCCCTCCTACTCCGGGAGTGGAAATCCACGCCAGCGCCGTTAAAACCATCCTGGACGGTGTCCCATACCGGCGCGCGGGCACCCTATTCAACCTGGCCGTACTGGTCTGCTGCGGCGTGCTAGTAACGGCGGTGGTGGGCAGGCGCGGTCCGTGGGTAGGCCTGGGCTTCGTGCTGCTGCTGACCGGCGGGCTGGCAGCGGCTGCCGGCCTTACCTGGCTTAAAGCCCGCCTCTGGCTGAATATGGCTGCGCTGGCGGCCCTGGTCATCCTCCTTTATACTACCATGACCCTGCAGGGTTTTCTCTCAGCCGAAAAGGAACGGCGCCGCACCCGGGCCATGTTCGGCCGGTATGTTTCCCCGGCGGTGATGGAAGAACTGCTGAAGAACCCCGATCTAGCTGTTCTTGGCGGGCAACGCAGGGAAGTAACCATTCTGTTTGTGGATATCAGGGGATTTACCTCCTACAGCGAGAACAAGCCACCGGAAGAAGTGGTGGCCAGGCTGAATACCTACCTGAATGAGATGACCAAACTGATCTTCCAATACGGCGGCACTCTTGATAAATACCTGGGGGACGGCCTGATGGCTGTTTTCGGAGCACCTCTGGAACTTGAGGGACACGCGGCCAAAGCTGTGGCCTGCGCCCTGAAAATCCGGCAGGCGGTGGAAGAATTAAACTCCGTGTGGCAGGAAAAAGGGCAGGCGCCGCTGCGGGTGGGGATCGGCATTAACACCGGCACCGTGCTGGTGGGCAACGTGGGCAGCCAAGAAAGGATGGACTATACCGTTATCGGCGAGGACGTAAACCTGGCGTCCAGGCTGGAAGGTTTGACAAAGGAATACGAAGCGGATATTATTATCGGTGAAAAAACATGGGAAAAGCTTGGCGAAGAAAGGCCGGGCGGGGCTGTAATAACGGACCTGGGCGAGGCGCGTGTCCGCGGATTCGATAAGCCCATACGCATTTTTGGTCTGGCCAATAATAAGATTGGCAGCTACCAGTCCGGTAACACTTAAAAGGCTGAATGATATAAACATGAACCTTTTCGAATTTCTTTTAATTGGCCATCTGGCAGGTGATTTTCTGTTCCAGACCAACTGGATGGCCAGGGAAAAAACCCATAACCTGGCAGCCCTCTTCGTCCACAGCACAGTGTACACCCTGTTTATCGGGCTGTCGGCAGCGCTGGCCGGGCATTTCTCATGGCTGGCCCTGCTGGTTGTCCTGTTCACCCACATGCTTCTTGACAACAGGAAGTTCGTACATTTCTGGCTAAAAAAAATCAACAAATCCGAAGACACCAAATGGCTGGGAATTGTATCGGACCAGTGCTGGCACCTGGTCGTGTTAGCTGTCATCGCATATTTTTTCTAAATGAGAAAACATTGACCCCGGTGAGACCATTTGATTTGAAATGCTAATAGAGAATATTAATGGCTTTAAAAATAAACCAGCGTCCCCCTTAAAAGAACGCTGGCTTTCGTCTTGATACCTGTACCTCCTGCCTCCTGCAGGCAAAGACCACCCATGCCTGCTTTTTCCGGTTCTTAGTAGTACACGGTTACTCCCCTTGCCTCTAGAGCATTGATGTTAAGCATATCCTCGGAGCCGGGGGTTGTATCCAACAAATTATTATATAAATATACGAAATCACCATCGCCCAGGCCAGTGTTGGCAACAAGCGCCGAGATGTCGCTGATTTGGTTGTCCTTGAGGATAAGGGTCTGTAGGTTGGTAAAGCCCGCCAGAACCGCTATATCGCTGATTTGGTTGCCCCATAGACTAAGGTCTTGCAGGCTGGTCAAACCGGCCAGGTCCGATATGTCGCTGATTTGGTTGCCCCCGATGTCAAGATTTTGCAAGGCAGTCAAGCTAGCCAGGGCTGATATGTCGCTGATTTGGTTGATATAGAGGTATAGGTATTGTAGACCGGTTAAAGCGGCAAGCGTTGTTATATCACTTATTTGGTTGCCCCCGAGGTCAAGGACTTGCAGGCCGGTTAAGCCAGCCAGGGCCGTTATATCGCTGATTTGGTTGCCCCCAAGATAAAGGGTTCGCAAGTTAACCGCATATTCAAGACCTGTCAGATCGGTGATACCACTTTGATAGGCATGTAACTCTTCCAAGCTCGCCATATCCGCATCAGTTATGTCACCTATGGATTTGTTCAATGCATTTCTCACGGCAGCTTCAAGGCCGGCATCGTTGAAGGTGATGATATTGCCACCCTGTTGTTTTTCCCAGCCGGCGTACAAGGTGATGTCCGCTGTTACAGTGTCTGTGTTGAAATCCCACAGGTTGATCAGCTCTGCTTCTTTGTACCACCCCGTAAACCTGTAGCCGTCCAGGACGGGAGCTTCGGGCGCACTGATTTTACTACCATATGTTGCATTTATGCTGCTTACTTCGCTGCCACCCTGCGAGTCAAATGTAACGGTAAATGTGTCGATGTTATAGGACACATATACCCCTCTAGCCTGCAATGTCTGGATGTCAACCATATCCTTAGAGCCGGGGTTTGTATCAAGTAAATTATTATCTAAATATATTCTGTCACCATCGCCCAGGCCGTTGTTGGCAACAAGCGCCGATATGTCGCTGATTTGGTTATCACTGAGGTCAAGGTAATACAGTTCGCTCAAACCGGCCAAGGCCGATATGTCGCTGACTTCGTTGTGCTCGAGATGCAGGATTTGCAGGACTGTCAGATCGTCCAAGGCCGATATGTCGCTGATTTCGTTGTAACTGAGGTCAAGTACTTGCAGGTCAGTCAAACCGGCAAGCGCCGTTATGTCGCTGATTTGATTACCATTGAGATAAAGGTCCCGCAGATTGGTCAAGCCGGCCAGGACTGATATGTCGCTGAATTCGTTGTTATAGAGGTAAAGATATCGCAGTTCGGTCAAGCTAGCTAGGGCCGAAATGTCGCTGATTTGGTTACCATAGAGATAAAGGGTTTGCAAGTTAACCGCATATTCAAGACCTGTCAGATCGGTGATACCACTTTGAGTAGCAAATAACATTTCCAACCCCGCCATATCAACATCCGTTATGTCTCCCGTGGGTTTGTTTAATTCATTTCTCACGACAGCTTCAAGGCCGGCATCGTTGAAGGTGATGATATTGCCACCCTGTATTTTTTCCCAGCCGGCGTATAGGGTGATGTCTGTTGTTACGATGTCTGTGTCGAAGTCCCACAGGTTGATCAGTGCCGCTTCTTTGTACCAGCCGGTAAACTTGTAGCCGTCCCGGACGGGTACCTCAGGCGCGCTGATCTTGCTGCCGTATGTTACCCTTATGCTGCTTACTTCGCTGCCTCCGTTGCTTTCAAAGGTGACTGTATATGTGCTACTACCAGAAGAGCTTCCGCCCCTGCCCCCGCCGCTGGAGGAAACAGGAGCCGGGGAATCTACCGGCGAAGCTTCAGGCGAAAACTCCGTCGCAGTCTCCACCACCTCGTTAAATTTATCCACTGAGCTAATGTATGCCAGCCCGGAAGTTACCTCATGCTGCAGCACGGGCTCCTGCTCAACAGGCATTTCAACGGGAAGCACTGCCGAGGCAGGCGGCAGCGGCAGGTTTTCCTCCATCTGCTGCATATGCTCAAGCACCCAGTTTTTCTCCTCCGCCCACAGCTGTTTGAGTTCCTGGGTCATGGCGGCCTGTTCCCGTGGCTGCGCCCCCTTATGGGTTATTTCGGTGTACTGGCCGTCCTTCACTTCAACTGCTGCACCGCCAGCCCTCACAACCCCCTTGCCGGTTGCTACCGACACGATATGTTTATCACTTACTTCGCACATCCAGAAGGTACCGCGGATGCCAGCCATACCCCAGGGCATGTCCACCATCACCCGCTCGTATTCAGTGTATGGCATTGCCCACCAGGGTATTTCCTGGTTTGCGTCAGTCCATGCAGGTGGTTCCGCCCCTTCCCCTTCCGCCAGCAAGAGGCTACCTAGCCCATAAGGCATTGCAGTGGTAGCGAGGGTTATGTATTTTTCGTTTCGGAAAGCTGTCTGTTGAGAAATTTCATAGCGGCTGACCAGACCACCGAAGATCCTGCCCTTTTCCAGCCTCAGCTCAAGCTTGTCTACACCAACACTCTCTGTGCCGTTTTTACGCATATATAAGAACCCGCTACCCCTGGTGATGCTCAGCTGCGTGTTCTCATCAATAAGGATACCGCTTCCATCATCAAAATTGATTTCTGCCTGGCTGTCGCTGCCGGTTATTATGGAAGAACCGGCGCCTATGCGAATTTCCCCGGTAACCTCGCGTGCGGTGTCTCCCAAAATCAGAGTTACGTTTCCTTTTTTAACCGACAAAACGCCGGTCAGCTCAACACTACGAAGAGAGGGGCTGAGGGTAAGCATGGCGCTTATAGCGCGGGCCATTTCACCCCGCCGCATTGCCAGATCTGGCTTAAATGAACTGTCGCTCTCCAATTCCACCAGGCCGGCTTCAAGGGCTGTCTGTATATAGGGGTAAGCCCAGTTATCCTCACTCACATCGCTGATATATTTTTTACCCAGGGATAATTTTTCTTTGGAAAGGTTTATAAGGAGGGTGACGGCTTCAGCCCGGGTAATGGTATTATCCGGTCTGAATGTACCATCGGGGTAGCCTGACAGAAGCCCTGTCCCGGCCGCAGCCTCGATCTCTCTATAAGCCCAATGCTCGCGCCCCACATCTCTGAAAGTGTATTTGCCTGCATCAGAAACCGGTATTTTACCGGCCAGAACCATTAATTTGGCGGCCTGGGCCCGGGTGAGGCTTTCGGCGGGCCTGAAGCTACCGTCCGGGAAGCCGTTGATGATACCTTTGTTTGTCAGGTAGACCAGGCAAGTCATCAAAGGTTTATCCGCCGGTATGTCGGTATAAGCAACGCTGCCCGGCGCCGGCCTTACTTCCTGCTCTGCCCGGGCTATCCGTACCTGGCTCAAGGATACAAGGAGTATAGTTAAGATAATACAACACACGATTCTAATAAAGTGCTTTCTACCTCTGGCAAACAAAGTGTCCATACCCCTTCCAAATCAGTTAAATATCTAAACAATCACAGTTTATCTGCAGATCATATGGTGTAGCGGTTTCACTTAATCTTACTACAACCATTAAAGTGACCAATGCTAGTATAAAATAATAGATCCACACAAAAAAAGTTAAATTGTACTGATTTGGTAATTTTATAAACTATAATGAAAATAATGTCAACATGAATTAGTTAAATTTTAACATTTAGGTAATAATAATCTTTTTTGTCAAAAGAACAATTTGTGCAAAACCCTTTCTAATCATTCTGTTGATGTTCTCTTGCGAAATATAATTAAAAAGCTACATAGCTTACATTGGTAAACTTTTTTCCAAAGTATCAACACAAATCTCTGGTTTCCATTTGATAAAGGTCAGCGGAGACATTATAATGTCAAAAAAGGAATCTCTTTTCTACCTTTGTTTAAACAAAGATTTAGCTTAAATATATTTGTCTTTATTGTCGAAAATTGTCGACATTATTTTTTATCAATAAACATATTTAATGAAACATATTAACATATTTTGATATAATAGATGAGTGAACTAATACCCTAAATGAACACATGGGAACCTAATTCATCCTGCTATAATTGCTGAATATCCAGAAAACCATTAATATATTTAAATTAAGAAGCCATTTTTAATAAACACTTATTTTTAGGAAAGGATTTTCCTATTAATGTTATTAGGCTTTTTAATATATGGTGGATACGTTCAAAAAGCCGCTTTCGTGAGGGTAATAGTAAGCGGCAGGCTTGCCCAGCCTACCGCTTTTTTATAACATGATGGTCTAAGGTAAATATCGTAGGATTTAGTTGTTAAACATTTGATAACGATAAGGATCGATTGGTTCCTTTCTTACACTGAGTGTGGCGTGCCTTCATTCTTCAGTCTTTCAATTACCAGCCTGTAAAATTCCCGCCACTGGCTGGACATGTGGTTAAGACCCGGCAACCCAGGGCCGTGGGCATCGCCACTGGTATCCCTGGTTTTTATCTCAACAGCCTTTTTCCTGCCCTGGCGCTTTTTTTTATTTTTCTCTCTCTTTTTTGCTCCCAATGGAAGTCCCCCCTTGGCTTGGCATAAACCAAATCAAAAAACACTGCCTTAGACGCCGACCCATTCTTTGCGGAGGGCGAAAAGTTCCCTCAGCTCGCTGGTGGAGAATTCCGTCAACCAGGCTTCGGTGGTGCCAATAATTTGCTCGCTTAAACCCGACTTTCGTTCCAGCAATTCGTCGATACGTTCCTCCATGGTGCCGAGAGTGATAAACTTATGCACCATAACGTGACGGTTCTGCCCAATCCGGTGGGAGCGGTCGGTGGCCTGGTTCTCCACGGCCGGGTTCCACCAGCGGTCAAAATGAAAAACGTGGTTGGCGGCGGTCAGGTTTAATCCCAGGCCGCCGGCTTTCAGGGAAAGGATAAAAATATTGTGACTATCCCCACCCTTTGGAGCTGTCCCCTGGAAACGGGCCACCATTTCGTCCCGCTCCTTCCTGGGGGTACCGCCAAATAAGTAATAGGACGGTTCTCCCAGCTCTTTCAGCAATACCTCCTGGAGCAGCCGGCCCATCCTGACAAACTGCGTGAATACAAGGCAGCGCTCCCCTTCCTGGCGCAGTTGGGCAACCATTTCCAAAAGGCGCTCCACTTTTTTGGAGCGTCTGCTGATGTCGTTAACATTTTCCAGCGGTTCTTCTTTCAATAACAGCGCCGGGTGGTCACAGACCTGTTTCAACTTGCTCAGGGTAGACAGAATCAGCCCGCGGCGGGCCATGCCCTCCGTTTTTTCCAGTTTTTCAAAGAGATCCTGCAAGACGCCTTCATAGAGGGAGGACTGTTCCACCGTCAGCGGTATATACTCCTTTTGTTCCTGCTTCTCCGGCAGGTCCAGTTCTATGGCCGGGTCGCTCTTGACCCTCCTCAGGAGGAAAGGCCGGATCAGCTTCTGGACCCGGCTGATATCCGCCGCGTCCCCCCTCTTCTCGATCACGCTGACGAATTTGCGGCCGAACTCCCCGCTGCTCCCCAGGTAACCAGGGTTGATAAAGTCGTAAATGGACCAAAGCTCGGTAAGGCGGTTTTCCATCGGGGTTCCGGTCATGGCGATGCGGTGGCGTCCTTTCAGCCTCCTAATCGCTGCAGCCTGTTTGGTGTAAGCATTTTTAATGTTCTGAGCTTCGTCCAGACAGATGCAGTCCCATTCCACCGTGGATAGTTCAGCCTCATCTATGTGCGCCAGGTTGTACGATGTAAGCACCACGCCGGCTCCCTGGATGGAGGGAAGAAAATCAGGGCCTTTGGGCCGCTGCGGACCGTAATGCAGGCGTACCTTCAAATCCGGGGCAAAGCGGGCCAGTTCCTTTTGCCAGTTGCCCAGGACTGACGTGGGACAGATCAGCAAGGCCGGCTGGCCTGGGTTCTCTTCTTCCCTGACTTTTAACAGGTAAGCAATCCACTGGATTGTCTTCCCGAGGCCCATATCGTCGGCCAGACAACACCCCAGGTAGAAGCGGCGCAGGAACAACATCCAGGCGGTGCCCAATTGCTGGTACGGTCTCAGGGTGCCCCGGAAAGACCCGGCGACTTCCGGAACAGGAATTTGATTCAGGTTACCCAGTTGCTCAACCATCTGCGCCAGCTGCCCGCTCAACTCAACCTCTACCCGGAGGGCGTCATCCTCCGTACCAGCCTCCTGTTCCGCAGGGGTTGATGCGGCCGGTCCCAACAGGCGCAGGTGCAGTATTTCACCCAGAGTAAGGCGTTCCTTCTTCCGGATAAACTGCTGGATCTTCTTGAAATAAGACGGGTCCAGCTGGAACCATTTGCCCTGGATTTGCACCAGGCGCTTCTTTTTCCTGACAATTTCCCGGAAATCGGTTTCCGATAGTTCTAGATCGCCAACAGCCAGATTCCAGTCAAACTGTACAATCTGGTCGATTCCCAGCCAGCTTTCTTTCCAGGACCCCACAGAGGAGCGGGTCCTGATTTTCAGGGCTGGTACCAGTTTTTGCACTTCTCCCCACCACTTGGGCAGCAGGACAGTATGCCCGGCCTGTACCAGCTGGCCACTTCCGGAGTCGAGGAACTCCCAGGCCTCCTCTTCGTTTAGCTCCCGGCGCAGCCCGGCCCCTTCCTCCGCCTTTGCACCGCCGTCATCCTCCAGCCATGGCAGGACCTCAATCCATTTCCTCACCTGGCGCCGGATACTTTCCCGGTGCTGCCGCCATTCCGGCGGCACTGCCTCATCCAGGCTGGACTCCCATTGCTCCCCGGGCTCCCAGGGGACTACCCGGGTGGGGTCCTGTTTGTCCTGTAAAATGATGTTGAGGCGCCAGGTGGAATCCTCTCCCCCCGGTTCAACCAATTCCAGGCAGGTCCTGAAGGGCGCGGGGTCTTCCCGCCAGCCCACGGCCTCCAGCCAGGTTTCTTCGTCGCGGATTACCGGCCCGGGGCTCTGAATGGGTAACAGCAAAGGGTGGAAGGGCATTACTTTCTCCCAGGCCCCTCTAATTTCCGGGTCCTGTTCAATCAATTCTTCGACGAGCAGGCTGGCCCATTCTTCCAGGTACGGCACCATCAAGGCCACCTCCGGGAGGTCCGTTGTACAGGCCCGTTCCCAGTCCAGCCGCCATCCCCGCCGGCCTGCCGCCCAAAGATCGTAGTCCGGTTTCCAGTAACCTGCGGCCAGGGCTGCCTTTAACAACGGCGCCGCTGCTTTAAGCTCGATAATTTCCTTGCTCCATTGCCATTCTATTTCACCTGACCAGGTCTGTGTGGTTAGGAATTCCAGGGCAGTGAGGGGGGATATGAATAGACCCTCCCTGTCCTGGTATTTGCTGCTATCTATAAATGTCCCGTAAAAGGAAGGCTGGTGCCTGGCAAAGAGCAGGTATTTCAAATCGCTGGCGCATACTCCCCTGCCACTACCCCAGAGAAAAAACCCCTTTCCGGAAACCCACTCTAAAAAAACTTTGATGCCGTAATCCATCATCAGGAAATCAGCTTCCCTTTCCGTAATTCTTCCTGAAACGCCCTCAGACGCCGGTAATATGAAGCAAGATGGGAAATAAACGTATCCCATTCCTCTTTTCTTTTCTGCTTTCTATAGATATGGCGCAGTTTTTTCAGCAGCCTGACTGCCTCCTTGTAAGATTTCCGGCTTTTCTCCTCAATGAGCCTGGCCGCCCACTGGTGATACAGGGGGATCAGTACTGCCGGGTCCAGGGATTCCAGATAGCGCAGGGCACCTCTGTCAATGCCCGTTTCCTTGCGTCCCAGGTAGCTCATGTGCAATTCAACCCATTCCCTGTGCAGGCCTGCCTCCAGAAGGTAATCCGCATAGACATCAAAACCGTAGGGCAACCAGAAGCGGATTAACTTGATAAACTGCTCCGGTGCTTCGCTATTTTCTGCCCCCCTGATGCAGTAGTGGCAGACCTTTTCAATTACCCCCGGGCTTGCATTCCGCACAGCAGGCGCCATCCAGCGCAACCAGACCAGGAGAGCATCCCATTCCTCCTCCCTGACCATGTATTCAAGGTAAAAAAGCATGTCCACGACCCGCTTCTTTCTCGGCTTTTGAAGCACGGTCAGGGCGGCTTCCTTCCTGTTTCCGGTAATATACAGGCTGGCCAGGGCCAGGGCGGTAGCATAATACTCCCAACCGCCTTCCTCTGCCTTCTCCATTTTTTCTTCCAGGTAAGCCTTCTCTTTTTCCCACCATTCCTGGTCGCTAAAGACATCCATACACAGCAGGCGGTAAATCCAAAGCCAGTCAAAAAGCTGCTCCTGCTTCTGGAAAAATCTTAGGTGAACAATTTCAACAAGCTTCTGTAAAAAGGGCTGGTATTGAGCCTGCCGCCAGGCGGTTATAATCGAGGAGCTAAAGGCATTTAAAAATTCCTCCTCAATCACGCTGATTTGAAAACTGTCCATGAATGAGGACTTTTGACTCTGCTCTTTCACCTCTTCCTCCAGCCCCGCCATAAAAAACAGGCAGCCGTAGAGCCGGAACAAATCTTTAACTGGCAAGGGCCAGTGTTCACTTTGCAGTGACAGGCAGGCGGTAAATTCGTCATAAAACCTTGGCGAAAAGTATAATTCATCCGGTTGATAACCTAAATACGAGTAGGAAAATGATCTTATCGAGGCACATTTGTCCTCCCTGAGCCGCCGGTACTGGAGTTCGTAATACTTAAACCAACGTTCCACCGGCCCGTCCGGAGTCGGGATAACCGGGAAGGGTTTCCGGGGCTGGACAATGGGTTCCGGAGGGTGTCTCAAATCAAGAATGGGAACATCAACCCCGGAGGAGACATTGTCCAGCTGCGGCCCGTCATTATAGTGATAAAAGAATACTGCAGCAATATGTTCACATAGTTGTTTTCTGGCACAAGTACAGGTACTCCGGGAAAAGTTATCGATTTGTAATTGGACGATGTACTTTTTTCCGTCATTGACCTGGGCGTAAATCATGGGCCCGAACACCCTGGTATATTCCACCCGGCCATCCCGGCAATACTGCTTACCCCTTTCGAGCAGCTCAGGGTCCAGGCACCTGGCCGCCTCAGCGGCCATAGCCTCAATTTTTTCGTGCGGAATAAAATCCCTGTGCATGTCTTGCGACACCGTTCTCCTTCCATGGCCAAATATTTCACCAGAAAAGTTCCCCGCTTCAATCCACCGGCATTGGCCTGAACCTGTAACCTCCGATTTTCTCATCTTTATCTCGACAGTTGTTCAGTTGTTCCAATATGTCTATCATTATAACAGAATTATCCTTTTTAGCCATAGACGCTATGCAGGCACGTGAATCTGGTACGCTGCCCGTTCAATTACCAGATCATGTACCAGCTCAAAAACCAGTACAACTATTAAATCAATTACACGGGCATTAACCTAATAATTTAAGCCGGCGCGTTTACTGGTGAATTGATAAAACACGCCTGCCACTGCCAGCAATAAACCCGTTACCAGGAGAATTGTGCCAACGGGAACAATATCCGCAAGGGGGCCAAAAAACAGTATAGCTACCGGCATGGCACTGCCTGTAAGGATCTGTACCAGGGAAAAGACCCGCCCCATCATGGCTGCTTCTACATTTTCCTGAATTAATACAGTTTGCGCTGTCGTGACAACCGGCATAAAGAGCCCGGCCACACCCATAATCAGCAAATAGATGGTGAAATTAGTAGCAACACCCAATAGAGCGAAAGAGATGCCGAATGCCACCAGGCAAATAGCCACAGTGAGGATTTTATTCTTGAATTCACCACGCAGGGAGACAAAGACCCCGCCAATCAAAGTACCTGTTGTCCAGACCATTTCGTTTGCGGTTAACCGCCAAACATCGCTGCCGAAGCTGCGCTCCACCAGTAAAGGTGTCAAGAACGCTGCCGGTGTAATGAGGAAGAAGGATATTCCAAAATAAAGTAAAACATGCCTTAGTAGTTTGTGGTTAAGGGCATAGGTTATCCCATGAAGCAAGTCTGAGAAAACAGAAGCCTTTTCCCCAGACTGGACTACCTTTTCAACACTAATAAAGCTGAGCACGGCAATGGCCAGGGAGGCGGTAAGCACATCCAGCATAAAAGCCCAGGTAATCCCTACAGTCCCGAGTACAACGCCGCCCACGGCGGGAGAAAGCAGCATCAACACAGAGTTTAGGGTTTGATTGATCCCTTGCACCCTGGTCAACTTTTCCAGCGGTACAATCTGTGGATAGAGGGCAATGACGGAGGGCGTCTGAATCCCTGCGCCGATTGAGCGAATAAACGAAATCACTAAAAGTAGTTCCATACTCCGGTACCCTGCCCAAAAGGCAATCACCAGACCCAGCGTGGCCAGGGCAATAAAGCCATCCGCCAGCATAATGAGGTGTTTGCGGTTATGGCGGTCCGTCCAGACACCGGCCCAGAGAGAAATGAGCACCTGGGGCAATAAAGAGCAAATGGTAAACAGCATTATCCACTTGCCCGAAGAGGTCTGCAGGGTGACATACCAGATAATGGCGAAACTCACAACGGAAGAACCGAAAAGAGATAAATTCTGGCTGATTAAAAATAGGGTTATATCCCTCTTCCATGACCTAAGTTTGAAACTTTCCATCCATTTTTAGCATCTAAAAACCCGCAAACCCAGTAAAATC
>LFSA01000117.1 GCA_001512635.1 Pelotomaculum sp. DTU098 | reverse complement strand
TTCCTGCTGAGACCGTGGCTCTTGCCACCGGTTTTGGAGGCGGTATAGGCCTGGCGGGGCACAATTGCGGGGCTTTAATCGGGGCGGTTATGGCCGTAGGAGCGGTGCATGGGCGGCGAAATCCATTGGAGGGGGAATTCCAGGACAGGGTGGACCGCCTTTACGGTAACCCCGGCCTGTACCGTTTGTTTAACGGGATGTCCCATGAGTTTAAGGAAAAGTTTGGAGCCCTGGACTGCAGCAAGCTCAATGAAAACTACCCGGAGTGGTTTGACAAGGATAGGTTTAGGAACTGCATGAAAATGGTCATTGAGGCAGCGGGGATGGCTGCGGAGTATATTTTGAAGGGGCAGGAAGAAGGTTATACCCAGCCCTTTGGTGAGAATGTCGCCAAAAGGGTGTAATTATATAAATACATGGCAACAGTGCTTTAATACGGACAGGAGGGCGGACGAAACTTGGCTAAAAAAGTCGTCATCGTAGGTGGGGTTGCCGGGGGTGCCAGTGCGGCTACCCGTCTGAGAAGGCTGGATGAAACAATGGAGATTGTCCTGTTTGAACGGGGGGAATACATCTCCTTTGCCACCTGCGGCCTGCCTTATTATGTCGGGGGAGTCATAGCAAAGAGGAGAAGTTTGCTGGTTCAAACACCGGCCGTGATGAAAAAACGGTATAACCTGGACATCAGGACTATGAATGAAGTCCGGCGCATTTTACCGGCGGAAAAACAGGTGGAAGTCTGTGACCTGCGGGATGGAAGAACATATTTGGAAAGCTATGACTACTTAATCCTGTCTCCCGGCGCTGAGCCAGCCGTCCCGGATATTCCCGGAATCAACCTGCCCAATGTTTTTACGGTACGGAATGTATCCGACGGCGACAGGCTCAAAGAGTATATTGAGACAGAAGAACCCGTATCGGCAGTGGTTGTGGGCGGCGGCTTTATCGGTTTGGAAATGGCTGAAGCCCTGCGTCTTAAAGGGGTAGCGGTAACAGTTGTCGAAGCTGACCGGCAGCTCATGGGGGTGCTGGACCCGGAAATGGCGGCCATCGTCCAGAAATACCTGCAAGAGAAGGGCGTTGGAGTGGTTCTGCGGGACAGGTTGACGGCGCTGGAGGGAATTTCCCGGGTGGAGAAGTTGATCCTGGAAAGCGGTAGGGAGATTCCGGCCGAAATGGTAGTCCTGGCGATTGGGGTAAAGCCGGAGGTGCGGCTTGCTGTGGAGGCTGGCCTGGCAATCGGTGTCACTGGAGGAATCCAGGTGGATGAATATATGCGCACATCAGATCCCTTTATTTATGCCGTTGGTGACGCTGTTCAGGTTAAACATTTTGTAACCGGCCAGGCTGTCCTGATTCCCCTGGCCGGGCCGGCAAACCGCCAGGGGCGCCTGGTTGCCGACAACATAGCGGCTTCCCCTGTGAAATACAAGGGGACCCTGGGAACAGCTATCGTTAAAATCATGGATCTGACGGTGGCGGTTACCGGAGCCAATGAAAAAACCTTGAAGAGAGCCGGGATTGAACACCTGGCCTGTTATACCCATCCCGACAACCATGCCGCTTATTACCCGGGGAGCCGGCAGATGTCCATAAAGCTGCTTTTCTCGCCCGGTGAAGGAAAGATCCTGGGTGCCCAGGTTGTCGGCTACCAGGGAGTGGATAAGTGTATTGATGTACTGGCCACTGCCATCCGGGCTAAAATGAACGTGTATGACCTGCAGGATTTAGAACTGGCTTATGCTCCACCCTTTTCCTCGGCTAAAAGTCCCGTTAACATGCTCGGCTATGTGGCGTCCAATATCCTCCGCAAGGAAGTAGAAGCAGTTCGCTGGGAGCAGGTAGAGCAACTGCTTGCCGGGAGCAACGTCCTGGTTGATGTGCGGACGGCCAAAGAGCTGGAAAAAAACGGAGCTGTGGCCGGGGCTTTAAATATCCCTTTGGACGAGCTCCGGGATCGGCTGGCTGAAATCCCAGAAGACCGGGAGGTCCTTACTTATTGCCAGGCAGGGCAGAGAAGTTATATCGCCAACCGGATCCTGCGCCAGAAGGGTTACAAGGTAAAAAATATTAGCGGTGGTTACAGGTCCTATTTGGCGCAGAGAATGATTTCACCTAGAAAAATAAATTAAAATAACCCTGTTAGGGTTTGTTTATTTCTGTTCCGGGCAGGTTTTACCCGGTTTTTTTGTGGCTTAATCTCCCGGTTCCAGTATGGCACATGGTCCTCCGGTGGCGCATTTGCCGCAGGCGTCGCAGGTTCCCAAATCGCTGTAATAGGCGTCAACCTCCAGGAGGTAGCTATAGCATTTTTGCTTGTCCAATCCCTTTGGGGTCAGCGCGCCGGAGGGGCAGCTTTTGACACAGGCAAGGCATTTCCCTTCCTTTAAATTGAGGCAGTGCTGGCCTCCATGCCGGGGTGACGGAGCCAGGGGCTGGTCCAGAACGAGGCTGCCCAGGCGGCCGGCGCAGCCGAAGGGAGTAATCAGCATCTGGTGCATGCCGAAAGTGCCTGCACCGCAAATATAGGCCACATGTTTGTGGGACCAGAATGATATAAGCTTTTCCTGGTCAAAGTTATGCGTGGGCTGCTGCCAGGCCGCTTTCACTCCCCGGTCGGCCAGCCCCGCTGTCAGCTCTTCACAGATATGCCTGATCAGGAGGTTGGTTTCATAGTAAGCTTCAGCCCATTCCCTGGCGACATAGGGGTTTTTTCGATTGATAGCAACCAGTTCTCTGGTAAAGGGGAGAAAAAAAGCCACTACAGATGATGCTTCCGGAAGCAGATCCTGTGGCAGCAGGTGTTCCGGGCCCACAGCTTTTTTTAATTCCGCAAAAAGAGGATCATCTGCCCTGGCGCAGGTTACCAGGGGCCTGCGGTAGATGGTGTTTCCTGTGGTGCCGGCGCAGATCCTGAGTATTATGTTTTCGATATATTCCTTCATAAAATAAGCCCTTTCCACTGAGAGGGATAAATGGATATATTCAACGGCGATAGTAAGATATCAATTAGCTAAACTGAAAGGGAGACGCGCTATTAATCTAGAATATAATAGTTAATTAAAATAAGTGTGAGACCGGGGGTAACTGGACTGAAATACGAAAGCACTGCTATTAACCCCTATTTAGGTATAATTCTAGCCGTTATAGCTGTTTCCTTCTCATCAATTTTTACAAAACTGGCCGCAGCGCCGCCCCTTGCCATAGCTTTTTACAGGTTGTTCTTCACAGTTCTGCTCCTGGCCCCGCTGTCCCTGAACGCAGCCGGCCGTGCAGAGTTTACCAGGATTTCCCGCCGGGACGTATTCCTGGCGTTCATTTCCGGCGCCTTTCTGGCGCTCCACTTTACCGTATGGATAAGTTCCCTCAACTATACCTCGGTGGCCAGTTCCACCGTGCTGGTTACCTTGCAGCCTCTATTTGTGATCACCGGGGGTTTTTTCTTTTTTAAAGAGAAGATCAGCCGAAAAGGCCTTGCAGGTATTGCCCTGGCCCTGACCGGCAGTATCTTAATCGGAATTAACGACTTTAGAATCGGCGGGAAAGCGCTGTTTGGCGATCTTCTGGCCTTTAGCGGTGCTTTTTTTGTGGCTGTATATTTCTTAATCGGCCGCAGTCTCCGCGGCAGGCTCTCACTCTTTCCCTATGTATTCCTTGTTTATGGAACGACTTCATTATTCTTGCTCATTTTTAACGTAGCAACGGCTACACCGCTCTATCCCTACCCCTGGCAGGACTGGCTCTGGTTTTTCTTGCTTGCCCTGGTACCCACCATCCTGGGTCATACCGTATTTAACTGGGCGTTGCGCTATGTTCAGGCTGCGGTGGTATCCGTGAGCATTTTGGGTGAACCGGTGGGCGCAACTATCCTGGCTTATTTTATTTTCCAGGAGATTCCGGGGCTGTTGCAGCTTGCAGGTGGGCTCACGATCATCCTGGGTCTTTATATTTTTATCACCAGTTCCTTTATACAGGATAAGTAAAATTGACAATTAATGTCTGAAATCGACAAAATAAATCGAGAAAAGAAGGATAAAGGCCAATAATGTTGAAATTTAAAGTGTTTTTTACTGCAATTTAACGGGAGGTGGCGCTAAAATTAAAATCCTGAATGTTACGTATTTAACAAAAAGGAGGAGAATTATTTGAAGAAAAAAAGGTACTTATTTTTGCTGGTGGCTGTCCTGCTGGTGGGGCTGCTGGTGGCCGGCTGCGGCGGAGCCAAGGAAACACCCCAGGCTGCTGGGGGAGATACCATCAAGATTGGTTTCCTGGGCGCCAAGACTGGAGGACATGCTCACTACGGGATTGAAACTCTGAAAGGGATGCGGATGGCTGTTGAAGATATCAACAGCACAGGCGGGGTAAACGGAAAGAAACTTGAGATTATCGAAGGGGATCACGGCAGCAACAGCAGTGAAGCCGCTAACGTCACCCAGAAATTGATCACCCAGAAGGTATCTGCCATTGTGGGAGATCCCACCACCGGTATCACCAAGGTGGCGGCCCAGATCTGCCAGCCCGCCAAGGTTGTGCTCCTGTCGGCGGGAGCTGTGGGACCGGGTATTGTTGAAATTGGTGATTATATTTACCGGGATACCCTGCTGGACTCCGTGGCTGCTCCGGCTGTGACCAGGTACCTGAATGAGGAGCTTAACTGGAAGAAGGTTGCTCTGGTTACCACAACCGGGCTGCCCTATAGTGAAGGGCTGACCAGTATTTTCAAATCTGCGCTGGCTGAATGCGGGATGGAAATAGTGGCTGAACAGAGCGTCATGGAAAAAGACACAAATTTCAGCGCCCAGGTTACTGCACTGAGCCAGAAGGAATTTGACGGTCTGATCTTTACGGGTTATTATACCGAAGGCGCGCTTTTTATGAAGGAAATGCGCAAGCAGGGCCTCCAGCAGGTCATGGTTGGCGGTGACGGTCTCCTTGGCAAGGAATTGTATGAGCTGGGTCAAGAAGCTGTCAAGGGAAGCATGCTCTACGCCGGTTTTGCTGTCGACACCAAGAACGCTACCGGTAAGACCAAGGAATTCATTGAAAAATACCAGGCCCAGAACAACGGCGCCTTGCCCGATATGTTTGCTGCCCAGGGTTACGATGCCGTTATGTTGCTGGCCGAGGCTATGAAAGCCGCCCAGAGCAGCGACCCCACCGTGTTTAAGGAAAAACTGGCCAAGACCGAAGGCTTCCAGGGTGTAACCGGTACCATCACCTTTGACGCCAATCGCGAACCCATTAAGAGTCCGGTTTATTTAATGGAAGTTAAGGATTCTCCGGAATACCCGGTCAAGGCTGTCATTCCCATTAACGTTAACTAATCAGGCGGAAAACCTTATTCGCCAAGCTATAAAAAGGCCGCGCCGGAGTCCGTTAAATTTTGGACAGGCGGCAATTGAGGCTGGCTTGGGTCCGCTGTAAATAATCATGATGCCTGCATGGGCATTTCAACATGGAACGGATAAAGCGAAGAGTTTGTGACTTTGGGATTCCCGCTAACGTAAACTGCCGGCAAGCGGCTGTCGCCCGTGCCTTATGGAACGGCGCCGGCAGTTTCCCGTGCGGGTAGCCCGTTTTTTCTGATTACCACCCCTGCCACTAATAAATTACTGAAAAGTTAGGGTTGGATAAAGGTTTTGATGGGGAAGTTTTGCGGCCATTAGGAGGTTTTTTAATGCTTTTACAGCAACTGGTAAACGGGCTAACCCTTGGTACTACTTATGCCCTCATTGCTTTGGGTTACACCATGGTTTATGGAATTATTCAACTTATTAACTTCGCCCACGGAGAAGTATATATGATTGGAGCCTTTGTAGGCCTGATTATGGTGGCGGTTTATAAAGTCAACTTTTTTCTGGCTATGCTGGTGGCTATGGCTGTATGTGTGCCGCTGGCGGTTTTGATTGAAAGGGTAGCTTACCGGCCCCTGCGCAAGTCCACACGCCTGGCCCCGCTTATTTCAGCCCTGGGAGTTTCAATTTTTTTGCAAACCCTTGTAACTCTGATTAAGGGTAGTCCCAACCCCCTTGCTTTTCCCCAGGTGATTCAGGATACAGTTTATGTGCTCGGGCCAGTAAAGTTTTCCACCATTCAGGTCATTATTCTTGTGGTGGCCAGCCTGCTGATGGTTTTCCTGCAGTTTATAGTTAAATATACAAAAGTCGGCAAGGCCATGAGGGCAACTTCAGAAGATTACGAAACAGCCGGTCTGATGGGGATCAATGTCAACAGCATAGTGTCATTTACCTTTGCCCTGGGGGCGGCTCTGGCTGCGGCAGGCGGGGTGCTGGTTGGCATGTATTTTAACTCCGTCCATCCCTTTATGGGGGTTTCAGTGGGTCTTAAGTCCTTTTGCGCGGCGGTTGTCGGGGGAATTGGCAGCATTCCCGGAGCCATGCTGGGGGGGATCTTTATCGGTATCGTAGAGGTATTAGGTGTGGCTGCCGGCTTTGATACCTACAAGGAAGCCATTGCCTTTGGCCTTTTAATCCTGGTCTTGCTTTTTAGACCCACTGGTCTTCTGGGGCTCCCCATTCAAAGGAAGGTGTAAACATGGATGCTGTTCTCGATGTTCTGACCAATCCCTACTATATCCAGGTTATGACCATGGTGGGCATTTCTTTGATTGCAGCTCTGGGATTGCACTTGATTACCGGCATAACCGGACAGTTTTCCTTTGGTCATGCGGCATTTGTAAGCATTGGAGCCTATGCCTCCGCTTTACTTACCATTCATTTGCATTTGCCATTTATCTTGAGCATGCTGGCCGGGGGGCTGGCAGCAGCCCTCTGCGGAATTTTACTGGGGTATCCCAGCCTTCGTTTGACCGGTGACTACCTGGGCATTACCACCCTGGGATTTGGTGAAATTGTACGGGTTGTCTTTATTAACATGAAAATTACAGGGGGAGCCAGCGGTCTGACCGGAATACCCCGTGAAACAAATATATTTATTGTCTATGTAGTGGTGGTTTTAACCATCTGGGGTATGTACAGGATTCAGAACTCCCGGTTTGGCCGGGCTTTAACAGCTATCCGGGAAGATGAGATCGCAGCGGAAACCATGGGCATCAATACCCTTTTATATAAAATAAAGAGTTTTGCCATAGGTACATTTTTCGCTGGGATCAGCGGTTCCCTCTTTGCCCATATGATGCAATACTTGAATCCGGCTGATTTTGGCTTTTCCAGGTCCTTTGAAATTCTTAATTTTGTTGTTCTCGGGGGACTGGGCAGCATCCCCGGGACGATCCTGGGGACGGTCGTATTGTCCCTGGCGCCCGAATTTTTGCGTTTTGTTCAAGAATACAGGATGTTGATTTACGGAGCATTGATGGTCTTCATGATGATCTTCCGGCCCAATGGCCTGCTGGGCGGGGTGGATGTCGTCCGGTTGCTCCGGAGTTGTTTGGCCCGCCTGAAGGTGCGAAGAGCTTCTTAAGGCGTTAATAGTAAATTAAACCAGAGGTGGAGATATGTCGGCTTTGCTGGAAATGAAGGACATTACCATCCGATTTGGCGGCCTGGTAGCGCTGGACGGGGTCAGCTTTGATGTGGAGGAAAAAAAAGTTGTTGCGCTAATTGGCCCTAACGGCGCCGGTAAAAGTACAGTGTTTAATGTTATAACCGGCATTTACACCCCTACTTCCGGGAAAGTGATCTTCAGGAATGAAGATATTACAGGCTTGAAACCCTATTTAATTACAGAGCGGGGGATCGCCCGGACTTTCCAGAATATTCGCCTTTTCAAAAACCTGTCCGTGCTGGATAATGTAAAAATAGGCTGTCACTGCCGGGGCCGGGCCGGAATTTTCGGCGCCCTCTGCCGCCATCCCGGGGTAAGGGCGGAGGAAAAGATTATTCTGGAAAAATCACTAAATGCCCTGGATGTTGTTGACTTGACCGGGAAGAGGGCAGAGCTGGCTAAAAACCTCTCTTACGGGGAGCAGAGAAGGGTGGAGATAGCCAGGGCGCTGGCCAGTGACCCCGTGCTTCTGCTGCTGGACGAGCCTGCGGCGGGGATGAATCCCCAGGAAAAGCAAACCCTGATGTGGATGGTGCAGCGCATCCGCAGGCTTGGTATAACTATCCTTCTGGTTGAACATGATATGAAGTTTGTAATGAGCCTGTCGGACCGTGTAGATGTACTGGACTACGGCCGTAAAATAGCCTCCGGTCCACCATCGGAAGTACAGCGGGACGCGCAGGTCATAGCCGCCTACCTGGGGAAGGAAGTGGTCAGGGAATGCTCCTGAATATTGATAATATCACTGTTTCCTACGGCGGCGTGCGCGCCCTGAGGGGCGTTTCCTGCCAGGTGGAAGAGGGTGAGATCGTGGCGCTCATCGGCGCAAACGGCGCCGGTAAAAGCACCACGCTGAAGGCTATTTGCGGTCTGGTGCGGCCTCAGTCGGGAACTATCACCTTTGATAATAAGGTCTTGAATAAAATGCCGCCTCACAAGATAGTAAGCCTGGGAATTTCCCAGGTGCCGGAGGGCCGCAGGGTTTTCACCAGGCTCACAGTCCTGGAGAACCTGGAAATGGGAGGATACACCCGTAAAAAGGCCGGAGAAGTAAAGGACTCCATAAAAAATATTTTTAAACGCTTCCCACGCCTTGAAGAAAGAAAAAACCAGCTGGCCGGCACATTGAGCGGCGGGGAACAGCAGATGCTGGCAATAGGTCGCGCCCTGATGTCCAAACCCCGGCTACTTTTGCTGGATGAGCCTTCTATGGGGTTGGCGCCCATGCTGGTACAGGAGATCTTTACAATTATTTCAGAAATCAACCTAGCGGGGACCACAATCCTTCTGGTTGAGCAAAACGCCAATATGGCTCTTTCCATTGCAAACTGGGCTTATGTTCTGGAGACCGGGGAAATAGTTCTTTCGGGACCTGCTGCTGAACTGGCCAACAATCCTGATGTCCGGAAGGCCTACCTGGGCGAATAAACTTAAAACCGGTGACAGGACAGTGGTTGCAGGGGACCGGGCCTCGTCGTAGCTTGAAATATCATGCCGGTTCCTGATAAGGAGTTTCTCCGGTGTGCGCTCACATGTTCTCACAGGGAGAAAATCTTTTTGGTAGTTTGATTAAGGAAGTTCTCCAAATAAAAAAAACTGGCAGGAAATTCCTGTGTCAAAATAGTACATGTGTTAATATTTCGCACAGAAAGTGTTTTATAATGGCTCATGGGAGAATATGTACAGGGGTCTTTTTTTAATGCTTTTAGTAATATTAGTTGTGAAATCAAATGTTCTAAGTAATCTTGAATTGGTACAGATATTGCAAAGATGTATTGTAAATTAATATGTATTATGCTTCCGATTTATTATTTCCCCCAGGGGAGTAATAAACGTAGGGTACGATGAGTAATTGTCGTGCCTGCCAGTGCGCAAAGGAAGAGGGTTTTGTTCCTCTTCCTTATTTTTATCTGGTACCAATTTATAACAAATCAAATTCCAAGGAGGGGTATTTATGAAGTTTATCCGTGTAGACATGGCCTCTAAAAGTGTGAATATTGGAGATGTGCCCGAGCAGTACGCCGGCCTGGGCGGTCGCGCCCTGACTTCAATATTCGTGGCAAATGAGGTAAAGCCGACTTGCCATCCGCTGGGAAAAAGCAATAAACTCATCTTTGCTCCCGGTCTTCTCAGTGGTACCACTGCTGTCCAGTCCGGCCGCATCTCAGTAGGCGCCAAGAGTCCTCTGACAGGCACCATCAAGGAAAGCAACGCCGGTGGTACCTTTTCCCAGAAGTTGGCTAGAATGGGCATCAAGGCTCTCGTTCTGGAAGGAGTGCCTGCAGAAGACAAGTTCTATGTAATCAAAGTAACTATGGATGGTGTAACAATTGAAGATGCCCCTGTAGAAATCATCGGCATGGGGAACTACGAGGCTATTCAAGTCCTCAGGAATAAGTACGGCGATGATGTTGGGATTGCCATCATAGGCCCCGCCGGCGAGATGAAGCTCGCCGCGGCAAACATTTCCTTCAGAGACCCGGAAGGCAACATCCGCAGCGCCGGCCGCGGCGGACTGGGCGCGGTAATGGGCTCCAAGAAGGTTAAGGCTATTGTCGTTGACGACAAAGGCGCCCCCGGAGTTCCCATCGCCAACCCCGAGGCCTTCAAAGCGGCTGCCAGGGTATTTGCCGAGTCCCTGCGGAAGCACCCGGTTACCAGTGAGGGCCTGACCCGTTACGGCACAAACGTTCTGGTCAACATCCTGAATGAAGCCGGCGGCCTGCCCACCGAAAACTTCAGATACGGACGCAACGACTGGGCTAATGATATCGGCGGCGAAACTATGACTGCAACCATGGAGGCACGCGGCGGCAACCCCAGCCACGGCTGCCATCGCGGCTGTATCATCCGTTGCTCCCAGCACTATGTGGACAAAGAAGGCAAATACATCACCAGTGGTTTTGAATATGAAACAATCTGGGGTTTGGGCGCCAATTCCAAGATCAAGGATCTGGACCAAATCGCCTATATTGACCGTGCCATGGATGACGTAGGCGTAGACAGCATCGAGACGGCCGTAACCATTGCTGTGGCCATGGATGCCGGTGTAATTCCCTGGGGCGACGGCAAGGCTGCCCTGGATCTGGTTGAGCAAATCGGCAAGGGAACTCCGCTGGGCCGGATCATCGGCTGCGGCGCTGCAGTTACCGGCAAGTGCTTCGGTATGTACAGGGTTCCTGTTGTGAAAAACCAGGCCATTCCCGCTTACGATCCGCGTGCGGTTAAAGGTGTCGGCCTGACCTACGCCACCACTCCCATGGGTGCCGACCACACTGCAGGTTATGCCGTTGCGACCAACATCCTCAGGGTTGGCGGCTTTGTTGAGCCACTTAAGAAAGAGGGCAACGTGGAGCTGTCCCGGAACCTGCAAATCGCTACCGCTGCTGTAGACAGCACCGGTATGTGCCTGTTTATCGCCTTCGCCATCCTGGATATTCCGGAAGGGCTCACCTCTCTCATTGACATGATCAATGCCCAGTACGGACTCTCTCTCACCGCGGACGACGTGACCGAACTCGGCAAGACCATCCTCAAGGCGGAGCGGGGCTTCAACGAAAGGGCCGGATTTAACAAGTACAACGACCGCTTACCGGAATTCTTTGATGAGGAATGCCCGCCTCACAACACTTACTGGGACTTCACAGAAGAAGAAATCGACGAAGTATTCAACTTCTAAGATATTTGGAGAAAGCCGGGTGCATTTCACCCGGCTTTTTTACTGATGTGCGTTTTTGCCTCGAAGTTGAGAAAAGCGAGCAAGCCTTTCACTGAGAGAATATTAGCGAAGAAATTCCGCTGAATATTACAGCAAATATCCATTTTAGGTATCCCTGGAGATGCCGGGATTGTCGCGCTGCTAAAAAGCACCCGCTCCGTACGGGTGCTCAAGCAAGATTTTGATGGAAGCCGAATTGACTTTGAGGTTTTGTTGAAGCAGTCAGGCAAAAAAGAGTATTGCTCAGTCTTGCAGGATAATATTCTCACCCGGGGGGACAAGGGGGACATGTTCCCCTGCCCATTATTTGCCGGGTGATACAATAACCGAATCAATTTCATAGCCTTTATTTTTGATTTCCTCAACAATTGGCTGGCAGTCGAGGGTTTCCACCCGCAAAATAGTCTTATACATGTCTTTGTTTTTATCGTAATAAGCCACAGTGTTGAGCAGGCTTAAGCCTTTGCTGGATATAATTCCAATCAAGTCAGCCAGGGCTCCCGGCCGGTCTACTATATACACATCTATGCGGCAGTGGGGCTTGTTTACTCCTAATATATCCAGTAAAGCATCAAATATATCTGTCTCAGTTATAATACCTACCAGTTCTCCACCGTAAACAACGGGTAAGCCGCCAACGGTATTCTGCCTCATGATCCGGGCTGCTTCTTCGATGTAGCTTTCTGATGATACAGTCAGCAATTTTTGTTTTTTAGGCAGAATATCTTCGATTTTGGTTTTGGCCAAAAGGTAATTTATTTCATGGACACTAAGTGATGTTGCGGGGGAAGGTGCTGCCCGGTTTAAATCAGAAAGGGTGACAATCCCCACCAGTTTTGTTCCATCCATAACCGGCAAACGGCGAATTTTTCTTTCTTTCATAATACGGAATGCTTCCGCCAAACTGCCATCCAGTTGTATTGTTACAACATTAGTGGACATGCGATCCTTTACCTTCACGTTAATCTCCCCCCATTTCATTGCTATGGTATGTTTTTTATCCACCAAGATAAGCTTTTTTCACTTCTTCACTGTGCATCAATTCTCTGGCCTTGCCCTGCAGTACAATTTCACCCGTCTCGATCACGTAGGCATAGTCGGCTGTTGATAGTGCTATTTTAGCATTTTGTTCTACCAGCAAAATAGTGGTACCCTGACTGTTTATGTCTTTAATAATCTCAAAGATCTCTCTAACCAGTAAGGGGGCCAGTCCCATTGATGGTTCATCCATAAGCAGCAGCTCTGGTCTTGCCATTAAGGCCCTGCCTATTGCCAGCATCTGCTGCTCCCCTCCACTCAAGGTACCTGCCGTTTGCTTGCGCCTTTCCTTCAAGCGGGGAAAACGGGTGAAAACCATTTCAATATCCCTGTTAATATCAGCCTTGTTTTTTCGCCGAAAAGCGCCCATTTCCAGGTTTTCCATTACGGTCATAGCGGCAAATATCCGCCTTCCCTCCGGCACCTGGGAAATACCCAATTCAACAATTTTCTCGGGTAGAACCCTGGTAATTTCTTTCCCTTTAAAGGTTATACTGCCGGATTTAGGCCTTATTAATCCCGAAATGGTTTTTAAAGTGGTAGACTTGCCTGCGCCATTGGCACCGATTAAGGTAACTATAGAGCCCTGTTCAACATTAATAGATACCTTTTTCAAGGCATGAATGGCTCCATAGTAAACATCTATATCTTTCACTACGAGCATAGTTTATTCAACATCCTCTCCCAGATATGCTTCAATTACTCTTCTATTGCTGCGAATTTCTGCTGGGGTCCCTTCAGCGATTATCTGGCCATAATCCAGGACATACAAGCGTTCGCAAACTCCCATAACAAGCGACATGTCATGCTCAATAAGCAGGATGGTCAAATTAAATTCATCTCTTATATGACGAATTAAGCCCATTAGTTCCTGGGTTTCCTGAGGATTCATACCCGCCGCGGGCTCATCGAGAATCAGCAGCAGCGGCCTGGTAGCCAGGGCGCGAACAATTTCGAGCCGGCGTTGCTCTCCATAGGGCAGGTTTTTAGCAAGCTCGTCCTTTTTGTCCTTCAAATGAAATAATTCCAGGTATCTCAAGGCTTCCTTCTCAATTTCTTCTTCTCCCCGGAAAAACCCGGGTGTCCTGAAAATGGCACTAATTAACCCATAGGGCACATTTTTATGGGCTGATATTTTTACATTGTCCAAAACAGTGAGATCATTGAAAAGACGTATATTCTGAAAAGTTCTGGCGATACCCTTGGCACATATGGTGTAGGGAGGCAACCCCGCCAGGTTCTCCCCTCTAAACATAATGCTACCCCGGTCTGGTTTGTACACCCCGGTAATTAAGTTAAAAACAGTAGTTTTGCCTGCGCCGTTGGGTCCGATCAACCCCACCAGCTCATTTTCGGCTATCTGGAAATTGAAGTCCAGCAAGGCACTCAGGCCACCAAATGATTTGTCCAAGTTATTTATTTCCATTAAGTTCATTACGTCCACTCCAAATCCTACCGAAAATCTTTGTGCTTAATTCCTTGTTCCCCATAAGTCCCTGGGGACGATAGATCATTACGATAATTAGTATAAGGGCGTATAATATCATCCTGATTGCCGGGAAGGATTGCAGGGCTGCTGTTATGGCGGTGATAAAGATCGCCGCTATGATAGCCCCGGTAGTGCTGCCCAGGCCTCCCAGGACTACCATTACCAGTATGTCGAAGGATTTCAGGAAGTTGAAAGTCTCGGGTTTGATAATATAAAAATAATGGGCGTACAGGACCCCGCCCAGACCGGCAAACATTGCTCCGATCACAAAGGCCAGGACTTTGTATTTGGTGGTATTAATTCCCATTAGTTCCGACGCTATTTCATCCTCACGAATTGATACGATAGCGCGTCCATAGCTGGAATTAACCAGGTTGACTATCACCAGAACTGTTAGTACAGTTCCTCCAAACAACCAGGGCCAGGTGGTGAGTTTGGGGATTCCCATTATGCCGGCCGGCCCGTTGACATAATCAATATTCTGCAGGGTTACCCGGATGATTTCACCAAAAGCCAGGGTGGCAATGGCCAGGTAATCTCCTTTGAGTCTTAATGTAGGTACACCAATTATAAAGCCGGCCAATGCGGCAGCCAGGCAACCGGCCAGTATACCAATAATAAATGGCTGATCCAGCATATTGGTCATTATCACTGCCACATAGGCTCCCACTGCCATAAACCCGGCATGGCCCAGCGATAACTGTCCGGTGAAACCATTGATTAGACTGAGGCTGACTGCCAGAATAATGTTGATACACATGGAAGTCAAATTTATCTGAAGGTACTGGCTTAGCAGGTTCGCTGCAATCAAGTATTGTACCAGTGTAAATAACGATGCCAGGACTAGTACTTCTGAACCAATTTTTAGCCATCTGTTCTTTACCATCTGCATTTTTTCACCTACACTTTTTCGCCGGTGTCTTCACCGAAGATACCACTGGGCTTGATTAGCAGAATCAATATTAGTACACCAAAAGCAACTGCGTCCCGGTAAAGACTGTTGCCATAACCACTAACCATGGTTTCCAGAATACCCATTACAAATCCACCAACCATTGCACCGGGGATAATGCCTATACCCCCCAGTACGGCTGCCACGAAAGCTTTAAGCCCCGGGATAATTCCCATCAAGGGGTTAACTGTATTATAATAAACACCTACCATTACGCCTGCCGCTGCGGCCAGGGCCGATCCGATAGCAAAGGTAATGGAAATGGTTTTGTCTACGCTAATACCCATCAGGAGTGCTGCTTCCCGGTCAAGGGAAACAGCCCTCATGGCTTTTCCAGTTTTAGTCCATTTAATGATGTATTGCAGAATTAACATCAGAACCACTGCTGAAACAAAAACAAAGACGTCCTTGTTTAAAATAGATAATCCTCCCACGTTATATGCTTTTAAGGGGAAAGCCGATGCAGGAAAAACTTTTTGGGAAGGTCCTAGAAGGAAGATAACCGTATATTCCAAGAAAAGCGAGACGCCAATGGCTGTAATTAGTGCCGCGATTCGAGTCGAATTACGCAAAGGCCGGTATGCTATTTTTTCAATTAAAACTCCCAGCACGGCACAGGTTAACATAGCTGTCACCATGGCAACAAAAATGTTTGTTCCCAGGAGTGTCAATGAGAAATAACCCACAAAGGCACCGACCATCATGATATCTCCGTGGGCAAAGTTAATCAGCTTAATAATACCATAGACCATGGTGTAGCCCAGGGCGATTAATGCATATATGGCACCCAGGGACAACCCGTTAACTATTTGTTGAGTAAATTCATGCAATGTTTCCACATCCCCCTGTGTTTAAACGGGAAGAGAGGAGTTATCCTCTCTTCCCTTTAAGCATACTATGGTTGAATCCGGGTATTCATTACCTGTTTGCCGTCCTTGAACTCGATTATCACCCCGGCTTTAACAGGGTTATGTTGATCGTCAATACTCATTTTACCGGTAACACCTTCAAAGTCCTTAATCTTCTCCAGTGCTTCCTTCAGTTTAACCGGATCAGCTTCGCCGGCGTCTTTCAATCCCTGGACCATAATTTGTACTGAGTCATAACCTAAGGCAGCAAAGGCATCAGGATCTTTATTGTATTTGGCTTTGAAAGCTTCAACAAACTTCACCACTTTAGGATCCTTGTCCTGGGAAGAATAGTGGTTAGTGAAATATGTGTTGTTTAAGGCTTCGGGGCCGGCAACACTTACCATATCAGGAGAGTCCCAACCGTCGCAGCCACCAATGGGAACAGTTATACCCAGTTCCCGGGCCTGTTTGATCAAAGGGGCAACTTCCTGGTAATAACCTGGCACATATATAAAGTCAGGGTTTAAACTTTTAATTTTGGTCAAGGTAGCTCTAAAGTCACGGTCATCTTTTACAAAACCTTCCTTGGCCAGGATGACGCCGCCCTTTTCGGTAAAGGTCTTTTCAAAGTATTGCGCCAGGCCTTTACCGTAGTCACTGGAGTTATCACAATAAATAACAGCATTCTTTGCGTTCAGGTTATCCGCTGCAAATTGGGCCATCAGGGTTCCCTGGAAGGGGTCGATGAAGCAAACCCGGAAAATATAATCTTTAGTTTTGCCGGTCTTGTCATCCACAGTAACATTGGCTGCTGTAGCCGCCGGAGCAATTAAGGGAACCTTATTCTCCATCATAATGGGAGTGCTGCCGGCCACGTTACCACTGGTGAGCGGTCCAATCTGGGCAACGATATTCTCGCTAATCAAAGCAGCGCTTACGCTCATAGCTTCGTCAGCAATGGACTTGCAGTCCCTTTCAATAGGCTTGATTTGCTTACCCAGCACACCACCGGCCTTTTTAATTTCCTCGATTGCCAGTATTGCACCATCTCTGGCATTAGTACCATAGCTAGCTACACCACCGGATAATTCGACATTGATACCAACATTAATGGTATCTGCCGTATCTCCGGCCTTTTCACCAGTCTGCTGTGCACCTCCGCCGCAGCCGGCTACTATGCCCAGTAGAAAAAGCATAATAACCAGCATGGCTACCCTTCTACCAACCGTATGAGTAAAATTAATGTGGGTTTTCAGTATAGGGAGCAGTAAAAACAGGTAAAAAAAGA
>LFSA01000041.1 GCA_001512635.1 Pelotomaculum sp. DTU098 | reverse complement strand
CTGGAAGGCCGTGTGCTGACCATTGCGCATGACGACTTTGACTATTTCACCGAATACACTGTCACCATACCGGCAGGGGCAGTGCAGACTGAGTCGGGAATTGCGAACGACGAAATCGTCTGGAGCTTTACCACCAAAGAAGACAGCGGCGGCGGAGAAGATAAGCCGGTCGCAGAAGTCGAGCCTGCAGACGGAGCCACGGGCGTGGCACTGGATGCTGAAGTAAAAGCCACCTTTGACCGCGATGTTGTTGAGGGTGACCTGAGCGGTGTCAAGATTGAAGCAGGCGGCGTGGCAATGGATGGCGTGACGGCTGCCCTGGAAGGCCGGGTGCTGACCGTAACTCATCCCGGCTTTGCCTTTTATACCGAATACACTGTCACCATACCGGCAGGGGCAGTGCAAACAGAGGCTGGAGTTGCCAACGACGAAATCGTCTGGAGCTTCACCACCAAGGAAGACGATACGCCGGTGGGACCCTACATCTTGACGGTTCAGACCGACAAGGCAATCTATGAGCCGGACGAAGCTGTTGAGGTGTCGGGTCTGCTGCTGGAAAACAATGAGGCCCAAAACCCGGTGCCGGATGTGGCAGTCGGCCTGGTTCTGTACCTGGGTGACGAGGAGGTTGCCTTTGAACAGACATATACGGATGCCACGGGAGCTTATGCCTGGACCATCCCGGCCAACACCCTTGAGCTGGGAGATTACCGGGTCTATGCGACGGTAAACGAGGCCACTGCGGAGGCAAGCTTTAAAGTATCCACTGAAGCAACCGGCAAGCCGGAAATCGAGATTTTTAAACCGGCCCCCGGTGACAGATATGTTCAATTGAATGCAGAAGTAAGCGCAACCTTCAATATGGATGTAACTGCGGCAGATTTAGAAGGGGTTAGAATCGAAAAAGACGGTGTACCCCTGGAGGGCGTTAGTGTCAGCCTGGAAGGCCAGGTTCTGAAGCTGAGCCATCCCAGATTCAGCTACAGGACTTTCTATGAAGTTATTATTCCGGCAGGCGCTGTGGAGGGCGAGACCGGCCTTCTGAACGATGAAGCAAGGTGGAACTTCAGGACCAGAACCAGCGGCGGAGGCGGCGGCGGGATCGGTGACGGCGACATCCTCTTGAGCGTTGAAAAATATGAACCCGGTAAAGACGCCAAAGACGTTGCCACCGATGCTGAAGTAAAGGCCACCTTTAATCTGGACCTCAAAGCGGTCGACCTGGGCAAAGTGTACATCGAGGACAGCAAGGGTAAAATTGTAAGAGGTGTTGAGGCAAGCATCAGCGGCAAGGTCCTGACCATAGAGCATGATGAATTTGCGGGCGGCGTCACTTACAGGGTAGTTATTCCGGCAAAAACAGTGGGCGTCAGGAACTCCAGCGAGACGAACAGGGAGGTCAGCTGGAAGTTCACCACCGCTGTTAAGGATATTGAAGAGTGCACCTTTGACGATGTTAGCGATGCCCACTGGGCAGCCGGCGTGATCGAGGAACTCTGCCTGAAGGGCTACATCAACGGTTATCCCGACGGTACATTCAAGCCGGATAACAACATTACCAGGGCGGAAATGACCAAGATTCTGGTGAAGGTACAGGGGCTCGAGGAAGCGGCTTCGGATAGCCCTCAATTCAAAGATGTTAACCCGTCAGACTGGTACTACGGTTACATTGAAGCGGCGGCCAGGGCCGGCCTGGTGAAGGGCTACGAGACGGGTGAATTCCGTCCCAACCAGAGGATCACCCGGGAGGAAATCGCAGCGCTGATCTGCCGGGCCATGGGCAAAGAGAGCGAAGCTGCTTCCCTGGCGAACGCAAGGACAGACTTTACGGATGACCAGGACATCGCTGCCTGGGCCAGGGGTTATATTGTAATAGAATTCAGGGAAGGCATTGTGAACGGTTATCCGGACCAAAGCTTTGGTCCCAAGAAAAACGCAACCAGGGCCGAGGTCTGCGCGATGGTCTCCCGCTATATTAATAGCGCGGACAACGAGTAGGATTAGCTGTCGGAATGGCGCTGTCTCAGACACAGCGCCATTCTTTTAAAAAGGCATCTGAGAGATGAGAGGTGATCCGTTTCCGGATGAAGTTAAAAAGAACCAGTTTGCTCCTGCTTTTTACGGCAGTCCTGGTTTTCTCCGGGCTGGTCAGCAACGCCAATTACAACCTGACGGCCGCAAGCGGTAACTATACCTTGACGGTTGGGACCGACAAAAATTCCTATGACAGTGGTGATGATACCGTTATTGTAGCGGGGAAGCTCCAGGGAGACAGTGACACAAGCAATGTATCCGTCGGCCTGGTTTTAATGAAGGGAGATTCAGCGGTTGCTTTCGGGCAAACCGCTACCGGAAATGACGGCCGCTATGCCTGGCAGTTTTCCACAAACAACCTGGAGCCGGGCGAATATAAGGTTGTTGCCACCGTTAATGTGGCGCGCGCAGAGGCAAGCTTCACTATACGGGAGGAAACTGTACCGGCATCTTACAAATTAACTCTGGGAACCGACAGGACAGACTATAGTCCGGACCAGTCTGTTGTAGTGTCTGGGTCCTTATTGAAAGACAACGGGTCTCGGACCCCCGTGCCGGACGTGGCTATCGGACTGGTCCTGTACCTGGGTGACGAACCGCTGGCCTTTGCCCAGAAAACAACGGATGTGGAGGGTGCCTTTACCTGGACCATTCCGGCCGGTACCCTGGAAGCCGGAGACTACAGGGTTTATGCTACGGCCAACGTTGTAGATGCTGAGGCGGCCTTCAGGGTTTCTGTGGAGCAGGCGGCCAAACCCGAAATAGAAGTATATCAGCCTGCCAAAGGAGCCACCGGCGTAGCTGTTGATGCGGAAATCAGCGCCACATTCAATATGGATGTAACGGAAGTCGATTTATCGGGAGTTAAAATTGAAAGTGATGGCGCGGCCCTGATCGGTGTCAGCGCAGCCCTTTCCGGGCGGGTTTTGGAGATAAGCCACCCTGACCTGGACAGCGGCAAAGATTACAAGGTCAGCATTCCCGGCGGCGCCGTTCAAAGCGAAACCGGCCTATTGAACGATCCTGCAAGCTGGACCTTTAAAACCAAATCCAGCGGCGGCGGAGGCGGCGGCGGTGACGACTGCTCCCCGTGAAGCAGCGGCGGAGGTGGAGGGGGAGGTTCCTCCTCGGTAGATTTAACAGTTGTTGTCTACGAGCCTGCCAGGGACGCCAAAGCTGTGGACCCGGCTGCCGTGGTGAAGCTTACTTTTAACAGGGAAATCAGAGCATTACAACTGGACAAGGTGTATATTAACGACAGCACCGGTAAAAAGGTTGAGGATGTTAAAGCAACCGTTGACGGTAAAACACTGCTTATAACTCACAGTACCTTTAAGGACGAAACCACCTACACCGTTTACGTACCTGAAGGTACGGTAGCATATAAAAGCGGCAGCACAAAAAACCGGGCTATCAGCTGGAGTTTTACCACCAAAGCAGCCGCCGCCCGGCCCGTTGCACCACCGGTTGACGGCGGGGATATACCTGAGGGCCGGGACGATTGCACGTTTTCCGACCTGCCCTCTTCCCACTGGGCCTATGGCGTGGTCCGGGAAATCTGCCGGAAAGGAATAATCAGCGGCTATCCCGATGGTACCTTCAGCCCTGAAAAAAGCATAACCAGGGCTGAGTTTACCAAACTTATAGCCGGGGCAACAGGCCTGGCCGAGGTGAAGCCGGCAAAGCCTTCCTTTGCTGACGTCAAACCGGGTGACTGGTACTACGGATACGTAGAGGCCGCGGCCGGCGCCGGCCTGGTGACAGGTATGGAAACCGGTGAATTTCTGCCCAACGAAAGGATTACCAGGGAGCAGATGGCCGTAATTCTGGTGCGCGGCCTGCAGCGGGAGGCAGCGGTCCAGGCCATTGTAGATCCCAAAACGGAATTTGCGGACGACCGGGAGATTGCCCCCTGGGCCAAGGGCTATGTTGTTGAAGCGGTCCGGGGAGGCTTGATCAGCGGCTATCCCGATGGTACCTTCGGCCCTAAAAAAAGCGCCACCCGGGCCGAAGCCTGCGCCATGATTTCCCGTTACCTGAACCAGTGAGACTGAACAGGTAGGACACGGGCGGGACAGGGGGATAGGTCCCTTGTCCCGCTGTTTCCCCGGAAAGCAAAGCAGAAAGGATTTGTAAATAAAAAGTATAATACTTTAAGAAAAGTCGAACGGAGGTAGCCCGGGATGATTACCCATTTGGCACACAGGGTTTTGTTAGCATGTTTTTCATTGATCCTTTGTCTTTTTCTGATTACTGCGCCTTCGGGCGGGATAGCAGCCGCGGGCTGAGGAGGGGATACATCGCCGCCGGTGGTTGCGAGTACAGACCCCGTCAATAATAGTACCCTTGTTCCGGTGGACAAGATCATCAAAGTAAACTTCAATGAATCCATTGATAGAGGTGATACATTTAACAGCATCACGCTTAAAGCAGGCGAAGAAAACGTTAATATTTCGGTCAGTTTGGGCTATCAGGCAATCACAATCCGCCCTTCTTCCAAGCTTGCTAATGGGACTCTGTATACAGTTACAATACCCAAAGGCGCGGTGAAAGATCTCAACTGCAATCTGTTAAAAAACACCTACACCTTTAGCTTCACCACCGTCAAGTCGGGCGACGTCAACGGCGATGACCAGGTGAATGTTGAGGACCTTCTCTTCATAGCGTCCAGGCTTGGTCCTGTGTCGGATTCCGACTCAAGGAAAGCTGACGTAAACAAAGATAATGCAGTAAATATTCTGGATCTGCTGGAGGTTGCACCCTTTGTGTATCAGTAATTAAGGGTATTATAATAGAAAAATGCTGAAATGAGAAATTTGAACAAATTAGGCAAAAGCTAAAAGGTAAAATAAGGTTAAATATTAATGGCACCGTTTTTATTAATTTAATTTGATCTGGAATAATTTGACCGGATTTGTGGATCTATAGTATGGAAAAACATCTGCAACCTTTGGTGCTTTAAAACAGTCTGAAAATACAACATAGAGACCGGAACCCGGGCTTTTGTGGCCCGGGTTTATCTGGACGGGCGAAGTTAAAAAGTGCCGCCATTGACAAAAGACAAATACCAGGGGTATACTGTCATCGGAAAAATTTGTATAATATTAACAGTAATGTAAGCAATTCTATAAAACCAATTCCGGCAAAGAAGTATTTTAAATAATATATATTCTATAAACTTCTATAAACCGCTTCTGGATTTCGGCTGCACAGGTAAAGATGCACATTATTAAGCATATATATTCCAGTTTCTTTATAATGGTTTTTGCGCTGGTGGATTAATACCATATTAACCGGGATGTAAGCCAGTAGTTTGTTTCATCTGAAGCAAATGAAACATTACAAAAAAGATGAACCAGATTATTGTTAAAGGCCGGGGTTGAAAGGGAGCTTACACCGGAGAGCGGGTGATTAGGTTTGATAAGAGAAAGAGCGAAGTCCTGGGGATATTCTCTTTGTTGTTTAGCAATGGTCCTGCTTTTTTTGACTGGTTGTTCACTTTGGATGACGTCTCAGAATGAAGGGGAAAGGGAAAGAGCTCTGGTTATAAAGCCTGAAGATTTTTGTATCTTCCTGTTTGAGTCTTCGGAAGAGATATACCGGGCCAACGTAAAAGACCCCGGGATGTGGGAGACGCTGCGCGACCTGGCGGCAGTGGATGAAGATTACGCGACGCACTATAACTGGCTCTATAGTACCTACAACAGCTGGGACGAGCACCGCCGCGCCCAGCTGCGTGAGATTATGACGGAATACCACCATCACCCTATGACCGAACAGCTGATCCAGAATGGCAGGCAGGAGGCCGGTTTGGACGAGGTTATAGCCTTTATCCATGAAGATCGTTTTTTTGGAAAAATGCGCAACACCCTCGTCGACTTTTACTCCTGGTACGGCTCCAATTACGCGCTGCCCCATTATCAGCAGATCCGGCCGCTTCTTGAACGAAAGGCCCTGGCAATAAACGCTCTGGTGGAGAAAGAATTTGATATTGTAAGTTTTCTGGAGAAGGAAACGGGCATTACCTTGAAGGAAAAACCAGAAGCTATCGAACTGCTGCTCAATATGAGGATTATCGGGGCTTCAGGCTTTTACCGGGATAAGGTCTCGCTGACCACTATCCAGTGGAACGCCACGCCGGAAAAAATTTGGGCCACGCCTTTCCACGAAATGAGCCATCCTTTTTTCCGCACCTTTACAGGGAGTATGTCTTTTAAATATCTGGCCGGCAAGCTCAAAAAAGACGAAAAACTTATGAAAATGTTCAATGAAGAAGTCCCTTATACCTGGGAAGGCTGGGTTGAGGAGAACCTGGTGGAAGGGTTTGCCCGCTACCTGAATGTACGGAAAGGGATCGCCCGGGACGTGGGTGAAGGGATTTATATCTTCGACCGGGAGTTTGCCCAGGCCCTGGTGGACGGTTTCGACCCCCGGAAAATATCCCTGGAAGACTTTACAGTACAGTTCTTAAAACAAAAGTACGATCTTTAAAAGCTTATCTTTCTTTTAAACTGATCCTTCTATAAAAACTGATCTTTTGAAACTTGGTTTTTTAGCACTAATACAACTCAACAAAGGAGTAAACACGTGGAACTGAACATGATCGAACTCCAGAAACTGATAGACCGCTGTCTAAGGGAAGATCTCGGCGCCGGTGACCTGACCACCAACAGCACCGTGCCGGCGGACGCCGTCTCCACCGGTTATATTCTGGCCAAAGAAGCTGGTGTGGTAGCCGGCCTGCCCCTGGCGGAAATGGTTTTCCGCCGGCTGGACCCTTCCATTGAGTTTCGCCCCCTGGCCAGGGACGGCGACCATGTGGAACGGGGCCGGGTTCTGGCTGAAATTACCGGTAAAGCCCGGGTCATTTTGACCGGCGAACGGCTTGCGCTCAACTTCCTGCGCCATCTGTCAGGCATTGCCACCAGGACCGCCCGCCTGGTTGAAATGGTTTCAGGTGAAAAAGCCCTCATTGTTGATACGCGCAAAACCACCCCGGGCCTGCGGCTGCTCGAAAAATACGCGGTCAGGGCGGGGGGCGGACATAACCACCGCTTTGGGCTGGATGATGGCGTGCTGATCAAGGACAACCATATCAAGATGGCCGGCGGGATCAAAAAGGCTGTTGAAGCGGCCAGGCGGGGATGCCCTCATACGGTCAGGATCGAGGTGGAGGTTGAGGATCTGGCCGGAGTCGAAGAAGCACTGGAAGCCGGCGCCGACATTATCATGCTGGATAACATGGATATCCCGGCCATGCGGGAGGCCGTGGAGCTGGTTGCCGGCCGGGCCTTGCTGGAGGCTTCAGGCGGGATCGAGGAGGAGGCTATCCGGGCTGTAGCATCTACGGGAGTGGACCTGATCTCAGTGGGAGCGCTCACCCATTCTGTAAAGTCCCTGGACATCAGCCTGGATATCAAGGAGACCAAAAGAATCTAAAGTAATGGAATAGAAAAAATACAAATAAAAAATATAAATAAATTATATAAATATTATGTGTTAAAAAGCAACAAATCATTTAATAGCAAATTATTTATAATGAATGTTAACCTTGACTAAAAATTCAGTTGACGAAAACTCCATCATTAGCTTACAATGAAAATACGGGGTTATGCCGCTTACTTTCAAGAAATTTTAGATGATCAGCTTTTTTGCACTTCCTCTACTTATCACTTATCACTTATAACGAGGTGAACCTGCTGAAAGAGTCAATTCTAAGGTTGCTGAAAAACAGCAGGCCCGAATACCTTTCCGGGGAAGAAATCTGCGGGAGCCTTAAAGTAACCAGGACTGCCGTATGGAAGCATATTCAAACCCTGAGGGAAGAGGGTTATGTTATTGAAGCCCGGCCCCGGTCAGGCTACAGGCTGACCGCTATTCCGGACCGGCTTTACCCGGTGGAAGTCCTGGACGGTTTAGCTACCCGCGTCCTGGGCCGGGATATCGACTATTATGAAGAAGTGGGCTCCACCAACGATGTGGCCAGGGAGTGGGCTGCTAAAGGCGCCGGGGAAGGCCTGCTGGTGGTGGCCGAGGAGCAGACGGGCGGCAAGGGACGGCTGGGCAGGCAGTGGTACTCTCCCAGATTTAAAGGCATCATCTTTACCCTGCTTTTGTATCCCCCCGTAAGCCCATCCCGGGTTTCCCAGGTTACCATGCTTGCGGCGGTAGCCCTGGCCTCTGCCATCCGCCTGGAAACCGGGGTCGGGGCCGGGATCAAGTGGCCCAATGATCTCCTGGTTGACGGCAGGAAAGTCTGCGGCATCCTGGCCGAGCTGAGCGCGGAGATTGACCGGATTGGCCACCTGGTGGTGGGCATAGGCATCAACGCCAACCAGGACCTGGGGGATTTTCCTGAAGATGTACGGGACAAGGCCACCTCGCTGAAGCTGGAAACCGGTAAAACAGTGTCCAGGGTCAGGCTTTTACAGGCATCCCTGGAATCCTTTGAACACTGGTACGGCCTTTGGCTGGAGCAGGGCTTTGAACCGGTGCGGGCTGCCTGGAAGGAGATGTCCGTATCCCTGAACTGCCCGGTGCGCATCCAGACCCTGGATCAAGCCTGGGACGGCTGGGCCGAGGATGTTGACAATGACGGCGCGCTGCTTTTGCGGCTACCGGAGGGAGATTTGCAGAGGTTTGTTTCCGGGGAGGTTTCCCTGCGGATGATCTAAGATTTTTTGTGTCATTAATGTAAACCATATTGATTGCAAGAGGTTTACAAATAGTTTCGAATAGCTACGCATAGCTACCAATAGCTACGAATAGCAAATCCAATAATTAATAATCTAATAAGAATTTAGAAACCGGCTACCCGGTAAACAAAAAACCCGGGTACCCGGTACCCGGTACGGGGGGTTGGTTAAATGAGCAGGTTTTCTGCCCGGGATATTACCCTGGTAGCGGTCTTTGCAGCCTTGAACGTTGTGGCGGCCATGGTGGCGCGCTACGGCGGGAGCGTAGTCCCTTTCAGCCTGATTCCTTTTATGGCCATGCTGGCGGGCGGCCTGCTGGGCCCCAGGCTAGGGGCAATGAGTATGGTGGTTTATATCCTGCTGGGTCTGGTGGGGGTTCCGGTCTTTGCCACGCCTCCCTTTGGCGGGCCTGCCTACGTGCTTCAACCCACCTTCGGTTTTCTGGTGGGATTTGTAGGCTGCGCCTATGTGGTGGGGCTGTTGCTTAAAAATAGGCAGCAGGGAGGTTTTCTCCCGTATTTTCTGGCTATGGCAGCCGGTGTGGCCGTGTATGATCTGATCGGGCTTCCCTACCTTTACCTTATTCTAACCTTTTATCTGGGCCGGACCGTCTCCCTGGGACAGTTGCTGGCCATCGGCTTTACTCCCTTTATAGTTCTTGATCTGGTTAAGGCGGCGGCTGCGGCAGCGCTGGCCAGGGCGGTTTACAGGCGTCTTTGGGCTTCCGGCCTGGGCGACGGTCGCAGCGGAAAAAAACCGGCCTGAAGCCCTGCAAGGGGAAAACTGCTGCCGGGTACAGCCAGGATCTAAATCCGCGGAGGAAAATTTCTGCCGGCTATAGCCAGGCTCTAAAATCCGCAGCGAAAAACTGCCTGAAACCCTGCAGGGCCTTGTTTGCCGGGCTCCACCTGGAAGGTCCAGCCCCTGTGTAACACGTTGCCGGGGAGCAATGGGTCATTAAGTTTTAACGAAAAGTTTCTTAATATTAATTCATTACGTATATCAATTCATTTCGCAGATTATTTCATTGCGCATATTATCTCATTTAGCAATCCATATATTGCATTTATTGCAAACACCAGGCAATATTGTCTGGTGTTTGCGCATTATTTACTATAATTCCCAGATCCAGTTCAAGGTACATTTTGTATAGTTCAAGGTACATTTTGCATCCAGTGTACGTAGTATGGTATTGATACTGCCTGGCTAAAAAGAGGTGAAGTTTATCGGCAATTAAAAGGTAATAAATACATTTAGATCATATATTAGTAATCGCTGCCTGGTCTTAGTTATGTTTTAGTTATTATTAAGCATCAACTCCAATTATAAGCATAAGTATGCAAATTTGCTGGATTATGCCGGCAGTATTGCAAAGCGGTATTTTCATAGCCCTTAATTTGAAGATGTCTTACCCTTTGACATTTTCAACAGATTTTTAATTCGAGGAGATGAAAGCATGAGAATTAGCGGTAACTGCCGGCTTGTTATCGCAATCCTTGTGGTTGCGGCCCTGCTGGTGACGCTGGCCGGATGCGGCAAGAAGGCGGAAGATGAGCCGGATAAAGTCTTAAAAGTGGGGTATTTCCCGAATTTAACCCACGCCCAGGCCCTGGTGGGATTCAGTGACGGAACTTTCCAGAAAGCCCTGGGGGAAGAAATTAAAATTAAAGAGTACACCTTCAACGCGGGTCCCTCGGAAATTGAAGCCCTCCTGGCCGGTGAAATTGACATCGGTTATATCGGCCCGGTTCCGGCCATCAACGGCTTTGTCAAGTCCAGGGGTGAGCTAAGTATTATTGCCGGGGCGTCCGACGCAGGGGCCGTGCTTGTGGCCCGGCCCGGCGCCGGTATAAAGAGCGTCAAGGACCTTGACGGTAAAAGGGTGGCCATCCCGCAGCTGGGCAATACCCAGGATATTTCCCTCAGGTACCTGCTGGACCGGGAGAACCTGCAGGATAGTTCCAAAGGGGGGACTGTTAATATTATTCCGGTGGCGAACCCGGACATTTTAACGCTGATTGTCAAGGGTGAACTGGATGCGGCCCTTGTTCCCGAACCATGGGGTTCAATCATCGTCAAGCAGGCCGGGGCTGAAGTTGTCCTTGATGCCGGCGAGGTCTGGCGGGACGGTAAATACACCACTGCCCTCGTCATCGCCAGCAACAAAGCACTGCGGGAACAGCCCGGGCTGGTCAAGAAATGGCTGGAGGCCCACGTTGAACTGACGGAGCGGATTAATCATGATCAGGAAGGCGGGAAAGCCGCCATCAACAACCAGATCGAGAAACTGACCAGGGAAAAAATCCCTGAAGATGTCCTGGACAGTGCCTTTGAGCGGCTTGTCATAACATACGACCCCGAGACGGATTCCATTAAAGAATTTGGAAAACTCTCCTTTGATTATGGCTATCTCAAGGAGCAGCCCGATCTCACCAATCTCGTCAACACGGATCTTTTAAACCAGGTGCTCCAGGCAAAGGGGCTGCCGCCGGTGCAGTAGGCTAAAGCGCCGGCGTGCTAAGCCGGCCGCTGGTTAAGGATCGGTGCCGCATTGTTGTTACAGCCGGCCTGCCGGTTGAGGGGGTGCCGGCGCCGCCGCTTAAACAGGGCCCTGACGGTGGAAATTGAAAAACGAAGCCTGACTAAAGGGAGTGGAGAGATGTTAAAACTCAAAGGCGCGGGAAAGATCTTCAGCACCAATAACGGAAAGATCAAAGCCCTGGAAAACGTCAATTTAACCGTTGCCAGAGGAGAATTCCTCTCGCTGGTGGGCCCGTCAGGCTGTGGTAAGACGACAGTTCTCAATATTATTGCCGGCCTGGAAAAGGCCAGCAGCGGCAAGGTCTACAAGGAAGGCAGGGAAATAACAGGGGCCGGGCCGGACCGGATTGTCATGTTTCAGGAACCGGCCCTCTTCCCCTGGCTGAGGGTCATCGATAATGTGGAATACGGAATGAAGATTGCCGGAGTGTCCAAAAAAGAAAGACGGGAAAGGGCTATGCATTATTTAAAAATGGTCCATCTGACCCGCTTTGCCCATCACTTCACCCACGAATTATCCGGCGGCATGCGCCAGCGGGTGGCCCTGTCCAGGGCGCTGGCCATGAATTCCGATATTCTGCTCATGGATGAACCCTTTGCAGCCCTGGACAGCCAGACCAGGAGAATCCTGCACACTGAACTCCAGCAAATCTGGTGCGCCACCAAAAAAACCATCATCTTTGTTACCCATAATGTCGAAGAAGCCGTCCTGCTTGCGGACAGGGTTATCGTGATGGCGGCCGACCCGGGTAGAATAAAAAAAGAGTACCGGGTTAATCTGGCCAGGCCCAGGGCACCAGAACATGCCGGCCTGATCCGGATTGTCAACCAGATCATGAAGGAGCTGAAGGAGGAGGTGGAAAAGGTTGCCAGGTCAGAGTATGACAGCGGCTGGTCTCTTCAAAAAAGTGCTTTTCTACTTAGTCCTGATAGCAATGTGGGAGGGAATATTTAGGACCGGCATCTGGCCTGATTTTCTTTTCCCCTCTCCCCTGGGTGTTTTTCAAAATGTGCTGGAAGGTTTTCAGGACCGCAGTTTTATCATTGCCATTGGCGCAAGTATGAAAAGGGTCATCCTGGGCTACAGCATATCACTGGTTTTGGGGCTTTCCCTGGGACTCTTAATTGTCGCCTCTAAATTTCTGGATGAGGTCTTAAGCCCGCTCCTGCTGGGCTTGCAGACCCTGCCCAGCATCTGCTGGCTTCCCCTGGCCATACTCTGGTTCGGCATTGGCGAGGACTCCATAATCTTTGTGGTGGCGGTGGGTTCTACCTTTTCCGTAAGCATGGCTACCCTGGGAGGAGTCAAGAACGTGCCCCCCATTTATATGAGGGTTGCCAGGACAATGGGCGCGAAGGGGATTAAGGCTTATACCTCGGTGATTATTCCCGCAGCCTTCCCCACCATCATCACAGGTATGAAGCAGGGCTGGTCCTTTGCCTGGCGGGCTTTAATGGCCGGGGAGCTGTTGTCGCCCAAGGACGGCCTGGGCTATATCCTCACCCTTGGCAGGGACCTGCACGACATGAATCAGGTCGTTGGAGTCATGATTATAATTATCATCATCGGACTGATTATCGACAAATTTATATTCGGTAAAGTTGAATGCTCAATCAGGCAGCGCTGGGGCCTGAACAGGGCCTGAGCAAAGCAGGCAGTCAGTCTGCCCGGGCTTTTCATCGGTACGGTAGCTCTTGCCTGAATAAGGCCCGGGCCTGGCAGAAGGGGACTGGAGTGAATTAATCTTGAGTCTAAAACCGCACGGCGGAACACTGGTTAATCGCATGTTGACAGGGCCGGAACGGGAAGAGGCCCTGGCCGCGGCCGGCTCCCTGCCCGGCCTGATCCTGGATGACTGGGAAATCTCGGACCTGGAACTGATTGCCAACGGCGCCTTCAGCCCGCTCCGGGGTTTCATGAAGAGAGAGGATTACGAAAGCGTTGTCAGCCGGATGCGTCTGGCAGATAACACGGTCTGGAGCATCCCCGTGGTTCTGGACGTTACCCCGCGGGAAGCAGATAAACTGGAACAGGGTAGTCCGGCCGCGCTCTACAGCGGGGAGAAAGAGCTTTTGGGGCTGCTTCAGGTGGAGGAGGTTTTCGAATATTCCAGGGAACGGGAAGCCTTAAATGTCTACAGGACCATGGACAGGGCCCACCCGGGAGTAAAGCGGGTTTTTCAGCGGGGCCCGTATCTGGTGGGCGGGGAAATCACCCTGCTTAACAAAAGGAGGGTACGGCAATTTCCCGAAATGTTCCTGGATCCGGCCGAAACCAGGCGTATTTTCCAGGAAAGGGGCTGGAAGCGGATCGTCGCCTTTCAAACCCGCAACCCCATCCACAGAGCCCACGAGTACCTCCAGAAGTGCGCCCTGGAAATCTGCGACGGGCTTTTTATCAACCCCCTGGTGGGGGAAACAAAGGGCGACGACATTCCGGCAGCGGTCAGGCTGGAGTGTTATCGTACCCTGCTGGCTCTCTATTACCCGGCGGAGAGGACCTTTATCTCTGCTTTCCCGGCAGCCATGCGCTACGCAGGGCCGAGGGAGGCCATTTTCCATGCCCTTGTCCGGAAAAACTACGGCGCCACCCACTTTATCGTCGGGAGGGACCATGCGGGTGTGGGGAATTATTACGGCACCTATGAGGCCCAGTTAATTTTCGAGGAGTTTGAGCCGGAGGAACTGGGAATTACCCCGCTCTTTTTTGAGCATTCCTTTTACTGCAGGGAATGCCGCGGCATGGCCAGCGCTAAAACCTGCCCCCACACTCAGGCCAGCCATGTTATTCTGAGCGGCACCAGGGTCCGGGAGATGCTGGCGGCCGGGCTGACACCCCCGGAAGAATTTACCCGCAAAGAGGTGGCCGATATTCTCATCCGTTATTATGCTCAAAGGGCAGCCGGGCAATTATAAGGTTCTCCTTTGTTCATGGATTCAGGGTCCGCAAATTCAGCCTGCTTTTCTTCAACATGTAGCCTCATTTTTGCTTGCCCTGCCGCCAGGGTCTCTGTTAAAATTAGTTGTTAAGATAAGTTGTCCAGAATAAAAGAAAAAGAAGGAAAGCAGGGACGCCTGTGGTTCTGGTTTTTGATGTAGGTAATACCAATATAGTTCTGGGAGTATTCCGGGATAAAGAACTGGTGGCGCACTGGCGGCTCTCCACATGGCGCAACCGTACCTCCGACGAATTCGGAATTACTTTAAAAAATTTGTTTGACACCTCCAAGCTGGAAATGAAGTCGATCAAGGCGGTGGTTATTTCTACGGTGGTGCCGCCGCTTACCTATACCCTGGATAAAGCGTGCCAGAAATACTTTAATGTCACCCCGATCATGGTGGGTCCCGGGATCAAAACAGGGCTTCCAATCAAATATGAAAACCCCAGGGAAGTGGGCGCCGACCGCATTGTCAATGCCATAGCCGGCCTGGAGCTCTTCGGGGGCCCGCTGATTATTGTGGATTTCGGGACGGCCACGACTTTTTGCGCCATCAGCGCCGCTGGGGAATACCTGGGCGGGGCCATAGCGCCGGGTATCGGCATCTCCACGGAAGCCCTGTTTGCCCGGGCGGCCAAGTTGCCCAGGGTGGAACTGGTCAAGCCCGCCGGGATCATCGGGAGGAATACGGTCAGCAGTATGCAGGCCGGTATTTTTTACGGTTTTGTGGGACAGGTCGATGAGATCGTCAGGCGCATGAAAAAGGAACTGGGTGAAGACACTAAGGTCATCGCCACCGGTGGCCTGGCCAGGCTGATCGCCCAGGAAAGCTCGGTTATTGAGCGGGTTGAACCCTTACTGACCCTGACCGGCCTGAGGCTTATTTACGAAAGGAATAAGCAGCGTTGAGAATCGGCCCCGTACAGCTGGAAAACCAGGTGATAGCCGCGCCCATGGCCGGCGTCACCGACAAAGCCTGCCGCATCCTGGCAAAGGAGGCCGGCTGCGGCCTGGTCTGCACTGAAATGGTGAGCGACCAGGCTCTTTTGTACGGCAACCCTAAGACCTGCAGCCTGCTGGATATCTCAGGAGAAACCGGCCCGGTCAGTGTGCAGATCTTCGGATCCTGCAGTGAATACATGGCCAGGGCTGCTGAAATTGTGGAAAGCCGGGGGGCTGCCATAATTGACATCAATATGGGCTGTCCCACACCTAAAATTGTAAAAAACAACGAGGGCTCGGCCTTGATGCGGGACCCTGAAAAGGCCGCTGCCCTGGTAGCTGCGGTGGTCAGCCGGGTCAGGGTCCCCGTGACCGTAAAAATGCGCAAGGGCTGGAGTGAGGATACGGTCAACGCTGTAGAGTTGGCGCAGCTTGTGACCGCCGCCGGCGCGGCCGCGGTCACCGTGCACGGCCGTACCCGCGACCAGTTTTATAGCGGCAGGGCCGACTGGGAGATCATCGCCGCAGTTAAAAGAGCCGTCAGCGTACCGGTTATCGGCAACGGGGATATCCGGACTCCCGCCGACGCCCGGGAAATGCTCCGGCAGACGGGCTGTGACGGCGTCATGATCGGGCGGGCAGCCCTGGGCAACCCCTGGATCTTTAGCCGGACCGTGCATTACCTGAAAACCGGTGAACTCCTTCCCGGCCCCACCAACGGTGAAAGAATCGCCACAGCTCTGAGACATTTCGACCTGCTGGTCCGGTTTAAAGGGGAAAACGTGGCGGTCCGGGAGATGCGCAAACACGCCGCCTGGTATACCCGGGGTTTGAGGAATTCGGCCCGCCTCAGGGAAACAATCAACAGGGCCCAATCCCAGGAAGAAATTAAAGATATTTTGACCTTGTTTCTCTCCGGCGAGTCTGGTGCATAAAACCTTATGCAAATAAAAATATCCTTTGCAAATTCCGGGCAGATATTCTGCTCATATACTGCGCCAATCCTGTGTAGGATCCTGCTCAAATATCCTGTGCAAATCCTGTACAAATATTCTGCTCAAATATATCTTCTGCTATATCCTCTGCCGCCCTCCGGTCGCCGCAGGTGTCCTGTTTTGAGGACGCCTGAGCTTGTGTGCCGGATAAAAATCTTTAAAGCTCTTGAAAAAGGGCTTCTTTTTTTGCTAATATTGGTATGTACACAATGATGTGCACATACTTTGAGAAAAACCGGGCAACTTATTAAAAACACCGGCAACTACCTTAAAATAGATATTTTCATCATAAATACCATTGTAAGGGGCGGAGGAATACTTGGATTTAATCAGGCTTGGTGAAAAAATTATCAGCAGGCGCAAGCTTAACAATGTTATCAACGAGATCCTCGGCCTCAGGGCAAAGGGACTGTCTCAGACCGAAGTCGCCTCCCGTCTGGGCGTGGACAGGACCCTCGTCTGCCGCCTGGAAAGCCTGGGGGAAATCAGGAAAGGGCGCAGGCTGGCCGTGGTCGGCTTTCCGGTTCTGAATAAAGAAGAAGTCCAGCAGGCTTTGGAGCGCGAAGGTGTGGACTTTATCTTTTTGATGTCGGAAAATGAGCGCTGGGAATTTATCAAACAAAAAAGTGGTATCGACCTTTTCGATTCCATCATGGAAATGATCGCCAAAGCCCATTCCTTTGACCATATTGTTATCATCGGCTCAAACAAGCGGATTAAAATTTTTGAAGCGGTGCTTGACAAGGATGTGGTGGGGTTTGAGATCGGGGAGTCGCCCATTCAGGAAGACAAGTATGTAGATACCGGAAAAATCATCGAATTAATCCGGGCGATTAAAGAATAGGAGGATGTAGCTATTGCAAAATTTTGCCTTTATGATCCACCCCATGCATGCCGGCGACATCGCCAGGAAGTTTAAGTTTGCCCGGTTTGTACCCGACCGGGCTATTGAAAAAGCCTTCTCCCTGCTTCCTCCCATGAAGGTATCCCACATAACCGGGATTCGCTCTCCCTATGGGGAGGCCGAGGGCTGGTTTATCGCCTGCCCCTTGACGGTCCGGCTGTTGATGAGCCTTCCCCAGGAATACGTTCTCAATAAAATAATCCAGGGAGGCCGGGTGGCTGAAAAACTGGGCGCTAAAATTTTAGGTCTGGGCGCTTTCACCAAAGTTGTGGGGGATGCCGGTGTCACAGTTGCCAGACGCTTAAAGATCCCGGTCACAACAGGGAACAGCTACACCGTTGCCACGGCCATCGAAGCGACCCGGGAAGCGGCCAGGGTCATGGGGCATGACCTGAAGAATTCTTCCGTTGTGGTCATGGGAGCCACCGGCGCCATCGGGCGGGTCTGCGCCCTGGTGCTGGCCAGGGAAGCGCGCAGGATAACGCTTGTGGCCCGAAATGAGCGCAAGCTGGAGGAACTGGCCGTTAAAATTCTTTACGACACCGGACTTGCTGTAAAAGTCACCTCCGGCAGCAAGAAGGCCCTGCAAACAGCTGACGTGGTAATCACCGTAACCAGTTCCATAGACACAGTTATCGAGCCGGAGGACTTAAAGAGCGGCGCTGTTGTCTGCGATGTAGCCCGTCCCCGGGACGTATCCAGGCGGGTAGCCGAGGTGCGGGATGATGTCCTGGTGATCGAAGGCGGTGTGGTGGAGGTTCCCGGGGACGTGGAGTTCAATCTTAATTTCGGATTCCCCCCCCGAACGGCCTATGCCTGTATGGCTGAAACCATGGTGCTGGCCCTGGAGCAGCGCTATGAGAGCTATACCCTGGGACGGGAACTAACAGTGGAACAGGTGGAGGAGATTGCTCAGCTTGCTAAAAAACACGGATTTAAACTGAGCGGCTTCCGGAGTTTCGGTAAGGCCATGACGGAAAAGGAGATTGCCGGAATTAGATCCCGGGCTTCTGAGCAGAAAATTGCCCGGCCCTGTCAAATTAAATAAAAGGGAGCTGGATGGCCTTGACAAAGCAGGGCCGTCTTCTTATAATGTTTAGGAAAAGCGGCGCCTTGCAAGCGTACGGTTATCCCATTATATACCTGGTTTAAAATTTTTCAATTTTGTAGACATTGATGTACGGGCATAATGCGCTGCATTATACAAGCACTGCAAAAAATTATGTTTTTGCAGTGCTTTAAGTGTAGTTTAGGGCTTTTTGGAAAGCCGCAGAATAATCATAATCTTAGACATAAGACATATATTGTTTTGTAACTTTTAATACAGGGGATAAGGAGATTGTGTGCATGAAAGAAAAGGAAGTAATCCTGACCGTAGATGGTCTGAAAATGCTGGAGGAAGAGCTGGAGGAGCTCAAAACCGTAAAAAGGAGAGAGGTTGCCGAGCGGATTAAGCAGGCCATCGGTTTCGGCGATATCAGTGAAAACTCCGAGTATGAGGATGCCAAAAACGAGCAGGCATTTATAGAAGGCCGGATCCTGACTCTGGAAAAAATGCTGCGCAACGCCAGAATAATTGACGACGAGAGCATTGCTACCGATGTGGTATCCATCGGCTCAACGGTACTGCTCAAGGATCTTGAGTACGGAGATCAGTTTGAATATACAATAGTGGGTTCGGTGGAAGCCGACCCGGGAGCTAATAAAATATCCAACGAATCCCCGGTGGGCAAGGCTATTTTAGGGATGACCAAGGGTAATGTTGTCGAGGTCAGCGTTCCGGCCGGGCAGTTGAAATACCAGATCTTAGATATATTGCGCTAGAGAAAGAAGGTCACATATTAAATGTCAGAACATAAAGCCCGGGAAGTTAACAGGGCCGGTGCGCCGGCCCTGCAGGCAGAGGAAGATCTCAATGAGCTGATGCGGGTACGCAGGGAAAAACTCAACGAAATGCGGGAGAAGGGGATCGAGCCCTACGGCGGCCGTTTTGAGCGGACACACTCGGCCCGTGATATTTTAGACCGTTTTGAGGAACTGGAAAACAAACCGGTAACCATTGCCGGCAGGATAATTTCAAAGCGCGGCATGGGCAAGGCTTCCTTTGCCCACATCCAGGACGCCAGCGGCAGAGTCCAGATTTACGTGCGTTCCAACGATGTGGGGAAAGACGCCTACGAACTCTTCGGCAAACTGGATCTGGGCGACATCATCGGGGTTAAGGGCAATGTTTTTAAAACCCGGATGGGGGAAATCACCGTATCCGTTGAGCAATTTGTTGTCCTGGCCAAGTCGCTGCGGCCCCTGCCGGAAAAGTGGCACGGCCTGAAAGATGTGGACCTGCGTTACCGGCAGCGCTACCTTGACCTGATTGTCAACCCGGAAGTCCGGGAGGTTTTTGAGACCCGGAGCAAAATTATCCGGGAAACCCGCAATTTCCTGGACAACAGGGGATTTTTAGAAGTAGAAACGCCCATGATGCAGACCATCGCCGGAGGTGCCGTGGCCAGGCCCTTTATCACCCACCACAACGCCCTGGATATCAACCTGTATCTGCGAATTGCGCCGGAACTATATTTAAAAAGGCTTTTAGTCGGCGGCTTTGAAAAAGTTTACGAGATTAACCGTAACTTCAGGAATGAGGGTATCTCCACCCGGCATAACCCTGAATTCACCATGCTGGAGCTGTACCAGGCCTACGCGGACTATTACGATATGATGGACCTGACGGAGGAACTAATTTCCCACCTGGCTTTCAGGGTTCTGGGGACTTACAGGATTGAATACCAGGGTACCCCAATTGACCTCTCTCCGGGGTGGACAAGGATCCCCATGCTGGAAGCCGTTAAACTGTATACCGGTCTTGATTTCAGCAAAATTAAAACTGATGATGAAGCACGCCGGGCGGTCAAACAGTCCGGCCTGGGGCTGGAGCTGGAACCCTCCGACAACCGGGGCAGTATATTGAACAAGGTATTTGAGGAGCAGGTGGAACCCAGGCTGATTCAGCCCACTTTTGTCATGGACTACCCCGTTGAAATCTCCCCGCTGGCCAAGCGCAAGTCGGAAGATCCCGATCTGACTTACCGCTTCGAGCTCTTTATTTACGGCCGGGAGATGGCCAACGCTTTTTCCGAACTGAACGATCCCATCGACCAGAAGGGGCGTTTTTTAAAGCAGGCGGAGAAGAGGAAAGCCGGCGATGATGAAGCGCACATGATGGATGAAGACTACATCAACGCCCTGGAATACGGGATGCCCCCGGCCGGCGGCCTGGGAATCGGCATCGACAGGCTGATTATGCTGCTGACGGACTCTGCTTCCATTCGCGATGTCCTGCTTTTCCCCTTGATGAAGCCCCGGGAATAAAATATAAATATGGGTGAAAAATTTTTCCGGACAGTAACAGACAGATGCCGTAAAGCCTTCGTAGATTAATTTTTACAAAAAGTCTTAATCTTTAAAAAAAGCAAATTATCCGGGCTGTTTTAGCTTAAAACGGTCCGGATTATGTTTTTATGCGCTATGGGACATCCTTGACAAAGAGCGACTGCTCATGCTAACATGAAAACCCGGGATCACATTAAATGTAGCTTTTTGTAATTTGCCGTTGCCGGAGATGGAAAGTCAGGGTTATAATTATAGGCGGCAACAAAGCCAGAAAATACTACTTGACGTTAAAGCGGCAAAGATGATAAGATAACAAATGTCGCGCCGGAAGGCGCCGGCAAACAAGAATCACGGTCTTTGAAAACTAAACAGTGGATGGATGTAATTTTGGTAGTTGGTAGTTGGTCGTTGGTGGTTGGGATTAAGGAGGAAACCGCAAAAGCGAATCCAATCGCAGAAAGTGGTTTTCAACAAACAATCCGGCTATCGGCAAAAACAACCGGCTACCGAACACATGACTCTCGTCAAGCGAAAGCAAAGCGAGCAGTACATTCCGAAACAACGCGTGTAAGACGAGGGAAAGAGGCGAAGCCAAACCCCCTTGTCGAACACAAAAAACGAGCCAATCAAACCTTTTAATAGATTTAAGAAATTTATTGGAGAGTTTGATCCTGGCTCAGGACGAACGCTGGCGGCGTGCTTAACACATGCAAGTCGAACGGGGGTTACATTGAAACCTAGTGAAATGTAACCTTAGTGGCGGACGGGTGAGTAACGCGTGGATAACCTGCCTATCTGACCGGGACAACACCTGGAAACGGGTGCTAATACCGGATACGCTCATAGATTCAGAAGAATAGATGAGGAAAGGGGAAACCCGCAGACAGATGGGTCCGCGTCCCATTAGCTAGTTGGAGGTGTAAGAGACCCCCAAGGCGACGATGGGTAGCCGGCCTGAGAGGGTGAACGGCCACACTGGAACTGAGACACGGTCCAGACTCCTACGGGAGGCAGCAGTGGGGAATCTTCCGCAATGGGCG
>LFSA01000052.1 GCA_001512635.1 Pelotomaculum sp. DTU098 | reverse complement strand
AGATGTGTATAAGAGACAGCTGCTTTTCCAGGGACTCCTTTTCCGTACGCGCGGCAGCCAGCCGGATCTTTAAATTTGTGAGGGCTGTCTTGTAACCAGTGAGCGCGGCTATCTTAAAATTGAGCTCTTCTTTTAGCTCGTCGCCCTCGCTGGATTGCAACAACAAACCCTGGCTTTCCATGGAGCTTGCAGATCCCCGCGCGCCGGGCGGCGCCGGGCTCCGGGGCTGCTTAAGGAAGTCCCTGTACTCCTCCATGACAGCATCGAGCTGCTGCTGTTTTTCTTCCATCTGATTCAGGAGGAAGGAGGCAGATTTTTCAAACTGCTCCCGGTTGCTAAGATTATTATGACGGATAAAAAGCTCTGAAATCTTGTTCGCTATACTTGCGGCCAAGACAGGGTCCTCATGGCGCACCGCGATGCTCATCAGGTTCGTGTTGGGGATCTGCTCGATGGTAACTGATTCCCGAAGTTCGGCAGGGGTCGCATCCCCCAGTTGTTCAATGGAAGATATTAGCTCTTTCAGGAAGGGGTAGCTGAGAATCTGCTGCCTGCAGGTCTCGATATCGTACAAGGGGATCGTGGTGAGCTGTTCCAAGAGTACACCCAGATCGAGATCTATCTTCTCGGGAATAGATTTTCCGCCCCCGCGGATATTTATTACCTCCCTGGCCTCGTAAACAGGCGAAAGAATAAAGAAGCTGACAATACCGCTGACCAGTAAAGCAGCCAGTGTAATGGAAACAATCAGCCATTTTCTTTTCAACAGCACCTCAATAAGTTCCCGCAAACTGATTTCTTCCATAATGACTCTTTTTATCCCTCTTTTTCTTTTTTCTTCTTTTTTCCTGAAAACCTTATACCTGCATAGAATTCTACATAATGTGTCAGAATCCTGCTTCAGGAAAACGAGGAAGGAAACAAATCATTATATTCTTCTTAAAAGTATATTTTTGTCCCTTATACCTTCCAAGAGTATTCCCTTAGAACCTGTAAGGGAATTTTTTGTTCTGTTAGAGCCTCTAAGGAGACTCCTTAGAAGCTCTAAGAGAACAAAATTATGCTTGAACGTAAGTTTGCCCTTGTGCCTTCCTGCTTTACAATAGCATCAGGCCGGTTGCAGAAAAGCAAACCTGGATCGGCCTAAAGCTCTGGAGAGGAGGTGCAAAAATGCCCGTAACAGTCAATCCCCTGAGTTCCCGCTTGCAGCTCCGCCTTGTCGTGGGGCAGGACGGTCAGGGCAACCCGGTCTACCGGACCCGCTCATACGCCAACGTAAAGGCGACCGCTTCTGACGATGCCGTTTTTGCCGTGGGCAGTGCCCTGGCAGGGCTGCAACAGCACGACCTGGAAGAAGTGCGCCGGGTCAACGAGTTTGTCCTCGTAGAAGAGTAGAGGCAGTCAGGCGTAAAAAGCAGAAGCATTAATCAACAGGCAGAGAAAGGAGGGATAACGTGGAACAGACACTGCGCCTTATTTTCCGGAACACCGAGGG
>LFSA01000129.1 GCA_001512635.1 Pelotomaculum sp. DTU098 | reverse complement strand
GTCTTCCCTGAGAGTTCTGAAACACTTGAGGAGGAAACACTTGAAGAACTCGACATCACTCCTATTGATACTGCCATCGAAGCAGCAATAGCTGCCAAAGAAGGCATCACGGTAAGCGAAGACGGTTCAGACGTTCCAGCAGGCACCTACTGGGTAACTCAAGCGGACATGGATGCCCTTGATGCTGCCATCGCCGCTGCTGAGGCAGCTAAGGAGACCGTGAAAACCCAGCAGGATGTTGACGAAGCCGTAGAGGAACTGGAAGCAACAGTTACCGCCTTCAATGAAGCCAAACAGGTAGTTGCGGCCGGGGAAGAAGAATTAGAAGAAACAGAAGTCCCGGTTAATGAACAAGAGCCTGGAAATGACGAGGAGCCTGAAAATGACGAGGATATTGGAGATGAGCAGGTTAACACAGAACAAGATACAGGTAACGACCTGGAAGGCTTGATGGAAACAGTTAACGAGGAAGATGCAGCATAGTTTATTACTTCTTCCTTCCAAAGCTGACCTGAACGGTTAGTAGCCAAAGGAGAAAAAACAATACGCCCCGTGGGAAGGCTAGCAGTTAAGCTCTCTCACGGGGCTTTCTTTATTTCTTTTTTATTTTGCCCCGTTGTGGTATAATTTATTGGAAAAATTAGCTATAATGGTAGCTGCATAACTACGGAGGAACCATTGGACCGCCTGCTCGTTGTCTTTCTACTCACCGCCTTCATCAACCTCATCAACAACCTTACCCGCTCCTCCCGCCTTTCCGGCGTGCGGACCGGGAGCCTGGCCACCGCCATCTCCCTCTTTTCCGTGGTCTACCTGGCGGCGAGCTTTGCCAACACCCTCCAGGCCCCCCTGCTGGCCTCCACCGTGGAGATGATCATCAAGGGTGCCTACGACCAGGCACTGCTGGTGGCCCCGGGAGCCGACGTCACCACCGTTCCCGTCTACCAGGAGGCCCTGGCGGACCTGAACCTAAAACTGCGCTTCGTCATCCTCGGTGCCACTGCCGGCTCGCTACTGGGTATTCTGGCCATACCCAGCTTTGTTACCTCCTTTAGCAACGCCATCAACGCCTTCGGCCGGACCGGCTCGGTCTTCAAGGTAATTCCCCTGGTCCTGCTTTCCCTGTTTAAGCGCGGCGGCGGTATCTTGAAAATCCGCATATCCTCCTGGGCCACCCTGAAGGAACTGTTCAGCCGGAAAATGACCACCCCCGGCGCCTTCCTCTTCTGGAACCTTTTCAGCTACAGCCTCTGGACCGCAAACGTCCTGGCGGGCCTTTACGCTGGCGCCCTCTTCCCCGAATTTCGCAGCACGGCCATTATGATGGCCGCAATCGTGGGCAACACCTCCATAGTGGTTAACGTGATGATGGTGGACCCGGTCCTGGCCAGGGTTACCGACGCTGTGGCCCGGGGGGACGAGCCGGAGGTAGAGCTGAAGCAGATTATCCTGTACCTCGCCATCTCCAACCTGCTGGGCACAATCCTTGCCCAGGTCATCTTTGAGCCCGTTGCCTGGGGTCTGATGATCCTGACCCGCTGGGTGGCCTGACACCGGACATTACCCCAGGACTAAACTGTCACACGCACTTGGCTGCGGCATCTCAAAGTCCGGCTGGCTGGCAAGCCCCAACCTGCACAAACTGTCACCCACACCCGGCACCGGCGGCCAGCCTCCCCCGGCCTGGTACCGGGCTGTGCCCCCAGCCTGGTTTCAGGGCTGTCACCCCAGCCTGACCTCCGGTCTGTTAGCCCCGCCTGGCCACCTGGCTGCCGCCCCCGAGTATATCAGCAAGGGTAGCCTGTGGCAGTAGAGACTCGCCGGGCTACCTCACTGCCGCTCTCCATTACCCGGCATCGCGGGCTGTCCCAGCCCCCTTCAAAACAGCCTAATCCGACCCAAAAATTACACATATCTTCCACAGAGGGAAAATTTAAGACCCGGCAGTCCCTGCGGTCTAGCCACCAAAATTACATATATCTTCCACCGGGAGCATATATTTAAGGCAAGGGACATACCCTTTTACCAGGGAAAGTATACCTATTAATAATAAGACAGGCTCTCTTCGCACCGGAACCTTGGCACGCCCATGAAGCCGGGAAAATGTTCCTTTTCAGAAGACAGGCTCCCCTTTAGTTTAATAAAGGGGTTCATAAAGGTGGCTTTGACCTGATGCTGTATCCCTTTCCGCCCCGAAAGCGCTTCATAAAGCGCTCATTATGGCGTTAGCCTTTCAGTCCCAAAAGCGCTTTATTCAAAAAAGCTTTATTCAAAAACATACGCCTGTGCCTCCTTTGCTAAAAATGTTTCAAACCGCAAAGAAGACGGGCGTATCACCTGGTTCTTAGAGCACCGGTTCCCAGGTCACCCGGTCCTTAAATAACCGGTTCTTAAATCACCCGGTCCTTAGAGCGCCGATTCTTAAATCAACGGTTCTCAGAACGCCTGTTCCTTATATCACCCGGTTTTCTGAACACCCGCTTTCTTATATCACCCGGCCCTCATGTCTTATTCGGGGTAAATATGCCGCTGCCGGCATGTTCCAACAGGCTCCCTTATATCCCTTCCGGTCCTTAAGGTTTTTTCAAAGGGGGAATAGTTCGTGTCTCCTACCTTTATCCGGGTCTTCCGGGTCCGCAAGCGCCACGTGGCCGCCCTGGCGGCCCTGGTCTTTATCGCCTTCTACCTGGTCCGCCTCTATGAAATCCGGGCTGGCCGGCAGGCCGTTGAGGCCCAGGCCTGGTCGGTGGCGAACCGGGTGATTGTATTAGACCCGGGGCACGGCGGGTTCGACCCCGGTGTGGCCGGCAAGGACGGCGTCCTGGAAAAGGACATCACCCTGGCTATTGCCCAGCGCCTGGCAGGCTACCTGGGACAGGCCGGGGCCATGGTGCTGCTGACCCGGGAAGCGGATACCGACCTGAGCAACCCCGCCACCGCCGGCCCGGCAAATAAGAAGCGGGAGGACCTGACCCGGCGGGTGGAAATGGCCAATGCCAACCAGGCCGACCTGTTTTTGAGCATCCATGTCAACAGTTCCAGCTCCCCAGCCCGGCGGGGCGCCCAAACCTTCATCCAGCCCGGCTCTGCCGCCGGCAGAGTGGCGGCGGAATTCATCCAGGCCGAGCTTGCTAAAACCCTTAAAAACACCAGCCGCCAGCCCCTGTGGGT
>LFSA01000104.1 GCA_001512635.1 Pelotomaculum sp. DTU098 | reverse complement strand
CACCTACTCCACCTGGAGTAGGTGCCTCCATTAAAGGAGGCGGACAAGAAAATGAATTAGAAAGAACCTTGCCCCTATTATACTACCAAATTGTACTTTGTACTAGCCGAAAACGTTTTAAACAAAACGATCTTTTATTCTGCCGGGCAGTTCCGGGTAAGCCGGATTGCCTTCCACCATAGCTGACAGCATGTTTAATATACATACGGCGTTATACCAGAGGGCATTAATCTCCACAGCCTTGCCGTGCCGGGGCGTGACCACCCACTGGTCCACCTTGGCGTCCATCCAGGTCAGTTGAATATCGGGGGAACCTGCTGAAATAAGGCCGTCCTGGTCCATACCGACGTTGAAATCGGTCCCTTCCATGTACCAGTGGATAATGTCCCGGACCACCGGATAAAGCTGTTCCCGCACAAACTCCAGGTCGTTGGTATAAGTCAGATATTTATAGACGGCATGGACAAACCAGAGTGAGGCGTCCACGGCGTTGTATACCGGGTCCCTGGCCCCGTCAAAAAAGGCGTTGGGTAAAAGCCCCTTCCTGCGATGTTCAGCGAAAGTAAGCAAAATCTCACGGGCATCTTCAAAGCGTTTGGTTACCAGAGTAAGCCCCGGCAGGGCAATCATGGCATCCCGGCCCCAATCGGCAAACCAGGGATAGCCGGCAATAACGGTTTTTTTGCCGGTTGAACGCCGCTCTACAATAAAGGCGTCTGCCGCTCGCACCAGGCGGCGGGCGAGGGGATCCTCAAAGCCGGCCCGCTGCGTCAATTCTTGCAAGCGTCTTCTTTCCGCAGCCAGCAATTCTTCCCCGGTTAAATTAGCAACTTCTTCGGTAGACGCAACCACAGTAAAGGTTTTACTCTCCCCAGGCGCAAAAGAAATTTCAAAACGGCCGGGGATATAGTGGTCCTCATAAGGGTTTTCACCCCGCTCCCGTTCCGCCGCATAGGCCATACCGTCATACCAGCTGTCACCCGGTATATAGATACCGGAGTTGCTGTAAAGCAGCAGAGGAGGCATTTCCTCCCTGCCTTTAATGGAAACGCCGTTATCATTTGCTTGCTGGGTGAAGTTAATTTCCCCACGGGTGGTGATAAAGTGGTGTCCCCGGCAGTTGACCAGGGGAACCAGGGTGAGCAGGGCCGGTTCCGCGCCATTTTGCACCTGGTAGTAAATCACAGTGGTGTTCTTGCCGTGCACCATGAAGATGGTCTTTACCAGGGTAATATCCCCAAAACTATATGTAAAGGCAGGGAACGGTTCAACCGTGACCTGCTGGAGGTGAACAAAACCGTACTCCAGGAAACCCGAACGGTGGTCGTTGGCAGCCAGGTTATAATGGCAGGCTCCGGCCTGAAAACGTTCGTCCAGTTTGGCCAGGTGCAATACCCTAAAACCCGGCGGATTATGGGCTGCTATCAGCAACCCGTGGTATTTGCGGGTGTTGAGGTTAATGATGGTGCTGGAGGCATAGCCGCCGATGCCGTTGGTAACCAGCCACTCCTTCTCGATACCCCTTTCCAGGGTGCGCCAGTTTTCCTTACCGAAATAATACAGCCGGAATACCTCCCTAAATGAACTTGGATAGCCATGGCGCTACTACCGCGCCGGCAGGGAACAAATTCTTAATTTTTCACACCGCCTGCTTGAAGCGCCAGAGCTACAGCCCCCATGACCCCCGCCCGGCTGCCCAGCTCCGCCGGGGCAAGGCGTGCGCTTTTTCCGGCTGCTTCCAGGGTGCGGGCCTGGACTTCCGGGCGCAGGTTCTGCCAGATCAGTTCCCCCATATCCATAACCCCGCCACCCAGTACTACCAGTGAAGGGTTTAAAATGTTGATGATATTGGCAATGCCGATACCAAGGTAGCGGGCAGCCCGGGCGATAATTGACTTCGCCCCGGCATCGCCGGCAGCCGCAGCCGCTGCCACCGTTACGGCGGTGATCCCGGCAGGGTCCCCTCCTGACTCTGCCAGAATCCCGGCGCCCCTGCCGCAGGCAGCCAGTTCCCTGGCCTCCCTGGCTATAGCTGTGCCGGAAGCCAGTGCCTCCAGGCAACCCCTGTTACCGCAACTGCACAAAGGCCCGTCGGGGCAAACGGTCATGTGGCCGATCTCTCCGGCCACGTCCGCACTACCATGGTAGAGCCTGCCACCCAGGATCAATCCTCCGCCGATGCCGGTACTGACCGTTATGTAAACCATGTTATCCTCGTTCCGGCCGGCGCCGTACCTGTGCTCTCCCAGAGCGGCCAGATTGGCGTCGTTGTCAAGCAATACCGGAATTGCGAGGCGCTGCTCCAAAACCTGTTTGACCGGCAGGTCATGCCAGCCCAGATTGGGAGCAAAGTGAATGATACCCTGACGTGTGTCAAGGGGACCCGGAGCGCCCAGGGCCAGTGCCTGCACCTGTTCGGGCTTTACCCCGGCTTTCTCAAGGACTTGCTCAACGCTCCCGGTAATCCGTCCGAGAACATGCTGCCGGCCTTCCCGGGCTTCAGTGGATACTTTTACTTCAGCCACCAGCCGGCCGTCCATATCTGCCAGGGCGGTCAGGATTTTAGTCCCGCCCAGGTCCACACCGATAATAAATTGAGGCGAGATGACCACCCCCCTGGACTACTCACAAAAACAAGATTCAACTTTTCTAACCACAGGTTATTCTTACCTTGATTCAGTTTAATCATGTATAGAATGTCCCAGAACGAATCTTTCAAGGGCTTCCACAACACCCTCACCGTAGGGTTGCGAGGTTACGTAATCGGCTATTTTCTTGATTTCCTCCCTGGCGTTGGCTACCACCACCCCGACACCGGCGTATTCCAGCATCTCAAGATCGTTGAAGCTGTCACCAATGGCCATAATTTCCTCCCTATGCACTCCGAAATAGCCGGCCAGGTAAGCCAGCGCCGCCCCTTTGGTGGCATTGATGTGAGAAAATTCAAGAAAATACGGTTTTGACTTGACTATATGCACCTTACCCCGGTAGACCGGATCCAGATCAGCCTTCAGCCGGTCCAACTGAGGCTCTTCGGCAATGACCAGCAGTTTAGTCGGGTCTCTGTCCAAAATCGCGATTAAATCCTTCACCACTTCCAGTTCCACACCGGACGTGGCAGCGTAGCGGCGGCCCTCCGGGCTGTCCCGCTCCACCAGCAGACGGTCGTCCAGATAACCGTTCAGATGGTAACCGTACTCGCGCACCCTTTTGATGATTTCCCTGGCGTAAGCAAGAGGCAGCGGACGGTATAAAAGGACCTCCCCGGAAAAAGAATTCTTCACCAGCGCTCCCTGGTAGACTATGAGGGGCAGGTCTATTTCCAGTTCACGGGCAAAACGCGCCGCTGAAGGGTACATCCGGCCGGTGGAAATGGTAAAATAAACACCCGCCGCACGAACTGCCGCGACAGCGTCCTTTACCCGGCGGGTGATCGTTGATTCCCTGGAAAGCATGGTATCATCAAGGTCAACTGCAACAAGTTTAATTTTTGTCATAAGCCCTCCCAACGGAAGCAAGGGGACGGTTCTTCTTCTTTTCTTTATTTTTTTGCTAAAACTTTAAATTATAAATTTGCTGATATCCCTTATATTCTTGCAGCCTGTCTCAGCCAAATCCCCTTAATACTCTTCACCTTTTTGATTATTCTTGATTATTTCTTTTCTATCTTTTTTAGGAAGATCCTTCACTTTATCAAAACCTGTTAACGGTGGAAAAAGTCGTAGACGGCCCGGGCTGCTTTTCTGTTCATGCCTTCAACGGCAGCCAGTTGCTCCACTGTTGCTTTTTCAATTTCCGCCAGTGAACCAAAGGCTTTGAGCAGGGCGCGCCGGCGCACCTGGCCAATGCCTTCCACCTCTTCTAAAAGGGACTTGAGACCTGCCTTGCCCCGCAGGTTGCGATGGTAGGTCACGGCGAAACGGTGGGCTTCGTCACGCAGACGCTGCACCAGGTGGAGTGAGGGTGAATCCTTGGGTAAGGCAACCGGGTCAGGCGAGTTTTCAACAAACAAAAGTTCCTCCTGTTTGGCCAGGCCGCAGGCCGGTATGTGGGCAAAACCCAGTTCCCGCATCACATGCCGGGCCGCAGAAAGCTGCCCCTTGCCCCCATCAACGACAACCAGATCCGGCAGTTGGTGGAATTTTGCGTCCTTGCCGGACATTTGACCGGTATTGATTAGTTCCCGTTCCTCCCTCGCCCGGGTAAAGCGCCTGCGCAGAACCTCCTGCATGGAGGCGAAGTCATCGGGCCCCTCCACCGTGCTGATTTTAAAGCGGCGGTACTGGTCTTTGGCCGGCAGGCCATCCTGGAAGACCACCATTGAAGCCACGCTTTCGCGGCCCTGGATGTTGGAAATGTCATAGCATTCCAGACGGTGCGGCGGTCGGGCCAACCCCAGCGCCGACGCCAGACCTTCCAGCGCCCCCTTTACGTCATCACGGCGGGAAGTTTCCTCAGTCCGGACCTGCTCCAGAGTAATACCGGCGTTTTTGGCCGCCATATCCACCAGCTTCTTTTTCTCACCACGCCTGGGGGTTTTAAGATAAACCCTGGCGCCCCTCTTTTCCGTAAGCCACTTCTCAATAACACCCGCTTCTTCTTTTAACTCCTCCGCCAGGAGAATTTCACCCGGGATTATATCAACAGAGTTGTAATACTGCTTGATGAATGCCCCCATTACCTCCGCCCGGCTCAAGCCTTCCGTTCCTTTCAACATGAAGTGCTCGCGCCCGATAAGTTTGCCGCCCCGGATAAAAAAAACCATTACGCAGGTTTCGTCCCGGTCACTGGCCATGGCAACCACATCCCGGTCCTCAAATCCCCCCGAGATGATCTTTTGCTTTTCCACTACTTCCCGTACAGCCTGAATCTGGTCTCTAAGCTGCGCCGCCTTTTCAAACTCCAGTTTTTGAGAAGCCTCATCCATCCTGGCCATCAGGTTTTTAATCAGGTCTTCCTGTTTTCCCTCCAGGAACATACACACTTCCTGGATCATGTCCCGGTATTTTTCCCGGTCCACCAGACCGCAGCAGGGGCCCAGACAGCGGTTGATATGCTGGTTCAGGCAGGGCCGCTGCCTGGGCGGCGGTTCCTTTTGTTTGCAGGAGCGAAAAGGGAAGAGCTTTTTTAAGAGGCGCAGGGTCTCATTAACCGCGCCCACCCTGGTATAGGGACCGAAATACCTGGAACCGTCCTTGACATGGCGGCGGGTAATCATCACCCTGGGAAAGTCTTCTCCCAGGGTTACTTTGAGATATGGATAGCTCTTATCGTCTTTTAACAGGATGTTATAACGGGGGCGATATTCCTTGATCAGGTTTTGTTCCAGGATTAAGGCCTCAACCTCTGAATCGGTCACAATGAAATCCAGGTCTGCTATTTTCTCCACCATAACCCGGGTCTTGGGAGAGTGGTTGGCGCCTGCCTGGAAATAGGAGCGAACCCTGTTCTTAAGAGATACTGCCTTGCCCACGTAAATAATTTTTCCTTCGGCATCCCGGTATAGATAAACACCGGGCCCGGCAGGCAGGAGTTTAATTTTTTCCTCAAGCTGCATGTGTTAATCACCGTTTAATCTGATTACTGCATTTGCCATTGACGACAGTACCTGAAGAAATTATGCAACACAACCGATTATCCACTGCACTGGACTATAAATAGGGAAACAGGAATACTGCCCGAAAAGTCTCCGGGGTAGTATGCCCGGGCGGCATGTTTATACAGCTGCCCCGCTGACACCCGTTTTCTCCAACGTTTCTGCCACACAGGCCTCTTTTTCCCGCTGACTCGCTTCCGGACAGGGTGTCCCGGCTAAAACCTTTTTCAAATACTGCCCGGTATATGATCCCGGTACAGCCGCTATCTCTTCCGGAGTGCCGGTGGCGATTACCTGCCCGCCCTTGTCCCCGCCTTCCGGACCCAGGTCGATGATATAGTCTGCGGTTTTGATTACATCCAGGTTATGTTCAATTACCACCACAGTGTCACCCGCCTCGACCAGCCGGTGTAAAACTTTAAGCAGCTTGTCGATATCCGCAGTGTGCAGGCCGGTAGTTGGCTCGTCCAGGATGTAAAAGGTTTTTCCGTTGGAACGCCTGGAAAGCTCGGTGGCCAGTTTCACCCGCTGGGCTTCGCCGCCGGAAAGGGTGGTGGCCGGCTGACCCAGGCGGATATAGCCCAGACCAACATCCTGCAGGGTCATCAGTTTGCGGTGTATCTTCGGGATATGGCGGAAGAACTCTACCGCCTGATCCACGGTCATATCCAGCACATCTGCGATATTTTTGCCCTTGTAGCGGACTTCCAGCGTCTCCCGGTTGTAGCGCAGGCCTTTGCAGACCTCGCAGGGGACATAAACATCCGGCAGGAAATGCATTTCGATTTTGATAATACCGTCACCCTGGCAGGCTTCACAGCGGCCGCCTTTGACGTTGAAGCTGAAGCGGCCGGGTTTGTAGCCGCGCATTTTCGCTTCCGGCGTCTGGGCGAAAAGGTCGCGGATATCGTTAAATACACCGGTGTAGGTGGCCGGGTTGGAACGGGGTGTGCGCCCGATGGGTGACTGGTTAATATCAATCACTTTATCCAGGTGTTCTATGCCCCGCACCGCCCGGCAGCTGCCGGGCTGGGTCCTGGCCCGGTGCAGTTCCTGGGCCAGTTTGCGGTATAATATATCGTTGACCAGGGTGCTCTTACCCGACCCGGAAACCCCGGTCACGCAGGTGAAGACACCCAGAGGAAAGGTGACATCTATATTTTTTAAATTGTTTTCCACAGCGCCCAGTATTTCCAGCGTTTTGCCGTTGGGCTTACGGCGGACGGACGGTACCGGAATGAATTTCTTGCCGCTCAAGTATTGTCCGGTAATAGAATCAGGGTTTTCCAATATCTCCCTGTAAGTACCCGCTGCCACCACCCTGCCGCCGTGTACGCCGGCCCCCGGCCCGATATCAATAATATGGTCGGCGGCCAGCATAGTGTCCTCGTCATGCTCGACCACAATCAGGGTGTTGCCCAGGTCCCTCAACCGTTCCAGCGTCTTCAGCAAACGGTGGTTATCCCGCTGGTGCAAACCGATGCTGGGCTCATCCAGAATATACAGTACACCCATCAGGCCGGAGCCAATCTGGGTAGCCAGCCGGATACGCTGTGCCTCCCCTCCGGAGAGCGTCCCCGCTGCCCGGTCCAGGGTCAGATAATCCAAACCCACGTTGGCCAGAAAACCCAGCCGCTCGTTAATTTCTTTTAAGATTTGCCTGGCTATGAGCTGTTCGCGGCTGGACAGCTCCAAAGATTTAAAGAAATTCAATGCTTCCCCTACGGATAAGCGCGTCACCTCTGTAATGGAGCTGCCGCCGATTTTAACCGCCAGCGCTTCCGGTTTAAGCCTGGCGCCGTGACAGGCGGGACAGGGCTTGCTGCTCATATACATTTCAAGATCTTCCCGCTGGTGCTCGTAAGAGGCCTCCTTGTAGCGCCTGGACAGGTTGTTGACGACCCCCTCATAGGCCATGTACATTTCATGCCTGTGGTTGTATCTCTCACTCTCCAGGACAAAATGAAAATTCTTACCGCCTGTACCGTATAAAATCACATTCAGATGCTCGGGTTCCAGCTCCGCCACCGGAGTATCAAGGCTGAAGCCATAATAACCGGCCAGCCCCTCAAGGATCTGATAGTAGTACCCTCCCTTATTCACTCCCCCGATAGCGCCGCCGGCAATTGAGCGGCGGCGGTCCGGTATGAGCAAATCAAGGTCAATTTCCTTGATCATCCCCAATCCGGTACAATCCGGACAAGCCCCGTAGGGGGTATTGAAGGAGAACAGGCGGGGTGTTATTTCAGCAATACTGATACCGCAATCAACACAGGCAAAGTTCTGGTTGAAGGTGATTTCTTCTCCTTCCAGTGCCGCAACAGCCACTCCGTCACCTTGTTTTAAAGCTGTCTCCAGAGAGTCGGCCAGCCTTCTTTCGGAACCGGGACGCAGGATAATACGGTCAACTACCACTTCGATGGTGTGCTTTTTGTTCCTGTCCAGTTTGATTTCCTCATATGCGTCCAGCACCTCTCCGTCAACCCGGACCCTGGCAAAACCGTTGCGGCGGATTTCCTCCAGAATTTTTACATGCTCGCCCTTCTTGCCGCGTATCACCGGCGCCAGGATTTGCAGCCTGGTACCTTCAGGCCGGGAGATCAACTGGTCCACCATCTGATCCACGGCCTGCCGGGTGATCGGTTTGCCGCATTTGGGGCAATGGGGCTGTCCTATCCTGGCAAAGAGCAGGCGCAGGTAATCATAAATCTCGGTTACCGTGCCGACAGTGGAACGGGGGTTGTGGCTGGTTGTCTTCTGGTCTATGGAAATGGCCGGAGAAAGGCCCTCGATGTAATCCACGTCCGGCTTGTCCATTTGCCCCAGGAACTGGCGGGCATAAGAGGACAAAGACTCCACATAGCGCCTCTGGCCTTCGGCGTAAATGGTATCAAAAGCCAGGGAGGACTTGCCTGAACCGGACAGCCCGGTGATAACCACCAGCTTGTTCCGGGGAATTTCAACATCAATATTTTTAAGGTTGTGGGCACGGGCGCCCTTGACCAGAATTTTATCCAACATATCAAATGTCCTCAGCAATTAAGATATTTTTTGACCACAGGCCGTAAGGCGCAGGGCGCAAGTTTATGCTGCATTCGTTTTTGAGTATCAGAATCCAAAGGAACCGGTAAAACGGTTTTTTGTCTCACATTTTTGTCTCACATTAATTACATTTTTTAGTGCTCAGAGTTGGAGGTTTCTCATGTTAAGTAAATGACATAATCTTAGTATTCCTTATGCCTTATGTCTTACGCTTTACGTCTTGCGCCTTGCAACCTATGTCACCATTTATAGCGGTAACGGTTGCTTCCTGGAAGCAGGGTACGGTGCTTCTACATCCTTTTATTTGTAGCCCAGTTCCTCCTGCCCTGGAATCCCGGGGCCAAGGCCCTGCTCGCCTCTTAACTGCAGGCGCAGCTCAATAATCATATCCCTGAGCTGGGCGGCCCGTTCAAAGGCCAGTTCGCGGGCCGCATCCCGCATCTCTTTTTCAAGGCCGGCAATATATTTCTTCAACTTGGCCTTGGTCATCTTTTTCCCGGTGGAACTGACTTCATAAAGGGGTTTGGGTTCCGCTGCCCGGGTGGCCTCAATGACCTCCCGCACCGACTTGCGAACTGTTTCCGGCGTTATCCCGTGTTTTTGGTTGTACTCTATTTGAATCTTCCGGCGGCGTTCGGTCTCACTGATTGCCCTCTGCATCGAATCTGTAATCTGATCCGCATACATAATCACCCGGCCGTCAACATTGCGGGCCGCCCGGCCGATAGTCTGGATCAAAGAACGCTCGGACCGGAGAAAGCCTTCCTTGTCCGCGTCCAGAATGGCTACCAGGCTGACCTCGGGCAGGTCCAGGCCTTCCCTCAACAGGTTTATACCCACCAGCACGTCAAAGGTTCCCAGGCGCAGGTCCCGCAGGATCTCCATACGCTCTATGGTTTTGATGTCCGAATGCAAATAGCGGACCTTAACCGACACCTCACGCAGGTAATCGGTGAGGTCCTCGGCCATCTTCTTGGTCAAAGTGGTCACCAGGACTCTTTCCCCGCGGCTTACTCTTAAGCGGATCTCGCTTAAAAGATCGTCGATTTGGCCCTTCGTGGGGCGGACGCTTATTTCCGGATCAACCAGGCCGGTAGGCCGGATAATCTGCTCTACTACCTGTTGGCTATGCTTCAGTTCGTATGGGCCGGGAGTGGCTGAAGTATAAATGACCTGGTTAACCCGTTCCGCAAACTCCGAAAAAGTCAGCGGCCGGTTGTCAAAAGCGGAAGGAAGCCGGAAGCCGTAATCCACCAGGGCCTGCTTGCGGGAACGGTCGCCCTCGTACATACCGCCAATCTGGGGCACGGCCACATGGGATTCGTCAATAAACATTATAAAATCATCGGGAAAGTAATCCAGCAGGGTATAAGGTGGCTGGCCGGGCATGCGTCCTGTAAGATGGCGGGAGTAATTTTCGATCCCGCTACAAAACCCCATTTCCCGCATCATTTCCATATCGTAGTTGGTCCGCTGCTCCAGCCGCTGGGCTTCTAAAAGCTTCCCCTGGGAACGCAGTTCGGCCAGGCGTTCCTTTAGTTCTGCCTCGATGGAAACCAGCGCCCGCTCCATTTTTTCACGGGACGTGGCATAGTGGCTGGCCGGGAAAATAGAGACATGGTTGCGCATGCCCAGGATTTCCCCGGTTAAGACATCGAACTCCAGCATCCTTTCCACCGTATCGCCGTAAAAATCAATCCTGATAGCCTTTTCGGCGTTGGAAACCGGAAAAATCTCGAGCACGTCACCCCTTACCCGGAATTTTCCCCTGGTAAAGTTAATATCATTGCGTTCATACTGGATACTCACCAGCTTGCGCAGGACAGCGTCACGGTCGTATTCCTGACCCTGGCGCAGGGACAGCACCAGGGTACTGTATTCCTCCGGGTCACCCAGGCCGTAGATACAGGATACGCTGGCTACAATAATAACGTCCCTGCGCTCAAACAGGGCACAGGTGGCTGAGTGGCGCAGCTTGTCGATCTCGTCGTTGATGGAGGAGTCCTTCTCTATATAGGTATCGGTCTGGGCAATATATGCTTCCGGCTGGTAGTAATCATAATAACTGACGAAATACTCAACCGCGTTATCCGGGAAAAATTCTTTAAACTCCGCGCATAGTTGTGCAGCCAGGGTTTTATTGGGCGCCAGCACCAGGGTCGGCCTTTGTACAGCCTGAATTACATGAGCCATGGTAAAAGTTTTACCAGTGCCGGTGGCGCCTAAAAGCACCTGCCCCCGGTAACCCTTATTCAATCCTTCCACCAGGGCGGCAATAGCCTTCGGCTGGTCGCCCCGGGGCGTATATTCCGATTTTAATTGAAAAGCTCGCATTGCCTGACCTTTCTTTCCTGACAGTGTTATTATTTAGTATAACATAAAGGCCGGGGGACCAAAAGTATGTTTGGTTTGCCAGCAATAATAGCCCTTGTTTACGCTAAAAATTAACGCCAACCATAATTAAATGATTGGCGTCAGTTTTTTTATTTTTCCACTGTCCGGTCCACCTGACAGCAGCAGATCTCCAAAGTGAAGATATCCAACATTAAATTGATTATTTCTACCTAATTCTACTTCTTCTATCTATTTTACTTCCAAAACGCTGCCTGTCTCATTGATAAAGACCCGATCCGGCATTTGTTCCTGGAACATCTGGGTTGCTTTCGGACCCGTGCAATGGGACAGACCGATTTTTTCTACACCCAGTTCTTTAAACCTGTCGATGGTGCTTTGAATTTTCTCTTCCGAAGCATCCAGCAAGTGGAAACCGCCGATGACTGCATAGACCTTTTTGCCGGTTCTCTCTTGAATGCTGTTCACGATATTTACAATACCGGTATGGGAGCAGCCGGATACAATAACCAATCCCTTGTCGGTATCAATGGCCAGGGCAACTTCTTCATCGAAATCATCTAATTTGTACTGGCCATTTTCTTTCACAAGCATATTCGGCGCCATTTCATCCTTCGCACTCAGATTGAAGTTGCCAAATAATGTTACATTTTTCCCAATGCGCATACGATCGGCATTGATATATTCCACCGTCACATTTTTCGCTTTTAAATCCGCCTCGCTAAAGTTAATTCCTACCGGAAAGTAACCAGGAGTACCATCTGTAAAGTCGAATTTTTGACCAACGGAATCGTAGTAATATTTATTGTCAGCTAAATCGAAGAAACTGTCCTTGACATACAGAATTTTGCCGGAAGGATCATAAGTGTTAAAGTAAGGTATGACACCTCCGCAGTGGTCATAGTGAGCATGGCTCAAAACCATGGCGTCCGCTTTGCTCAAGTCAATGTTCAGTGCTTTCGCATTAGTTATAAAACCGCCGAATTTAGCTGTATCAAAAATGATTTGATCATCACCATAATCGATATATACCGAAAAACCAAATTCATTTATTAAATTTTGGTGATTATCGTTCTTATTTTCTGCCAGCGTAGTGATCTTTAAGCTTTCTTTGGGTTCCTCTTTGTTAGAAGTCAAAAGAATCTTCCCGTCCTTGAAATCCACATCAAAGCCAAGAGTTTCTGCAAACTGGCGCAGTTTAACAGTTGTTACGCCATCTTCGGTTACGCTATCGATACTTAACTGTTTTCCATCCAGAAAGATCGGAAAAGAAGTTGCGGCCAGGATAGGCGCTGCCCCTAACAGCAAAACAAACAACAAAGCTGCAATTAAAATAAACCCTCTTTTTTTCATAATTGCTCCTCCTTGTAAGCCAATTAAATATTTTGTTTAATTTACCTAATAAGAAAAAAGTACAATTTAAAAGAAGCATTTTCTTGTCTGCGCCAACAGAAAACCACCTTATATTGCAGCTTCGAAGGCTCTGCAATATAGGAGGTTCAATAAAAAAGGATAGTATGGGTGTTTATATTTATCTCTTTTTTGCAGCAAGCATTTCAAAAAACGCATCAATGCGGGTTTTTAACTGGCCCGAGTCTTCCTGGCCATAATCCGTTTCAATGCGCAAGAGAGGTATATTGTGCTCTTTCAAGACTTTTTCAACCCGGTTGGCTTCTACCAAATAGGGGTCGCAAAAAGCCAGGGAGCAGTGAATAATACCGTCAGCCTTATATTCTTCAGCCAGTTGCACCAGTTTGTCGGTACGCGCGTTGTTGGGTGTGAAACAGGCGCAGTTGATGTCGAGGTAACGTTTGGCAATAGCATCTATCTGTTGTTCCAGATCACTGCAATCTTCAGCTACGGTATTTTCAAAATAACGCAAGCCGGTGCAAAGCTCCTCGGCAACTATCACTGCTCCGCTGCTTTCAATAATATGGGGGACCTTCCAGTTAGGGACGGCCATAGGAGTACCGGATACAATTATCCGCAGTGCGCCTGGTTCATGCACCCCAAAGCCTGTACGTACCCGCTCCTCAAGTTCGTCACAAAGTTTAGCGGTCTGTTCCGTAAACCTTTCAACATCATCGTACATGGCAATCTGTTCAATTAACAGGCTGTCCTTGCCGCTGATCGGGGCAGGGACATTTTTACGAAGTTCGGCCAGCCTTGCCAGTACCTTTCTCTTGCCGTTAACATCCTGAATAGCCTTTTGCAAGGATTCGTACGTGATCTTATTACCGGTAAACTGTTCTATTTGATTTGCGAAATCCCGTACTTCGCTACGCCAGAGCGCCATGTCTTTTTCGCGTTTCATCTGGGGAGTTTCCATCATGTGTACGGGAACATAGTCGTTTAATATTTCGAAAGCTTTTTTCTTGCCGTCGCAGGTGGTTTCACCGACAACCATATCACAGGATTCAAAATACGGGCAGATACGGCCGAGTTTGAAACCCATGAAGGATTTAATCAGTGGACAGATGTTCCTGGGCAGCACCTTTTCTGCCAGGGCGAAACCCGCCTCAGCTCCAGAACAAAGACCGACGCAGATGCCGCCGGCGGCCCGGACAATTTCCTCAGGCACAAAAACGCAAAAAGCACCGACCACTTTGCCTCCGCGAGCCTTGTGTTCCTGCAGTTCCTGAATACGCTGGCCATGAATTTCACTTATTACAAAATCAAAATACTCCATATCAGGGCGGTTTTTCTGCTGCAAATAAACTTCCCCGAAAGCCGGCGGAATTGCACTTAGCAATTTGTCGTGCGCCTCAAGATCAAGGCCGAGAGATTCCCACATGGGACGATGATCATTTGACAATATTCCACACCTCCAACTAATTAGTTGATTTAGAAAACAGTTTTACTTTATAAGAGATTTGACCTAAATCATATTTACCCTTTATAATAGTTATTTAATTTATTTATAGATGTGGAGTCCATCCATTAATAATTTAAATCAAAAGGAATAACTATTTTAATCTAACAGCTTTTATGTTTTCAGTATTTAAGTAAAGGGAATTGTCTTGCAGGCATGCCTGGCCAATGATATCAGCTTTCCCCATGGCGGCAATGACAGCTTCAGCATAAGTTGATTCTGGCACATTGATGTCCATAAATTCCGCCAAGTCTAAACCTGTTAATATAAACGTTATTTGGGGACAAAGATGAATAAGAGCCTTACCGGCGGTTATGTCCCTGGCTTTTTGCAAAAATGGAACGGTAAACAGGTATGCGGTCTTTTCTGTATATTTAGGTCCCAGTATTTTAAGACTGCCGGCCGGGTCAGCATAGGAAATGATATCTACTCCCGCTTCACAGGCAGCTTTAAAATAGTGCAGCAAATTATCATTGATGAAGGCAAATAGATTTTCCACCAGTTGCGGGTCTTTGCGCCAGGCTTTGAATACTAATGATATATCCATCAAGCAGCTAAGGATGGTATATGGCCCGCAGATTTCCAGGGCAACCCTTTCCCCGCGTTCTTTAAGAAGAGAGCAGGCAAGGAGAACTTGATGAATACGCCCTTTACTAAAATCAATAGATGAAGTCTGCATTAAATCTTCGATCGATGCATAAGCATATTCTGCCGGCCGCGGCCCAATCCGGCCATTGCCGGGATTTATCTTGCCGCCCAGGGCTTCCGCTTCTACTGTATGACAAAACGGTAATACACAAAATGGAAAGGCCTTATCTTCCTTTACTGCTGTTGCCAGGGTAGCCAGGGATATACCATCATAATAGCTTTCAGGAAAAGATAAGGCTGTTTTATCGATGATTTTTTGCGAAAAACCTGTTGCGTCTTTATACTTGCAGGGAAAATCAACCAGTTTAATCAAAATGCCGGCTCCTTAAATCTAGTACTAGAATTGCATGCATTTGATAAACAAATCCTCATAACCTTCCAGTACAGACAGTTCAATATATCGTATCTTTTCAGCTAAAGTCTCTACTACCTTGCGCTCCGGTTGAGAAAGTAAACAGATGAGAGCTCCGGATTTGGAGGTATTTCCTGCATAGCTAATTATCTGTCTCCATTGAGAAGGAAGTATGCCCGAACCAATAAGACTTTCCACCTTGAGATGAGCGCCGAACTGACCCGCTACAATTACTCTGGACAGCTCACCGGCTCTCATGCCAACCTCATCCAGCAAGGCGTAGATGCCGGATAGAATTGCGGCCTTGGCTAATTGAACCTGACGTATATCCTGCTGCGTTATATATATATTGCGCCCGGCATCAATAATAAAGCGTTTTTTTCCTGCTGCCGTTTCTACCAGAGCGTGGGACTGCAAACGGCCGCTCCTGTTAATTATTCCCGCCTTTCGCATTTCCGCAATTGCTGCCAGCAAACCGCTGCCGCAAATACCGGTGGCGGCTTCCCCTCCAATGGTAGTATAGTGAACTGCATCTCCAACAATAAAAACGTCTTCTATGGCCCCCTGCGCCGCCCGTACGCCACAGCTTATATTCATACCTTCAAGGGCTGGTCCGGCTGCACATGAACAGGCACAAAAACGCCCGCCGTCAGCTAAAACAATCTCTCCATTTGTCCCGACATCAATAAAAAGCGTCTTTTCCCCCGGAACCTCCAGGCCGCAGGCTAAAATCCCCCCGGTAATATCTCCACCAATAAAAGATGAAACCGCAGGCAGGCAGTAAACATTACAAAAGGGAGATACAGGCAGGCCCAAATCAATCCCCTTTAAGGATAAAGCCCCTTGAAATGCAGGTTTATAGGGCGCTTTACCCATACTGGCAGGGTTTATACCCGCCAGAAGATGGATCATGGTTGGATTGGCGGCAACGCAAACATCGTAGATATTATCTTTTGTCAGTTTATGCCGGTTACATAATTCACTTATTAAACCGCTCAAATCATTAATAATAGTTTTCTGCAGCAATTCCGTACCTCGAGAATTGCTGTCCGCGTAATGAATACGGCTCATAACATCCTGACCAAAAGCTTTTTGTCCGTTAAGGCAAGCCAGGGATTCTATTTCTTTGCCCCGGTTCAAGTCAACCAGTGAAGCTACCACTGTAGTAGTGCCTATATCTATCGCCACTCCATAACAGTTCTCCATCTTATCAGCAGTACTTACCGCTAAATTTTCATTGCCGGAGCGCGACCTTATATACGCATCCGCATTTATAAGGGGTACAGGAGCATGAACAAATTCCTTTAGATAACCTTGACTGATAATATTGTCCATTGCGGACTGCTGTGGTAATTCCACATTTATGTCCGACTCTACTTTATAGCTGCAGGCCAACCGCCAACCGGCAGCTATTTGTTCCGGAGTAAAAAAGCTCCGGCTCTCAACATCAGGAATATCCTCCTGACTGTCAATGCGCACTTTGCATTTTCCGCATAAACCGGTCCCGCCGCAAGGGGCATCCATTAACCCCTCATTGGACAGAATCTCATACAAATTGTTACCAGGCTCACATTCTATAATCCTGTTTAAATTGAGCAGGTGTATTTTAACCGGCAAAAGTTTTCACATCCCTGACAGCTTCTACCATAGCCCGGATATTGGTTAATGGCGTTGTTGTCGGTAAACCACAGGCAGGAGCAATGATATCCATACCCTTCTGTTGACAGGACCTGACCAATTGCTTGATTTTTTCCGGGGGCATGGTTCCCAGGGCATGCGTGCTTATATTCCCCATAATCGCTTTTTCCGGCAGCGCCGCCTTGATCTCAGATATTGGAACTATTGAGTCAAAGCTGAAAACATCACAGTGCAATTCAGGTAAGATTTTATAAACACTATTTAATGAGCCGCATATATGAACAATTTTTGCGGAAACATCCAAAGCATCCAAAACCGCATTAACATATCTGACAGTATAATCCCTAAATCTTTGCGGGCCTAATATTTCCCCTGTACCGCTTGGCTCGGATATACAAATGGCATCTGCCCCTGCCTCTATTTGCGCCCTGCCGAAAACAATCAAGTTATTCACGATATACTCCATCAGCTTTTCTGCCTCTAAGGGCTTTTTGCGGAATTCCTTCAGTAAAACAGACATATCAACCAGCATGCCGGCAGTACTGACAGGACCTGCCAGATTACCGATAACCGGCACATCCGTGTTTTTTGCTTTTAGAATTTTTATTGCATCAATAACTACCTTTGCTCTTCCGGAATTTATATTCAAAGGCTTTAATAAATCCAGCCGGGCAGAAGAATCCAGAGGAGAGTCAACAACATGAGGTTCACAAAGCAAATCCCCCATGTTCACCCTGGCGCCCATGGCCTCAGCTTCTACTGTCATACAAAAGGGCACCCCGTAATTTTCAAAACCTCCCGCTTCATATAGACTAAAGGCAAGACCTGCCATTTTTTCGGGATCCACATGAGCTTCCGGCCACAGGCAGTTTGATTGTTCCATAATATCCCGGAACATCATATTCATCATGCCGCCGGGACAAATACAGGGCGGTCTATCGACTTGCTGTTTTTTTGCCGCAGCAAGAAGCCTTTCCTTTGGGGTCAACGTATGCATTTCCTAAGCCTCCAAACTCATCATATCAGCACCCATGAGTCTATCAACCAGCTTTACAGCATCAACCGCGTTGGCGGCATAACCATCGGCTCCGATTTTTCTGGCAAAAGCCGGTGATATGGGAGCGCCGCCGACAATAACCTTTATTCTATCCCTGAGTCCTTCCGTTTCCAGCATCTCGATAACCCGGCCCATACCCGGCATGGTAGTAGTCATTAATGTCGATATGGCAATAACATCGGCGTTGATTTCTTTTGCTTTGTCAACAAACTTCTGTAGAGCAACATCCCTGCCCAAATCATGCATTTCATAGCCTGCCGCCTCCAGCATGATTCTCACCAGGTTTTTACCTATATCATGGGTATCACCTTCAATAACACCGATGACAATCTTGTGTTTTTTTTGGGTTTCGCTTTTTTCCAGGTGCGGGCGTAAAATATCCAGTCCGTTGTACATGGCGTCAGAACAAAGCAACAGCTCGGGAATAAAGTATTCTTCCCGCTCATATAAATCGGCGGCTCTTTGCATCCCGTCTACCAGCCCTTTTAAAATACCCTCCAAAGCCGGATAACCTGCCGCGATATATTCTTGCGCCACTTTACCTACCGATTCATCTTCCATATTAACCACGCAGTCGGACAGTGCTTGCAGATATTCTTCCTTGCTTCTCACTTTGGATAATCCCCCTATAATCAGTTAATAATTAGTCAGTATCTATAAATTAGCCATTTGTTTTTTACAATCAGCTATCAGAGCTTCAACCTTTTCCGGACGCACGGGGTAGCCCACATCACGCACGGCATCCATCATGGCTTGAATATTCTCAAAAGGTGTTTCCACCGGCAAACTACAACCGCTCATTGGGGTATACCCTTTGGGCGAATCATAGCATTCGGCAATGCCCTCCAGGGTTTTCAAACGAACATCCAACGGCGTACCGCTATAAACAACGCCGCCCGGGTCAACGTTACCGAGGATTCGCACTTGATGACCAATGGCGTGTTTGCAATCTGTCAGACTGGCAACATTATCAATGCTAAAACCGCTGACGCCCATGTCGGCAATATCCTTCCAAATATGGCTTGTTTTACCGCAAATATGCATGATCACGCCCTTGCCCCTGGCCTTGATGAAATCGACCAGTTCTTTCAAATATGGTGCGGAAAACTCACGAAAGGTTTTGGGGCTGACCACGGAACAGGAAGACATTGGTTCGGAAATAGTTGGTGTCAAACCCAAATTTATAACCGCTTCGGCAAAATTTTTGCAAGTCTCCAGTGAAACGCGGCACAAAGCATGAATAGCCTCAGGATTTTTGGCTATCAACTTTAGAACATTATCTACACCCAACAGGAAAAACGCATTTGTAAAGGGGCCGACAACCCCTCCGGAACAGGCTACTTCATTGCCAACCTCTTCAACTAAATATTTCATGGCATCCAAATGAACCGGTAACCTGCCGTCCTTATACGGATTGGCAGGCTGCAATTTACCGATATCTTTCACATCGGAAATTGCCGGCTCCAACAAATCAGCAGTATCATCATCAGGAAATTTCACCCTGGCGCCCATTGCCTCGCACCAGGTGAATAAGTCCGTGAAAATACGAACACTGTCATAACCAAAGCGTCTGTAGGACGCGATTTGCGCCGCTGCCAAAGTTTTGGCGTCACTATTAAATTCGGAAATTTTGCAGCCATAGACCCTGGCCACCCCATTTGCCATGTTTGGATTGCAGGGTAAACGGTCAGCAGGTTCACCTTTAGCAATCGCTGCAGCACGTTCTAAAGGTGTCATTTCATTGACTCCGGACATATTTACATCTCCTTATTTTACATTTCCTTTCTTTCAACTGATACATTATTAAGTCATACCGCACAAGCGCAATGTCCAACCGAGGAGCACTGCGCTTGCATACCGCAAATAGAACAATTTACAAGATAAATAATTGAGCAAAAGGTGACGGTTTTAACAATAACGCTGAATATCCCTTTTAGTTATTGATTGTCCAATGCAAAACCCGATGTTTAATTTTGTCAAAGATATACATTATGAAAACCAAAACCGCGGCTGTAAATAAAAAGCCCAGCATTACCAGGTCAAATCTGGCAAAGTCGGAATAGTATTGAACAAAATAAGCCATACCGGAGGTGGCACCGAACATTTCGGCAACAGCCAGCATCATAAACGACAAGGTTAAGGCTATGGAACAACCGACCAAAATAGCAGGGGATGCCGCAGGTAAAATTATCTTGAAAAGCTTTTCAATACCTGGCATTTCCAGGGTGGCGGCAGTCTCCAGATAGCGTTTGTCAATACTCATAACAGCGCCAATTGTTGTACCTAAAATCACCCAAAAAGCAGCCAGCCAAATCAAAAAGATGGAAGCGGCTTTGAAAGTCGGGAACAGATTAATAGCGTATGGAGTCAAAAGCGGCACCGGAATAGCACTGAAAGCATTGATATAAGGTGTCACGTTTTTACGCAGGCCGCTTTTCAAGCCAATCAAGGTGCCAATGGCTATCGCACTGATAACTGCCAGAACATATGCAGTAACCAAAAGATACAAAGAGCTTTTCAAACCGGTGAACAGTTCGCTTATATAATCAGGAACCAGTTTTATCACATCAAAGATACTTGGAAAAAGAAAGCTGGACAATATGCCAAACACATCAGTCAGTAAGATATAGGCAATCAAAATGCAAATACCTATGAGGATAATACTTCCGTAGTTTTTTATAAATTGTCCCATCTGATACCTACTCCTTGTCTCCAATGAAATCTCCATTAAAACTCAAACTGCTATTAGTTAGTTGTTTTCATTGAATTGGACAAGTTTATCTTTAAAGAATTGGCTGTCAGGATAATCTTCAATCAAAGAATCCAAAGCTCTTTTGTAAATATCAGTATTGATCTGATCTTCTATCTTCACTTTGGTATCAGTAATGTAGCCGAAATCAATCATCTTGTTCCACATCTTTATTACACTATTCTTGAATGGGTCGGTATCATATTTCATATGTGGGCTTTTAACAAAGCTTTCGACGGTAGCTTTGTCCAGGTCAAGATTCTTTACAACCAGATCAACAACTTCGTCATAATTGCCCTGCATTGCTTCTTCAGCTCGCAAATAGGCACGGAGCATGCGGTATAGCGCTTCCTGGTTTTTTTCATCTTCCATCCATGAGGTTTTAGCGAGCATACGGCAGCAGGAGTGATTTGGCCAGTATTCATCAGGCCACATTTTTACTTCCAACCCCAGGCTGGCCGCTTGTAGTTCATAACCGGTCGCAGTCGCGCCAAAGTCAACTTCGCCGGCAGCCACCGCCTGCAATACTTCCTGGTTTTTCTTATATTCAATAAAGGTTACTTCATCTAAAAAACCTGCGTCATACAATATGCCTTTCAACACCACATCAGGTGTACCGAAACGGGTGATACCGATTTTTTTACCGCGGAAACTCTCCAGGCTGGTCCATTCAGTTTCCGGCTTGCCGAAACAAGGCGTTTCGCCGATAATCATATAGCCGCCGAATATGGTGAAGTCCTGACCGTTGGCGATTTGAATTAGTGGACCGCCTGTACCGTAGGTTGAGAGCACATCAACTTTTCCTGCCGTAAGAGCCTGGAAAGCGTCTGTGCCGTTGTTGATATAAACCATCTCAACCTCAACGCCTTCTTCTTCCAAGAAGTTACGAGCTTCAGCCATATACTGAAAAACCTGACCGGAATTGTTTTGAGCAGCGACGGAAACTTTCAACACGTCAGTTGAGGTACCGTCAGCACCTTGAGAAGAAGAAGTATTAGAGCCGCATCCTGCAAGCGCAAGCGCCATAACCAGACAAAGAGTAATTATGGATAGCATCTTTTTCATAAATCATATCGCCCTCTTTCTCAAGAAAAATAGTGATTTTTTAGCTTTGGAAATGCCGCCATTGGCATGTGCTTTTCCTTCCTTCATACGACGAGCTTTCTCAACAATTTCATCATTGATAATTTTTGTTAAGAGATTGCGTAAATTCAGTACTTCGGGATCTGTATATAACGTTTCCCGTTTTGGCTTTGTTTCATCAGTAAACGAGTGAGTATATATGATTTTGCTTGGCGCCTGTCCTAAAACCACAATATCCGTTGCCAGCAGCAACGCCTCATCAACACTGTGGGTCACAAAAAAAATAGTCTTGCGATTTTCTTTTTCTTTTTGCCACAAGTCCAGAACGGTGTCCTGCAACAATGCTTTTGTAACAGCATCCAAAGCGCCAAAAGGCTCATCCATCAAAAGCAGCGGCGCATCAAGGGCAAAAGCGCGGGCCACTGCAAAACGCTGGCGCTGGCCTCCGGAAAGGTTCATGGGCAGCTTGTCAAAAAGATCTTCATCCAGGCCTAAATTTTTCGCCCATTCCAGAGCGACCTCTCTTCTTTTGTGTTTATCCCAATCCTTATACTTTTGCTTTAATGCGAGGCAGATATTTTCACCTGCCGTCATCCACGGGAATAAACCATAATCCTGGAAAACCATCGGTCTGTCTAAGCTCGGTCCCGTAACAGGCTTGCCGCCAACCAGCAATTGCTCGCTATTTGACTTTTCCAAGCCTGCAACTAATCGCAAAAGCGTGCTCTTGCCACAACCGGATTGCCCCAGAAAACAAACAAATTTTCCGGCTTTGGCTTGATAATCAAGGCCACCCAAAACCGGCTCCTTGTCATAGGCGAATTGCAAGTTGTTCATTGATACTTCCAGCATCTTGATCCCCCACAATTATTTCCTGTTATTTGCAACAAAACCCAATTATACCCTCCTTTAAACATTTGTTATTAAATACTCTATACTATAAGATATTACATTAAGTTCGTTTATATTTCAAATAAATTGAATTTATAATTAAATATATTCGTCATTAAAAACCTTAATAAACTTAGCTCCATTCATAGAAGTATCATGATAAGCTTGCAGGGTATGTGCTCTACACTTAACTAATCCACCGTCACTTCACCTGCTCAAAGAAAACGTGGGTTTTATAACCCACGGCCAAATTGGTTTTATAATGAATATTATTGGTTTTATATTTGGATATTGAAATTTCCCAGAAGGGCTTATGTTACTCTTACCGGCATTCTGCCTGCCATGAATTCATTATTCTTTTCGCAGGACCGGGCGCTGACGGCTACGGACAAATCATCGACCCGGGTGCCGCTGAAATGCAGGTGCACAATGGCATAGGCCCGGCTTTTCCGGATACCGGCCTTTTTTTATGAAGAAAACATCATCGATCCCGCCACCGGCAGGCTGTTGACCTGCAATTTAACAGATATACCCGCATATATGGAGCAACTCCGACCCGGAAACATCCCGGGCACAGCTCAGGCAATAATAGTATAATAGTATATGTTGAGATATGTAGAAATTCATAAAAAGAGGGTGGTTATGATAAGCTACACTGAGGATCTCATCGCCAATATAATTGCAACTAATTTTGATTCACTTGATAAGGAAACCGTTGAACGGGCTAAATGGCGGATCCTTGATTCTGTTGGCGTTATTATTGCCGGTGCAAACGGCGTTGGAAATGATGCACTGCTTAAGCTGGTAAAAAAATGGGGCGGTCCCGAAGAAAGCACTATTCTGGTACATGGAGGCAAAGCCCTTGCCCAGAATGTTGCTATGATGAACAGCCTGATGATGCGTTCTTTTGATTTTGAAGCCATCGAAGCCGAAGGCGAAAATAAAACCAGCAGCCCTGCTCATATCAGCGGATCAACCGTGCCTACAGCTCTGGCCATGGCTGAAAAACAAGCCGCCAGCGGTAAAGACATGATAGCAGCGCTGGTACTGGGAGACGACGTGGCTTGCAGAATTGCTGCCGCATCCGGCTTCGATGTGTATGGCGGCTGGGATAATACCGGTACGGTTAATGCCTTTGGCGCAACAGCAATTGCCGGAAAGATGCTGAACTTAAATCAGCGGCAGATGCGCGATGCTTTTGGTATTGTGTTGAATCAGCTGGGGGGAACAATGGAGAACGTAAATGATAAAGCAATGACATTTAAGCTCCCCATTGCCCTGGCAGCCAGAAACGGTATATTCGCAGCCGAACTTGCCCAGCAAGGATTTCACGGTCCCAAAGATGCTCTTTTTGGAAACAAGGGCTATTTTGCTCAGTACACAAAAAATGCCGACACCAGAAATTTAACCCGTGACCTGGGGAAAAAATTTTTTGCTGATTGTGTTATAAAACCTTATGCATCCTGCCGCGCCACACACCCCTCTATTGATGCAGTCATGAAAATCGTCACTTCACAAGAAATCAGTATCGATGACATTGAAAAAATCATTATTCATGTAACCCCGAGAACTTTAAAAGGATTTGTCGGTCAGCCTTTTGTTATCGGAGAAACTCCGCAGGTAGACGCTGCTTTCAGTATCCGTTATACCGCAGCCTGCGCTATATTAAGAAAATCTGTCAGGCCGGAACATTTTACTTTAGAAGCCATTACAAATCCTGGAGTTAATACTCTTTTGGATAAAATGGAATTGGTTGATACGCTGCCTCCCGATGAATATCAAACAGCTGAAGTCGATATTATCATGAAAGATGGAGAAAAGTATCATGCGCGGACTGATGTTCCAAAAGGTGATATTTTTAAGAATCCAATGACACAAGAGGAGATTATAAGTAAATACAAATTGAATGTAGCTTACTCCAAGACCATTTCTGAACAAAAAGCGGAAGAAGCGCTGCGTATGCTACTGTCACTTGAAGAACTTGACGACATCCGAAAATTAACCGGTTTACTATGTTAAAGTCTAAAGAACGCCGGATCTTAAAGAGATATAAAAGAACAAAGTTCTGGCCCCACCGAAAGGCGGGGTTTTATTTTGCAATGAAATGCTGATATAGTAAAGATATCAAGTGAAAGTTTAAAACTTCTGGTTAAACAAGCAATACCCGCGCCCAGCAAAACAATACCAATAAATAACAATGCTTTTATGTTGAAATAGATTGACAACCAAGCACCAGCATGCCGGCAAAAACAAGCGCTATTCCTGTGGAAATAATTCTATGAATCCCTACTTTATCAGCCGGATAACCTCCAATATATGAAAGCGCAAAGGTAGCGCCCTTCATGGAAGCCAGAACGATCCCGGAATAAGACGGCAGGTATTTTAATGTATCAACCTCCCACTTCCTTACCATAATACCTGTATAAAACTTTGACAAATTCAGGTATTACTTTCTGCACACTCTGCATTTTCGCTTTAATCTCGTATTCTTCCTCTGCCTTTAAACATTGAATACTATAATCAATTAAATTGCGTTCATGAATTGGTATTCCGGTTTTATAATAAAACATTTCTGACAGCAACCGCCATGCCTCCTGGTTTTCAATCAGCGCAAACGAGGTAAAAAGGCACAAACCGAGATTGCCAAATGTTATCATAAGCGCATAGAGATATGCTTTGTCATCCAGGTTCTCAAATCCGCTTATTTTAAACGGCAGTTTAACGTTAAAGCGGCTTTCTTCCGTAATAGAGGGACGCGTTACCATCGATTCCAGTACCTGCTGCTCCTGATAAAGACGGTAAACCCCTTTTGTCCCGCCAGCCAGGATTCTACCCCGGAAAGTAAGCTTTCGGACTTCATCCAAAGCCTCCAGCAATTCTTTTTTACCCGCCTTTATGTTGAGAATTTTAAACATTAAGGCACAGGTAAAGACAAACTCAACAGAGTCAATTCCCTGCTCAAAAGCGCTCATGTTAAAGGTTTTGGCAAATTCCTGGTCCTGGATCTCAAAGACTTCCTTTAATGCCGCAAATACTTCATTGTCAGCAGGAGAATTCAATAAACTATTCCTGCCTCCAGCGTGCCGGTTTAAACATCCAACAACACAACGCGGGGAGCAGGTCCTGTTAATCTTTCCGGAAGGGGGAGTTGGCCCGCCTTCTGCTTCTTTTACTGTCTCCTTTACCGGGCTGGTAAACTCATTGTCTCCGGTAAAGCTATGCCGGCCGTTTTTCATCATTTTCATGAGAGTAATTGATCCGTAGGCTGGCAGAGCTCCTCCACAAATAGGGTGGTCAATAATGATCCTGGCTAATTTTTTGGAAGATTCCCTCAATTTTTCGTGATCAAAAACTTTTGCTAAGAAGTGAGACTTTGTTGTAACGGCAATCGCCTTTAATCCTTTCGAGCCAAAAATATCCCCCATTCCCCCACGTGCGCAATTATACACCGGAACTCCCTCGGGGTAGGTGGCAAAGACTGACGCCAGCGGCAGCATATGCTCCCCCGCCGGACCAATCCCGAGTACCGCGCTGTTAACGCCATATTTTCCCCGGATATAATTTATTGTCTCAGACACTTCTTTTTCTTTCAATTCGGGCACATTTTGTATTTCAATACCGTTTCCACAGATACTCAAAACTACAGGTCCATCACTATTACTTTTACCTGTAATAACCACGGCGGTAATGTACATTGAAGCCATCTTTTGAGAAAAAGGGCCGGCTAAATTTAAAAACTGAATACCTGCATCGTGCGAGCGCTTGGACGCAAGAATCAGCCTCCCGGTGCTGGGAACCTCGGTCCCCGGGAAAAGGCCGGCTACCAAAACGATGCAGTTATCACTGCTATACCTCCCCGTAGAGGGAGGTACATACTGGTGCATCAAATAGCCGGCCAATCCCCGCCCGTAATGGTTGATTTTTTCCAGGCTATATTCCTCTTCTTTTATAGTATTGTCACTTAAATTGACATATACGATCCTGCTCAAGCAACCCACCCCCTTCTATCTCACACATACTCTGCACATACTCCCTGGTGTAACCTGCGCGGGGAACAGAATGACTGGTTCCTGCAGGACACTATACTGTGTTTGTTTTGTTGCGGCAAACTAACATTTCTACAAGCAATTTGGTAATACCTTTCTATTTTTCTATATTTATGAGTTATTTCTACATCTTTCATAGTGGATAAAACCAGTTTTAGATATCTTGGAAACCTTATGAATCAAGGGCTTGGTGTTTTGAAACTGACTCTCTTAAACAACAAATCCCTGAACTGATTTTTCCAATTCTAATAAGGCACTGCAGATAGTGGTTTTACCTCATCTGCTGTCTCCGATTAAGGCAACGATACTGCCTCTGTTCCTTCAATAATTACCCGGGATTTTCGCTTTCTTATAAATAACTTCACCGGAGAAAAAAATAGCCAGTTTAACCGTAAAGACCGGTACCTGGCTGTTTTGTTTATTTAATTTTATATAGAAAATTATTTAAGCTTTTTCCACCTGGCACAGCAATGCTTTAAATACGGGGAAACCTGAGATATAGTCCCTGTTATGGGCATCTGTCAGGTAATTGACGTTGGCTTCTCTCCAGGCTTCTGTTTGTGTGGGGTTACCGCCTCCCATATTGACCTCAACCTGACCTGGCAGAACATTGTCCGTTACATTAGCATAAAAAGCTACCTGCCCTCTGAGCGTGCTGACCAGGACTCGATCTCCGTTAATAATACCGCGTTTTTCCGCATCTTCCGGATTAATTAATACCTGTGGTTTATCTTGCAGCCTGACTAAGCCGGGAATGTTTAAGTGTTGGGAGCGGAAGGTGGATTGAATCCTGGCTCCGGTATTAAGCACCAGCGGGTACTTGCTGTAAAGCTCCGGCGCCTCTAGTGGTCCTTCTACCGGTTCCCTGTATACAGGCAGGGTGTCATAACCGTACCTGGCCATTAAATTTGAGGTGATTTCCACTTTACCGGATGGGGTTGGAAAACCGGGCTTGCCATCCTCCCTCAATAAACTCAACTCGTATTTCTTATAAATGCGATCAGGTTTCTGTAAGCGCACTCCTTCCGGCGTATTTTTTAGACGTTCCAATAGCTCCGGTGTTTGGGCGAAGGCTTTTTCAATGAGCTCTGCTTCGCTCTGGGGGTAAAGATGGCCGTAACCCAGCCTTTTAGCCAATTCGGCCAAAATTAAGGTGAGATTGCGAGCCTGACCTACCGGCTCGATGACCTGCCGGCGCAAGCGGACATAATCAGGATAGCGCATGTAAGAATTTATTTCGTAATAAGTGGCTGAAGGCAGAATCACGTCGGCAAATAAAGCGTCCCTGGTCATAAACAGGTCGATCACCAGCATGAAATCCAGCCGGCGAAAGGCTTCTGCAAAAAGCTCAGGTTGCGGATAAGAAGTTAATATTGAAGCACCTATGTTAAGCAGGCCTTTTACCGGATAGGGGGTTGCAGTTGCAACCGCTTTAGGGAACTCCATAAATTGAGCGTTGCCGGTAAGATCACAAAAAAGAGGGTACTCGGCAGCACCGATCGGCATTAGCCTGGTTGGTAAGGAAAACCTGTCAGGCTGGTCAGTTGAATTTTTCGGCCCGGTAATATATAGTCCCCCAGGCACGTCGAGATGGCCTGTTATTGCCCACAATATATAAAGCGCCCTGATATTCTGGACCCCGCTATTGGTGTATTCCAGGCCGGTGTAGGTATGCAGGCATACTTTTTCGGTGGTGGCGATCTCTTTTGCCAGCGTTCTAATGGTTTGAGCCGGCACACGGGTAATTCGTTCCACTTGTTCAGGTGTGAATTTCTGTACATAGTCGCATAACTCCGAAAAGCCCAGGGTCCAGTTTCGGACGAAATCTTCATCATAGAGCTTTTCGTTAATGATCACATGCAGTAAGCCATGAATGAGAGCTCCGTCGGTACCGGCCCGGACGGCAACCCACTGATCGGCTCTTCGGGCAATATCGGAACGCATTTGATCAACGGCAATCAACTTGACCTTATTTTTCCTGATTTCTTTAATACGCTTTAGTAAAAGAGGTGGCGAATCTGTGGCCGGATTGGCGCCCCAAACCACCAGCAGGTCGCAGTTTTCCACATCGGGCAGGAGGTTTTTAGCTGGAAAACCAAAGGTAGCTACGGGCGCAATGATACCGTAGGAAACGTAACACAAGGAGCCGACGCTGGCTGTATTGGGTGACCCGAAAGGCGCCAGCAAGGGTGTGGCGTTCCGGTCAGTGTAGAACTCCTGCACTGATTGTTCAAAGGTGCCGCGGCCGGTGTGGCTGACGATTGCTTGCGGCCCGTACTTCTCTTTGATCTCCTGCATCTTTTGTACCGTAAAGTCCAGCGCCTCATCCCAACTGGCTTCCCTGAACTTACCCTCGCCACGTTCCCCGGTCCGGATCAACGGATTTTTCAAACGGTGTGGAGAATAGACAATCTCAGGCGCATGTTTTCCCCTGATACAAAGGTTACCGTAAGGTATTTCTGATGATGGTTCTACTTTAGTTAACCTGCCATCTTCCAACGTGACTTCTACTGCACAGCCTCCCGGGCATATGCCACATATGGCAGCTTTTTTTTCAGTAGCCGGCATTTTCATCCCCCTCTTATAACTGCTAGTAAGTATACAAATATTACTTTTAGCTTTAAAATCCTTTATTACTGGGATTTGATTTTCTTATGGGCACAGGGGGTATTGATTAAGTAATTGTTTAAACTTTGATAAGGCAAGTAAGACCTAATAACCTGATCAAAATGCATACAGATATTTTAAATAAGCACAGTTGTCTGTAGTAAATTCAAACTCCCTTTGCAGATCGGGTAGATGGATAGTACTCCAGGCCATCTTTCTTAAATCTTAAATTAATGCAATAAAAAGTTATCTATAAAGCCCGTGAGCCCCGCCTCCAGCATAATTTGCATGCTTAAATCATTCAAAGATACCTTCTCTTAAACTATTCATACAAGATTTTGAAATGAATAAAAGAGATCTTTATTGGGGAAATTATGATAGCCATATACATCATTTTGGGGAGGTGATTTCGTGGAAGCCGGCGTACGAAATAAAATTTTTGGTGAGATTGAAAATATTAAAGCAGATGATGTTATGGCCCAGGTAACCATGTGAGTTGGTGGATGACAGGATAATAATGTCCGACTCACGTCCGTGATGACGAGAGATAGTTTGGAGGATGCGGGATTTAAAAAAGGTGACAGAGTTAGCGCTTTAGTAAAAGCCATTGACGTTGTTTTTGTTAAGCATTAGAAGAACAGGTAAACAAATGCCCACTTTCATCCTCAGAAGAGGTTTTGAAAGTGGGCTTTATCAACAGTCTGAAAAGAGCCTCCGGGCTCTTTTTTTCTTTTTATTTTTATTCTTATTCTTATAAATAATGCTTTTGAGCTAAACCAGCGTCCTGGTAAAATAAATTAACCAGTAATAAGATGATATAATGTGCTATATAGCACTTAACCAGATTTTTTCCAAAAGGAGATACTATGAGAATCCTGCATATAATTGCTCAAAAACCTGGACAAACAGGCAGCGGGATCTTTTTATTAAATCTGATCCGGGTAGCCGCCAATAGCGGCCATGAGCAGTGCCTGGTGGCGGGTATTTCCATCAATGACAAAGACTACAGGCAAGACTTGCCGGAGAACCTTCTCTTTATACCTGTGCTTTTTGAAACCGAGAAGCTGCCTTTTCCCGTGCCGGGGATGAGCGATGAAATGCCCTATCCGAGCACCCGCTACCGGCAAATGACTGAAGACATGCTCCACCTCTGGAAAAAGGCTTTTACCCTGGCCCTTAAAGAAGCAGCCGGCTTTCATCCGGATATGATTATTGTCCATCACCTGTGGCTCTTAGCCGCAATGGTACGGGAGTTTTTCCCGGATCATCCGGTAATCGGCATCTGTCACGGCACCGAATTCAGGCAGTTAGCCCTCGCTGACCGGTTTAGCGCCGAGGTGATCGGGGGATGCCGGAAGCTCGATAGGGTTGCAGCCCTGTCTTCTTTTCAGAAGGAAAAGATTGAGACTACCTACGGTATTGATAGGGAACGGATTATTGTTACGGGCTCCGGTTTTAACAGGGACATCTTCTATCCGCCTGCAAGCCGGAAGATAGACGGCAGCATTAAAGCCCTTTATGCGGGAAAGCTCAGCGCTGCCAAAGGTGTTCCTTCCCTGCTCAGGGCTGTTTCCCGGCTGCCTCTGGCACGGTCTGATTTTCAATTAATCCTGGCAGGATCGGGAAGCGGCTATGAATATGATGAGATCCTGTCCCTGGCCGGCAATTGCCCTTTTAAAACCATCTTCACCGGCTCCCTGCCACAGGCCGTGCTGGGAGAGCTGATGCGGGAATGCCACCTGTTTGTCATGCCTTCCTTTTATGAAGGGGTCTCACTGGTTACAATGGAAGCATTGGCGTCCGGACTCCGGGTGGTCTCCAACGAGCTGCCGGGCATGCGGGAATGGGTTGGTACCAGGTTGGAGGAAGAAGGAATTGTCGAATATGTCTCTTTACCCGCCCTCAGGTCTATAGACACGCCTCTCACTGAGGAACTGCCCGCTTACGAAGAAAGACTGGCCCGTGGTATTGCCAGGCAGCTGGAAAGGCTCAAGCTTTTTCCCGGTGTGCCGCAGGCCGGATGGAGGGAAATGGTAAGAAAATACTCCTGGGAGTCTGTTTTTTCAAGAATAGAAAATACTTATCATGAGCTCTGATCGGATAGAATATTTTGATTTCTACTTTATGACAATATCTCTTATAATACTTATAAAATATTGTCATAAGGGGTCGCTTAAATGCTGATCGACACGCACCTGCACGAAAAGAAATTTTCTGAAGACAGCTTCATTTCCCTGGAGGAAATCGTTGAGCGGGCCAAAGAATTGGGCCTGGATGGAGTCTGCATTACCGACCATGACAGCAATGCTATCCGGCCGGAGGCTCAATCCCTCAGCCAAAAAACCGGCTTTCTTATTATTACCGGAGCTGAAGTGCTGACACTGGAAGGTGATATGACCGTTTTCGGCCTGGATCGCCTGCCTGAGAAAATGGTACATGCCTGGGAATTGATTCAGATGACTGAAGCTGCCGGCGGGGTGGCCATTTGTTCTCATCCTTACCGGCAGAATAACCGTGGTATGGGTGATTTCATCCGGGAGCTGCCAGTAATAAGGGGTATTGAAGCATTCAACGGCAGCACTCCCCTTGACCATAACCTGCGGGCCTTGGACCTTTCCCTGGAATTAAATGTGCCGGCCCTGGGTGCGAGCGATGCCCATGTGATTGAACAGGTTGGTAAATTTGCTACCCTGTTGCCGGACTGGGTAAAGGATGAAACCAGTTTTATTCAAGCGGTAAGAAAGGGGTTCACCTTACCTGCCGTCTATGAAAACGGCACCTATAAAATACTGCGGAAAACCCTTTATACCAGGGCAGTATCATAACAGGTTATGCGTAATATCGAGGCCTTAAGCAAACAGCTTCAAGCCTTTTTTATTTTATAGCATACAGGAATAAGTTGGTTTTTGAAAAAACATAACTTATGACATGAGAGGTTGAAATGCATCAGAACAGTGAATCGGGCTACCTGCAGCGGGTCCAAAAAATCCCATTTACCGGCAACACCACTAATTATAGCGCTAACCTCGATATGAAGCATGGCGAATCCACAATCCAGGCGCTTTGAAATCCCGTAGTTTCCTTTATTGCTGTCAACTGAAACAGTAATGCTCTGTTGTACCACTTCAAAGCGCCACGGATTAATTCCGCTCTTAATTGGCATCCTAAAGTGAGGGGGGATTCTCTTGAACAAATATGAGACACCAAAACCTCATATTCGCTTTCGCACACCGGAACAACTGCAAGGCTACCTGGAAAGAGCCGGCAATGCCGAGTTTAACTTTCGTGCCTATCCCATTTCCGGAGAACCGGAAACCTTTCACTACAACAGCAGGGAAAAGGTAGTTACCAGGGAAAAGGACGGAAGAGCCTTTGACAGCCTTGATGATTTCATCTGCTATGCCTTCCAATGTGATGCTGAGGGTTACCCCAACACGGAATACGTGGACTTAGAGGTGTTAAACTAAGCACATTATTAAAAAACTTTATTAAATTGCTTCCATAATTCCCCACTCTCCTGTCATTTACAGCTCGTTCTTTCTTAATGCACTTTCGAGGGAACGAGCTTTTAAATATAAACAAAGTCCCCCAACTGAATAATAACCTGAGCCGCAGTAATCTCTGTTATTTTTGTGGTTAGAGATTCAACTATGGCCGGCCGGAAGAACGCATTAATCTGCACTCTTTGCCCGTAGTCTATGCTAACGCTCCGCCCTCCCGCGTTTTCCACCTCACGTTTGACCACCCCAAGCCACTGGTAGTCCATACTTAAGAAAAGCCCCCGGTACAAGAGCTTTTCTACTATGCCGGCAGCTTCTATGCCGTTGACAGCAGCCTCCGAATATGCCCGTACCAGTCCGCCGGCGCCGAGCAATATCCCGCCAAAATACCTGGTTACAACTACTGCGGCTTTTACTATATCTTTACGTTTTATTACATCCAATACCGGCCGGCCTGCCGTACCGCCAGGCTCCCCGTCATCGCTGTAGCGCTGGGTTTGTTCATTGATGATGTAAGCATAAACATTATGATTGGCCTGGCTTTGTTCCTTTTTAACCCTGCTAATAAAGTCTATAGCTTCTTCCTCACTTGCAACCGGGGAAACTGAAGTAATGAAGCGTGATTTTTTAATGATAATTTCTGTATTGGCGGTTTTTGCAAGGGTTTTGTATCTGTCTTTCATAATAAGGCACTCCCGCGTAATTAACTTCTCCTAATAGAATTAAATACCTGCTGTATAACAAAAATCAGGGTATAGACAATAAGACTATACCCTGTGACATAATACCCGGAGCCCTTAAGGCAATGCTTTAACTTCCGCCTCCACCGGCGCCTCCCTGGCCCTCACCTTCACCTTGTCCGCCGCCCTGACCGCCTGCTCCGTCTATAGTCTCAATTTTTTTGATTTCCCCGTTAATCTGTATCTCAACCGTCTTTCCATCCTGGGTGGTAACCCGCAGGGTTGTTTTTCGTCCCTGCTGTTGTCCCTGCTGCCCTTGTTGGCTTTGTTGTCCCTGCTGCCCCTGCTGGCCTTGCTGGTCCTGTTGTCCCTGCTGGCCCTGTTGTTCATGCTGACCCTGCTGGTTCTGCTGTCCCTGTTGTTGCTTTTGTTGTTTATCCTCCTCTGTCAGTTTGCCCCAGCGCTGCTCCAGCAGGTATGAGTCTTCCTTTGTCACCAAACGGACCGGGGTAATTTTGGCGGGCACGTCAAAATCACCATTTTTAATCTGGGTATCGTACTGCCAGTGTCCGGTAGTGGCCAGACCAACAGCAGCGTCAAATGCATGCTGAGCCATAATCTCGGGCATGAGATCCACCTCTGCGTTATGGTCGCCTGCCACCAGCGCGCGGGAGGCCTGCTGGTCGGCGCCCACACCAACTGTTATTACTTTCTGGCTCAACCCCTTGCTTTTCAACATCTCGACGGCCGCGGCAGCCATCCTGCTGTCGGTAGCTATAACCGCGTCAATTTGATTGTTGTTTCCGGCCAGGGTCTGCTCCAGGGTTGCTGCTGCCAGCCGGGGGTCACCCCGCTCGTGATTCTTTGTCAGAACCACTCTCACCTGAGGCTGGTCTTTAAGGTTAGCCAGCACGGAGGAAGCTATTTCCTTTGACGCCTGCCCATGCAACCTGACATAAAATTGCTTTAATATAAGGACTCCCTTTTGTAACTTTACGAGACTTTATATTGCCTGCTGATTCATCATTTCGAGGTGATAATCCAGCCCAAGATACGATCTTCTTAGCACTATCAAAACTATCCTGGGGAGTTGCGCTGGTTTCAGCTATAATTGTAAGGGCCGCTGCTATGTCAATGCCGGGTATAGAATCAAGCTGCTCAAGCTGAATTTTATAGGGTTCAGCTAAATGTTGCATAAGCAGAAGAATATCATTAATCTCACCATCAAGAGTATCAATTTTATCAAGTAAAATTTTGAGATAAGAACGTTCGGAATAGTCAAGTTTACCAGTAACGGTTGACCGAATCTCTTCCATAGACTTTTTAACACGTCTGTCCATAGCATCACTCACATCAATAGGCGATAAAACACCTTTTTGAGACAAGGTAGCAAGCAGCCGTCTACCACTTACCCCTAAAATACTGCTTAGAACAGAAGATAGCTTAAACCCATGAGCCTGCAGAAACTTCTCAAGCCTATTAGAATAACGAGTACGCTCTGCTACCAAAGTACGACGTAGCCTTGAATATTCTCGTAAATTTCTAATAAGCCTTTCTGGAACAAAACTAGGCTCCAAAAGACCATGGCGAAGCAAGGTAGCAATCCACTGGGCATCCTTGACATCACTTTTGCGACCGGGCAAATTACGCATATGATGAGCATTCACAACCATTAGACACTTATAACCATCCAAGAACTCTTCACATGCTTCATAAACAGGCCGCCAATAAACACCGGTACTCTCCATAGCAACATTAAAACACTGATTTTCTAAAAGCCAAGAGCACATCGCTTGCAAATCGGATTGAATAGCTTTAAATTCGGCGTGAATAGAAATAGGCTCTTCATCAGGAGAACCTTTTAAAATACAGGCATGAATAACATCCTTGTGCACGTCCAAACCACAGCAACAATCCAGTAAAGCAAGCATAACGACACCTCCGAAGATAATAATGCAGGGAACAATTGTCTGATAAAAATTGAAGTTTAGTGTCCGTGGTCACCGTCAATGTGCCACAATTCTCTGTACTCAAAGACAATTTAGTCATGTTCTAAAACCGGGGTATAAAGTATCCCCAAACCGTCCCTCGACCTTACCCTGCAGTACCATTATATAATGTCGTTATTTCCCGGGAAGCCCTTTGTATCTGCTTTGGCCAGTTTTCATCCATTCTCCTGTGTCAAGCATTGTCATGGATGTTCTTGACTTGAATTGCCCATGAGAAATGTTTGCGGTATTAGTTTTTTGAATAGCCTATCAAGAGAGCAATCTTGGCTGGTTCTTGGTTTGCAATTCAAGTCAAGAACCGTCCCCACTTGAACGGGCCAATTTTGTAACCATTTACCATTTAATTGCATATCATAGTTTTAGAAAGGAGGGATTTTAAGTGTTAAGAAAATTAAAACTTTTATCAGTTTTCGTAGTCGCTCTGATGTTGATACTTGCACCGGCTTCAGTAACATGGGCTCAAGACGAACCGGCACAGAACTCCTATGAAGGAGAAGGTTTCCACTTTATATCCGGTGAAAGTTTCCCCACCGATATTCAGGTTGCCGGCTACGATCAAAAGAACCGAACTTACTATCTAAACTACACCCTTCATACCACAAAAGTTGTTAATCCTGGAAGCACCGCTACTTTTAATTACGTAATTGAGGTATTTGATGACAATGGTGCTACAATAGGTAGTTTGGGTTCTTTTGAGGAACCTCAACAAGTTGTGGGGGAAGACGGTTCCACAGATGCGGTGGTGGAAAATAGTGACATCACCATCGATGAACCAGGGCTTCCGGCCGCTTACCGGGTTGTAGTTACGATTACTGACACACAAGTGAATTAATTATTAAAAATACTGGGTGGGTTTTACCCTTTACCCAGTATTTTTTTCAGTTTTCCGGTAGCACCAAACCAGCAAAATCATATGATGGTTTTGAGAAGTGATTATAAGGTGGAGATCAGGTTGAAAATGTACAGGGCCTTATTAATTCTGATTATTGTTCTCACGTCGATTCTTTTAATTTCCGGGGATTGGGCCCATGGTTTATCACAGGATCAAGAAACAAAAAGTGAGCTGCAGCAAGGTCCGGAGCCTATTGAGAACTCCTCTGAGCCCACCTGCGATGATGAGTCACAGAAACCGGAGGAACTAACTGAAACTAATGTGACAGAACCTATGGAGGAACAACTTGAGGAGGTCGAAACAGAAAATATAAGTTTCCCTACGTCTATCCGGGTAGTCGGCTATGATTCAAAGCTTAATTATTTATATATTAATTACAGTTTAACAACTACAAAAACTGTTTCTTCTTCAGAAAGAATAGTTTTCAACTATGTAGTTGAGATATTTAACGGCAATGATGTACTGATCGGCAGCATAGGTTCTTTTGATTCACCAGAACAAGAAATCGGAATGTTAGGTCAAAACTCGCTAGATATCAGGGATAGGAGAATAAATATCCGAACTGATAAACTTCCTGCTGCATACCGCATTGTGATCACTGTAACTGAAACTTATGTAATTTAAGCATAATGTTGTCTTTCACCTTACCACCCCCTGATTGCCAAATTTACTTTTTTTGAGCTGCACAACTCATAAAGAATGAGGATTATATGCAAGAAAATTTAATTTGTAAAGGAGGTATATAAGTGTCAACTAACCAAGAAACAAAAGAAATAATTCATAAAAAACCGGTTAAGCGAAAAAAGAGGTTTTTTATATTAGCAACCTTGTTTCTTATTGCTATCTTTATTCTGCTGCTGTGTCACCATTGTCCTAAACCTACTCCACCGTTGGAAGTTTGGTTCGAAGAATATTTTGAACATGGTCTGGGGGACTGGGAAAGTCTGGACGCCAAATGGATTGATAATGATGGGGTAGTTCATAATACTTCGGCCCGAGTGGCTAAGGAAGTTTATCTGGCTCCATATCTGGGTTATGAATTCAATACTCCAATCCATAATGATCAGATAGTTGTTGAATTTTATACTAAAATAGAGAAAATCACCGGTGCCATGACTCTGGCTTCGCTTGATTTTCCTTCTGGTGAGATTAGCGCGGTTATAAGTAAAGACGGATACCTCGGAGTGGCTTTTGGGCTGTTTGAGCCTGCCCGGTACAGTACCAAGCGCCTGACCCCTGGGGAGTGGCAAAAGGTACAGATCTATGTGAATAATTCAGAAAACAAGTTATCATTACGATATAATGACTCGGAAGTTTTAAACACTCACTGGGCGGGAACACTACCCCTCATGAAAATTTGGCTGGGTTCGGTCTGGATTTACGGTGCAGAAAACTATGTGCCTACTTTGGGGTCTTATTACGACGCAATTCGGGTTGGAAACCTTGGTTTGTTAGACTCAAAGACCCCAAAATCAAGCAGGGACGGTTCTTGACTTGAATTGACTGTGAAAAATGTTTACATTATTAGTTTTTTAAATAGCCTGCCAGGAATGCAGTTTCCGGCAGGTTCTTTGTTCGTTCAAGCAGGGACGGTTAGTGTGAAAACAACCATCCCAAGTGATCGAATTACTACTCAAAAATTGCAACACAAAATAAGCC
>LFSA01000122.1 GCA_001512635.1 Pelotomaculum sp. DTU098 | reverse complement strand
GCCCCGGTGGCAGCGGCAGATGGCGGTCTGCAAGGGCAAGCCGGTGGTCACCTACCACAAAAACTGGTGCTACTTCATGAACCGTTTCGGGGTGCGCGAGTTCCAGACACTGGAGCCGAAGCCTGGGATTCCACCCTCACCAGGCCACATCAATCGCCTCATCCAGAGGATGAAGCGCGAGAGCGTGAAGGCGATGGTGGTGGAGAGCATCTACCCCAAGCGCTTCCCCGAGTTCGTGGCCCGAGAGACCGGCGCTCGCCTGGAATGGGCACCCTACTCCATCGGAGTCATGGGCACTCGCGACTATATCGGGTTTGTGGATAAGATCGTGGAGGCGTTCCACAATGCCTGCCGCTAGAGAGACACAGCGCGCGCCTGGAGCACCCCTCATCTCCTTTGAGGGCGTCTGCCTCGGGTATGGCTCGAAGGAGGTCCTCACCGACCTCCGCTTCACGATTCACCAGGGCGATTACATCGGCATCGTCGGCCCCAACGGCGCCGGCAAGACGACGCTTCTGAAAGCAGTCCTTGGCGTGACGCGGCCCCTGAGGGGCCGCGTCGTCCGGCATGGCGAGCGCGGGGCACACCGCTTCGGCTACGTGCCCCAGCTCAACACCATCGATGACTCCTATCCCCTCACCGTCCTCGAGGTGGTGCTGATGGGCCGCTATCCGCTCCTCGGGCTGATGCGTCGCCCACGCAAGGCCGACCGCGAGCGCGCCCTTCACGCGCTGGAGCAGGTCGGAATCGCCGATCTAGCCCCTCGCCTCTTCCGTGACCTCTCCGGCGGGCAGCGCCAGCGCGCGTTGATGGCGCGCGCGCTCGCCTCTGACCCCTGCATCCTGGTCCTGGACGAGCCGACTAACGACATGGATATCGTCGGCGAGCGCGCCACCATGGAGCTGATCGACCGCCTGCACCATGAGAACGGCCTCACAGTTCTGGTGGTCAGCCACTTGCTCAACGTGTTGGTGCCCCATGTCTGCCGCATCGCCTTCCTGGGCGTGGGTGATTTCCGCCTCCTTCCGATACAGGAGGCCATTACGGAGGAGCACCTCGAACGGGTTTACCGAACGCCGATCACCGTCACGGAAGTGGATGGTCGGCGCGTGGTCCTTTGGTGACAGGGGGAGTGGATGCTGGCTTCGATACAAGAAACGTTCGCCGCCGACTTCATGCAGCGGGCGCTGCTGGCTGGGATGCTGGTAGGTGCCCTCTGCGGCTACCTCGGCGTGTATGTGGTGCTGAAGCGGATCGTCTTCGTTGGCGTGGCCCTGGCGGAGATGAGCTCCGCAGGCGTCGCCCTCGCCTTCTGGGCCGCCACCATTCTCGGATTCGCCATGGAGGAGCATAGTCCCCTCACCATGATCGGCGCTCTCGCGCTGATGCTCGTCGGAGTCCTCCTCTTCTCTCTCCGCTGGACGAAGACGGTGCCTCACGAGAGCACGATTGGCGTGGGCTATGCCGTCGCCGCCGCCGCCGGCCTCATGCTGATGTCGCACAGCGCCAAGGGCGAGGCGCACGTGATGCAGCTCATGTTTGGCAACATCCTCTACGTCTCCTCGCGCGAGATCTGGGAGTTTGCCGCCGCGGCCGCGCTCGTTGCCCTGGTCCACACCCTCTTCGCCAAGGAGTTCCTCTTCGTCTCCTTCGATCCAGAGACGGCCAACGCGCTCGGCTACCGCACTCGGTTCTGGGAGATGCTCTTCTACCTGACGCTGGGTCTCACCATCGCCTTCGCGATCCGCGTCGCGGGGGTGCTCCTCGTCTTCTCCCTGCTGGTCCTGCCCGGGGTGACGGCGCTGCTCCTGACGCGGCACCTGCGCCGGGCGTTTCCCGTCGCCATCCTCGCCGGAGTGCTCCCCATCGGCATCGGCCTCACCCTCTCCTACGCGCTGGACTTCCCATCCGCCGCGTCCATCATCATGGTCTCCTTCGTGTTCATGTTGCTCGCCGGCGGTGCTCGTCTTGTGAGAGGGTGAGGCGGCCACGGTTCTGGGCCTTGTCAAACGGCGGCAAGTCTGCTAGACTGACGTGAGGGGTCACCCGGGAGCGCGCGGGGCAGCCACGCACGAGCATGCAGTGCGAGCGGACTCACCAAACCTGCGCCCGCTGCGTTCCTGGAGATGGGGCTATGGATTTCCGCACTCTCTTTCGGGCCGATAAGCCGGTCATCGGGATGGTACACCTGCTCCCCTTGCCGGGCAGCCCCGGCTGGGGCGGCAGCATGGAGGCGGTCCTCGAGCGCGCCCTCGCCGAGTACATCGCCTGTCCTGCGTTCAGCATCCATCCTTTGCCGGAGAACGTCTCCGATATCGAGGGCGCCCTGACAGAGCCGCTCGGGGTCGCGCTACACGCCGTGCGCCTGGCTCGCATCGACCCCAACGAGCAGGTCGTACTCCTGGGCGCGGGGGCAATAGGCATCTGCACGCTCCTTGTGCTCCTCGCTCGCGGCGTAGGCCGGGTGGCAGTCGTCGAGCCGGTCGCCGGGCGCCAGGAGTGGCCACGCCGCTTGGGTGCCACGCCCGTAGCGGCATCCGCGCGCGAGCTGTTGGATGCGGGCTTCGAAGCCGATCTCGTCTTTGAATGCGCGGGCGATAATACGGCCTTCGAGCAGGCGCTTCGCCTTGCGCGCCCCGGAGGCCGGGTGGTGGTCGTGGGCATCCCCAAGCCCGAGCGCGTCTCCTTCGATATGTCGATTGCGCGCCGGCGCGAACTGGCGGTGCTCTTCACACGCCGCTCGTGCAATACACTTAGCGAAGCGGTCGAAATGGTTGCATGCGGAAAGGTGGATCTGTCGCCGGTCACCGTGCGCACCTTTCCGCTGGAGCAAGCAGCTGCCGCGATGGAGATGACCGGCGCCAGGCATGGAGACGCCTTGCGCGCGGTCGTGCTACCCTAGCCCGGGTCTCGGCACCGGGCGGCTATGGGCCAGACCGTTCCTGGACAGCCCATCCGCCAATTGGCGATGGGGCCTCCGCAGCCCAATGGTGTTAGGATCCTCTCTCACTTGGGCACGATACGTACAACATGAGTCTAAGGGAGCATGACCTACTGTTGCCTTGCTCCCTAGTGGGATGCGGAGCCCTTTCCACGTGAAAGGAACGACCCAATGCAGGCGCCGACGTTGAGAGCGCTGCCCGAACTGCGGACGAAGGCACCAAGACCCAAGGTGCTCGTTGCCGACGACAATGTCGGTCTCGCGGAGATCTGGTCCTTCGTCCTGGAGGATGCCGGGTGCGACGTCACCATCGCGGACAGCGGCGGCGCCGCGCTGGCAGCTGTTGCGCGCGAGGCGTTCGACATCGCCGTCCTCGATCTTCAGATGCCGGACCTCTCGGGGCTGGAGGTGTTCACCGCCATCCAGGCCGATAACGCCGATGTGCAGGGGATCATTATTACCGGGCATGCCTCGATGGAGTCGGCGATGGATGCCGTGAACCGGGGCGTGTTTGGCTACCTGGTCAAGCCGGTCACACCTGACGCGCTCCGAGTGATGGTCGAGCGCGCGCTGGAACGGCGACGCCTCACGGTGGAGAACCGGGCCATGCTCTCCCACCTGAGCGCGCTCCAGCAGGTGCTCGATACCGCCCTCAGGGCCGTGGGCGTCGCGGATGCCTTCCAGAGTATCTCGCAGGTCATGGTCGATGCCATGGGGGTGGATCAGGTAACGCTCATCCTCCTGGATGAGGGGGGCAACCTGGTGGCGACGGCGGCCTATCCGGTGGAAACAGAGATCTATGAGGGACCGCGCCTTCGACCTGGCGAGGACTTTTCCGGGCGTGTTTTCGCGGAATGCCAGCCGCTGCAGATCCGAGATATCCGCGATTCTTCGGTTCGCAGCGAGATACTCAAGACGATGGGAATACGCTCGTTGGTGGGCGTGCCCCTTCTCTCGGGGGGCAAGCCAATCGGCGTGCTACACGTGGGCACTCGCCGCGAGCGTGTCTTCGACGATTCGGAGATTCGCCTGCTCCTCTCCATCTCCGAGCGAATCGGTCTGGCTGTCGAGAAGGAGCGCCTTCTCATGGAGCGGGAAGCGCATCGACGCGAACTGGAGGTGGCCTACCAGCGCGAGCGGCGCATCGCCGAGACTCTGCAGCGCTCCTTCCTTCCCAACGTTGATGTGGGCGTTCCCGGGATCGCTGTTGCCCATCTCTATCAGCCCGCGCTTTCCGAGGCCGAGGTTGGCGGTGACTTCTATGACATCATCGAGCTCAACGGCGGGGTTCTTGGCCTGGTGATGGGCGACATCTCGGGCAAGGGCCTTGATGCCGCCGTCTACACCGCGCTCACCAAATACACGATCCGAAGCTATGCCCTGGAGGACCCCGACCCTGGCCGTGTGATGAGCCTCCTGAGCGAGGCGTTCATGCGCCAGGCGAACCCCGAGATCTTCACCACCCTCTTCTATGGCGTCCTCGATATCCGCAGACAGTGTATCGCCTACGTTAACGCCGGGCACGAGCCACCTATCCTTTACCGCGCCGGCACCGGGAAGATAGAGCGGATCTGCTCTTCCGGACCGCTGGCCGGGGTCATCTCCGATCCCGGCTATGAGACGCAAGAGATCCCCTTCCACTGTGGCGACCTGATGCTTCTCTACACCGACGGCGCGACTGATGCTTCCCACGATGGGGCCTGGCTGGGCATTGAGGGTCTGGAGGATCTTCTGCGAACGCACATCGAGGATGAGGTACAGAATACACTCAACGCCATTTGGAACGGCATCGGCGAGTTCGCGCATGGAAAGCTGCGCGATGACGTTGCTCTGATGCTGGTACGCGCCTGCGGGTAGCCGTCCGAGGAGGGTTCGAGAAAGCGGTGGTCTCCGAGGGCCGCGCCTATGGCAGGCAGCCGGCCCTGCTGGCCCCGCGCTGGTGTCGACACCACGAGTGAAGGGACCTGGTCATCCAGCGACTGAGATTCCGACATAAGGAATCCGAAGCCTCGGAGGCAGCGTGCAACCCGGCGCGCGGCGATAAATCACCGCGCTGCTTGCGCGCGAAGCCCTGCCGGGCTGGATTGGGGATACTCCCAGATATCTCAAAACGGCGCTGGCTAGGAGGAGAAGCCCCGAGGGGGCTTTGCCGGAAAGCAGCGCGGAGCTTCGAGCTCCGCGCGTG
>LFSA01000097.1 GCA_001512635.1 Pelotomaculum sp. DTU098 | reverse complement strand
TCCTATATGAAAGATGTCAACGAGGAGCTCTGGAGACTCGGAGTTCCCGCGAAGACACAGCATAACGAGGTGGCGCCTGCTCAGCATGAGCTGGCTCCGATCTTTGAAAAAGCCAACGTCGCTGTCGATCATAATCAGATCGTCATGCAGACCCTGAAGAGGGTCGCAACCCGGCACGGGCTCAGATGTCTTCTCCATGAAAAGCCATTTGCGCGCGTGAACGGATCCGGTAAGCACGATAACTGGTCCCTGACGACCGATCTGGGCGTCAATCTGCTGGATCCCGGAAGGACTCCGCATGAGAATATTCAGTTCCTGCTTATCATATGCTGTATATTAAAAGCCGTCGACGAACACGCGGATCTGCTCAGAGAATCCGCGGCCGATGTGGGAAATGAAGTTCGTCTTGGCGGAAATGAAGCGCCGCCCGTCATTATTTCCGTTTTCCTCGGAACACAGCTTGGGGATGTACTTAATCAGCTGATCTCGACCGGATCGGCTACCAGCTCGATCGGAGGAGGAAAGCTTAAGACAGGTGTGTCTTATATGACGGATGTCAGCCGTGACGCGACCGACAGGAACAGGACGTCCCCGTTTGCGTTCACAGGCAATAAATTTGAATTTCGCATGGTCGGCAGCCGGGATTCCATCGCAGGCGCCAACACCGTCCTGAACACGATCGTAGCAGACGCGTTCAAGGAAGCGTGTGACAGACTGGAATCTTCAGATAATTTAGATGCTGCCGTTCATGATCTTATTAAAGAATATGCTACCAGGCACAGCCGTATTGTATTTAACGGAAACGGATATTCGGAGGAATGGGTCCGCGAGGCGGAAAGGCGGGGCCTTCCGAATATCACGAATATGGTCGACGCGATTCCGGCCATAACCACCGAGAAGTCCGTGGAGCTCTTCGGGAAGTTCAATGTCTTTTCCCGCGTTGAGCTTGAGTCGAGAGCGGAAGTCAAGTATGAGACTTACTCAAAAGCGATCAATATTGAAGCAAGAACGATGCTTCACATGGCGAAGCGGGAGCTCATACCGGCTATGATCCGCTATTCAGGGGAGCTTGCGAAGACAATAGCCGGAGTGAGAGGATGCGGTTTTGACACAGATGTATCGGAAGGACTGTTATCTGATCTCCTGAAGCTCATTAAAGAAGCGCAGAGCGCATGCGCAGTTCTTGAGATCGAGACAGACGCCTGTGAGGCGGAGCCTTTCGGCAGAACACAGGCGGTCGCATTCGGGGACCGTGTCGTTCCGGCGATGGAGGCGCTCAGAAGGCCTGTTGACAGCGCAGAGC
>LFSA01000037.1 GCA_001512635.1 Pelotomaculum sp. DTU098 | reverse complement strand
AACCAAACTATTGGAGAGAGTTCCATAAAGTGGGAAAGGCCCACATTGACTTGACACAAACTCAGTGTTCACAGAGCTTGACGCGCAAACCTTAATTAGATATAATTTTGTTTGCATCAGATTTTACGGGATGTGGCGCAGTTTGGCTAGCGCGCTTGCCTTGGGAGCAAGAGGCCGGGGGTTCAAGTCCCTCCATCCCGACCAGGCCCCATGGTCAAGTGGTCTAAGACACCGCCCTTTCACGGCGGTAACCCGGGTTCGAATCCCGGTGGGGTCACCAAAAGATTCAGTCAGTGCCGCAGCTTGCACACTGATTGTTACAATAGTTGCTGGGGCGTCGCCAAGCGGTAAGGCACCGGTCTTTGGAACCGGCATTCGTTGGTTCGAATCCAGCCGCCCCAGCCATTTTAAAATATTCATATTTGGGCCATTAGCTCAATTGGTAGAGCAGGCGACTCTTAATCGTCAGGTTTGGGGTTCGAGTCCCTAATGGCCCACCAGTCAATGAAAAATCCTGAAAAACCCTTAAGTTTCCTGAGGGTTATTTTTATTTGTCTCTTTCCCTGGAATTCAGCTTACTGCTCAAACCTTATAAATATAAATCACGAATTAACTAGCCATAAACACGCACCTGACTTATATCTTACAGTTATCTTTCTAATTTAACGTAACCTACTTTCCGGGTTAGATAATGTAACACGGCGAATGATGTCTTTAAAAGAATCGTAGTACTGAACACTTACCCCTTTTTCCAGACAATAGTTATACAGTACTCCTTTAGCAAAAACGAAATCGGCATTTTGAGCGGGGCAGGTATCGGAATAGCCGTCTCCGATAAAAATAACTTCCTCAGCGTTTTCCCGCAGTTTGGACATTAAAGTTTTTTTGCAGGTTCCGCACTGGCCGCAGGCTGGATTATGGTAGGGGGTGTCAATTTCAAAACCGCCGTTGTAAACCAATCTATTGGCATAATAAGAAACATCAATTCCGTAGTTTTTAAAGATAGTTTCGATATAGAAGTCGTACCCGTCACTTAGTACATGGACTTTGTAACCCTGGTTCCGGCACAATGCCAGAAAATCCTTAAAATACTCGTCAATTTCCATGGTTTCGACCAGGCTTTTGATCTCATTCAGGCCCGCGTTAAATAGTTTAAAGATCATATTGGCGCAATCCCGGGTCGAAAGCAGCTTTTTTTCCCATAAATCGTTAATTTCCCTCCAGCCATCCCCGGCAAAGGCTTCAACCATAGCGGCACAGACATCTTCTTTGGTGATCGTGCCGTCAAAATCAACGAAAAACACCCTCTTCATGCTTCCCTCCCCCTGTAATCCAGCCTTATATCTCCTTTGGCTATGGGAAAATCATACTAAACAACATAACTGTAAGATGTTTTATTTTTTCCAGGCATTAATAAACTCCCTTGCCGTCGACCTGATCTCCCGGCTTCCCAGTATGGCTGAAATAACGGCAACACCTGCAACGCCAGTCTTTTTCACCTGCTCCAGATTGTTCAGTCCGATACCGCCAATGCCCACCACCGGCACCTTTACACTTTCCTTAATCAGCTTCAATCCGTCCACACCAATGGGTTCTCCCGCATCGGCCTTACTGGCCGTGTAAAAAACCGGTCCCACCCCAAGGTAATCAGCCCCGTGTTTTTCCCCGAAAACAGCCTCTTCTACATTGGAAGCGGAATAGCCGATTATTTTCCCGGGGCCCATAATTCTCCTGGCAACCTCGAGGGGGAGATCCTCCTGGCCGATGTGCAGGCCTGCCGCATCGACAGCCAGCGCTATGTCCAGGCGGTCGTTCACAATCAGCGGGACGTTGTAGGACGCAACCAGTTCTTTCATTTTCAGGGCTATATTATAGAAATCCCTGCTGGAAACCTCCTTTTCCCTCAACTGTACCAGGGTTACGCCGCCTTGCAAGGCCTCTTCCACAGCACTGAATAAATCCCTACCCTTAAGCCAGGACCTGTCTGTGACAAGATAAAGAGTGTAATCTGGATGCATGCGCTCCCGCCCCCTTTCATTAATATCCTACCCAGGTCATAGTGTCTAATGAACCAAATAACTTGACCCTGAATACACCCGGATAAGGCTGTCAAACCCTAGTGCCTATTTCCCCGGCCAGCCCCTAATTGCGGCCCCGGCAGCAGCAGCTGCCCAACCGCCCGCAGGTGAACCAAGCCTTCCCAGTGTACCACCAGCTTTATTCAATCAGAAACGCCCGCTTTTTTATATAAACTATAAAAGTGATGTGTGGGCCCGTATCCATGACCAAGCTCAATGGAATGGGCAATGGCAGTATTGATGTATTCCTTGGCCAGCCCGATTGCCTCAGGAAGCGTACAGCCCCTGGCAAGATAGGCCGCTATGGCAGATGAAAAGGTACAACCGGTACCATGGGTGTTTTTAGTCTCAATCCTGCTCCCCTGGTAAAACATGAAATTACTCCCGTCATACAGGACATCGACCGCGTCGCCTGTAAGGTGACCGCCCTTGATGATGACATTGGCACAACCATGTCCCAGTATTTTTTGAGCAGCTTCTTTCATATCATCAAGGTTTTCAAGCCTTTCGCCCGTTAGCAAAGCAGCTTCGTAGATGTTGGGCGTAACAACCGTTGCAAGGGGGAAAAGCATTTTCACCAGCTGGTCCTTGGCCTCCGGTTTAAGTAAATGATGGCCGCTCTTAGAAACCATGACCGGGTCAACAACAATATTTTTAGCCTGGTTCTTTTTCAGACAGTCTGCAATAACTCTGATGAGCCCGCTATTGGAGACCATGCCTATTTTTACGGCATCAATCTTGATGTCGGCAAACAGATAGTTTATCTGTTTTTCCACAATTTCTTCATCCATTTCCCGGATGTCCACAACACCCCTGGTGTTCTGGGCTGTCACCGCTGTTATAACACTCATACCATAAGTCCCAAGAGCGCTAAATGTTTTCAAGTCTGCCTGTATTCCTGCACCGCCGCATGAGTCAGAACCGGCAATCGTCAACACTACCTTCATTTCTTGCTATTACCCCCCGTTTTTCAAAATAAAAAGCGCTTTGCCATAAAGGGAAAGCGCCAAACAAATAAAAACATAGAATCGCTACCATCCCTCCGCTGGCATTACCCAGAGCAGGTTCATTGGGTCAGAACAAATAGTTCTTTCTCAGCCGATAACTCAGCTCCCCATGGCAGTATTGAATTTTAATTATTGTATCATTTAGGCAATAATATTTAAAGACATTTTTAAAATGTTTTATTAATTTAAAAAATCCATCTATAGCCATCAAAAAAATGACCCTTAAGCAATTTAAGGGCCTAAATATAAGGTAGAAGAAGTTGGAGTTTAAACGCGAATCGTTTAATCGGGTTTAGGTAATAAAGTCTAAAAATGATTCCCATCAACGGATAAACCCACTAAAATTATATAAAACTATAGAAATTGTTTTTCTATACTATAGTATATAGTAATGAATCAAAAAAATAAAGGGTTGTTATGTCAGTCCTAAAAAATTTTTAAAAGAACAAGGTATCTAAGTGGTTTTTTAAACCTGGCGGATCAGCAATTTATCAAGCACCTTGCTCAGATTTGGAACAGTACATCCAACCTTTCAACGTTTCTGATAAACCAGGCATGAGAGACAAAAACACGGCCAGAACCGGTAGCCAGTCAATAGCTGGTTACCCATGAGTCCAACAGGCATGGTAACCAAAACCCCGGGAAAGATTCCGCCGGAGCTGTCGATAGCTCTCAATTCTCTAATAACCCTTGAAGTTGGGTTTTCGCTTAGCCCTGAAGGCTTTTAGCCCCTCCTGGTAATCTGAGGTAGTTGAAGCTTCCAGAACACCTTTCCGCTCAACCTCCAGCTGACGCTCCAGTAGCGTTAGAAAAGCGTGGTTTAAATCCGCCTTGGCACAGGCAAATGAATAGGTCGCCCCTGCCGCCAGTTGTTCTGTCCAGGCGCGGGTAGCCTCTTCAAGCTTTTCCGGCTCCACAACCCGGTGCACCAGCCCCATGGCCAGTGCTTGATCCGCACTATATACAGGATCAAGAAAAACCATTTCGGCAGCCTTGCTGAAACCCGCCAGCAATCCGACCCACAGGCACCAACCGACGTCCGGCGCCAGTCCCAGACTGGTATAAGCCTGTTTAAATCGGGCTTGTGATGAACAGAGACGCAGGTCACAGGCAAAAGCCAGCGACATGCCCGCACCGCTGACCGCACCATTAATCACAGCCAGCACCGGCTTTGGCATTTGCCGTATCTCCAGCACAATCCGGTGCAGGGGGTCCAGGAGTTGCCGGACCGGCTCAGACGGGTCGGAACTAGCAAATTTTTCAAAATAACTAATATCGCCGCCGGAACAAAAGGCCTTGCCGGACCCGGTCAGGACTACCACCCTGATTTCCCTGTCTTTGCGGCACATCACCAGGGCATTTAAAAGTTCACTGGTGTTGGTTGGTCCAAGAGCGTTGTAGCGTTCTGGATTATTCAAGGTAATTGTCGCCACAGGACCTTCCTTGCTAAACAGGATTTCTTTAAACATAAGCAAATAAACCCCCTTTATTTGATAGATTAAGCCGGTATTGGAGCCGGCATTTAATTGAAGCTGTGACAGATCTTAGCCCTGTGACTTTTCTCCCTTTGCTGTTGATATTCCTGTTTAGCAAAGGGAACTTAGAAAATATTTCAGGAAATTTCATAAAAATCTGGGGTGATTTTTTAACCGGCAATCAGTTTTTAATTAATTGATTGCACCGGCTTTTAAATGCTATTATAATCCTGGTAAGAGTTCCATCGATTTGATCTGTACGCCTTCGGTAACGGGGGCTGATTTATTTTTTTATGTGTAAAGTAAAAAGGAGAAAGAAATGAAAAGAAAAACCAGGGTAAAACTGTTGAAATTCCGAAGGGCATTCCTGGACATAGCAAAAAGGCTTTTAGGCATAGCTGCCGGCTCCTCCTTAATCGCGATTTCCTTCAACGCCTTCGTTATACCCTACGGGCTTTTATCGGGAGGGGTATCGGGTCTGGCGCTTTTGGGAAACTACATCTTTAACATTCCGGTTTATCTGGGGATCTTCCTTTTGAATATTCCCATCTTCCTGTGGGGACTTAAGGAACTGGACAAGAAATTTATGGCCTTCAGCGCAGTGGGGACAATAGTACTGATCGCGGTACTTCCACTATCCAGGCCTTATATTCCGGTCCCTGAACTGGATCTCTTTCTGGCCTGTATCTTCTCAGGTGTCGGCAGCGGCCTGGGCCTGGGGATCGTCTTCCGGAACGGCGCCTCGACAGGGGGCTCGGACATTATTTCAATGATCGCAAAAAAGAAGAAAAATATCTCCATAGGCACCACCATGTTTTGCTTTAACGCAGCGGTACTGGCGCTGTCCCTTTACTACTTCGATCTGAAAATAGCCATGTACACGGCCATCAGCATGTGGGTCGGGGGTAGAGTTGCAGACAATGTTATAGAAGGATTCAACCGGCACAAGTCGGTGATGATTATTTCAGACAGGAGCCAGGAAATTGCCGAAAGAATTATGCGTGAATTAAAACGGGGGGTGACCTATCTGGAAGGCCAGGGCGCCTATTCCGGACAGGCCAAACTGGTAATCAATTGCGTGGTCAGCCACTATGAAATCGCCAAATTAAATGAAATTGTTCAGTCAACCGACAAGAAAGCATTTATTTTTGTAACAGAAACAGTTGAAGTCACAGGTAAAGGGTTCACCTGGTAAAGAAAAAAATATACCGCCCTAATTACTAAGATTAGTCCTGAGAAATTACAGGCCATTAGATATAACCTTTGACAGCTCAAGCACTTCACGAATCGGTATGGCTACCCCGGAGGTTTTTTCCCTGCCCTCCTCTGAGCTCTTCAAAGTGCCGAACACGACCCCGACAACCTGATCATTCCTGTCAAATACAGGGCTGCCGCTGTTGCCGGGGTAAATGGGAGCATCGATGCTAAAAACCCGGTCCGGCTTGCTCCCCACCAGTAAGTACCCCTCCACCTTTCCTTCCACCACAATATTGTTTAGGGTGAGGGGGTTCCCCACTACCCTGATTTGATCACCCGGGGCAGGCTCTCCGTTAGCATTCAAAGGCACTGTCGGGAGTCCTTCCGCCTCCAGGGTAAGCACGGCCAGATCGTATTCCGGCCTGCTGGAACAACCCCTGACCGGGTAAACTTTTCCATCGGGAAATTTCACCGTTATGTTTAAGGCTCCATCAATAACGTGGTGGTTGGTTACAATAACACCCCGGGGATCGATATTAAAGCCGCTGCCGGATTTTTGATCAGCAGCAAGGGGTACATTCTGCTTCTGGGAGACAACACTGATTTGTACTACTGCCTGGAGCAATTTAGCGTCGATATCCCTTTGAAGCTTCAGGGAGTTTAGAACAAGTTCCAGCAACTGCCCCCTGTAAGGGGGAAAAGATGTCGCCGCCACCAGGCCGAGAAAGGCCATGATGGTCAGAAAGGCTACGATACGGAGCCACACCGGCCGGCGTCGCGATGTTTCCTCCTCATCCCCGCTATACTTATACGCAATGTCCTCATCGCCGAGGTCATCTTCAAAGTCTCCGTAAACATCATCGATCTTAGTTCCCGTGCCAGGTTCTTCCCGGCTTGATTCAGCCTTTTCGGAGAGTTTTCTCTCTTCCTTTTGCCCGGCTTTGACAATATCATTCTGGTCGTCCTGTTTTTCATTGAAACCAGGTTCTTTCCTGTCCACTTCCCACACTCCACTTCACTTAAAAACACGAATAAAATACGCTTTATAATAAAAGTGCTATAAATCAATAAATAGACAATAAATTTTCCATCTTCCGGGGCTGCTCTTAAAACCAGCGTACCCTGGGAATCAAGGCTATCTTACCGGTAAATCCCTCCTTCGTCCAGCCTTTCCAGAGTATTTTTCAATAAAAACCAGTAGAATAAAAAACAGGTCTGGCCCATGAGCCAAACCCTGTCCGGATGACCTGTCAAGTTGTCAGTTCTTTTATTCTCCAGCCGGCCCAGCACCAGCGTCCTTACTTTACAAATGAATTCTTTTAGTTTATGTGCTGGGCCTGTTCACTCCCCCGGCCCTCCACCTTCTTTTGCTCCCGGCGGCTTTTCCCAGATCCCATGTATCCCGGTAGCCAGTCCTGGTCGACCCGGGAACCCCGCATTTCTTTGGTATCCCCTTGATCCTTTTGCTCATAGCACCTCTCCTCTTTTCTTAATTACGATCATTTTTCCCTTGATTTGCAATCCAATGCTTAAACATAATTTCCATATAGCAAACACTATGACCTGCGGTTCAATTTTTACCGGAACTGTTAGTGTAAAGTTATTGTAGGAGTTTTACAGACAAAAAGAGAAGATATCACCGTCCTGC
>LFSA01000019.1 GCA_001512635.1 Pelotomaculum sp. DTU098 | reverse complement strand
CACCGGCTCTTTTCTTGTCGGAGCTGGAAAGACATCCGGGAGATTTAACGGTCTGGATCAACTCTCCGGGCGGCGACGTCTTTGCGGCATCACAGATCTACACCATGCTCATGGACCATCAGGGAAAAATCACGGTCAAAGTAGAGGGCCTAGCCGCTTCTGCCGCTTCTGTCATTGCGATGGCCGGCGGCGAAGTGTTGATGAGCCCTTCTTCCATGATGATGATCCATAACCCGACGACCATTGCCGAGGGCTGGAAGGACGAGATGGAAAGGGCCGTAAGCATTCTTGAGGAGGTCAAAGCCTCCATCATCAATGCCTACGAACTCAAGACCGGGCTTTCAAGGCATAAGATCTCCCGGCTGATGGACGACGAAACATGGATGAATGCAAGGAAGGCAAAGGAGCTGGGATTTTGCGACGGTTTCCTTTTCACCGGAGAAGAAAGCGAACCGGAGGAAGGCATGGCTTATGCCGCCAGAAAGATGGTGGCTCAAGTCCTAAACAAAATCGGCCCAGATGCTGTTTTCAAGAGGGTAGCGAAGGAGACAAAACCCGCTGAAGAAACAGACATTCAAGAACAATCCGAAACAGGCACAAGATACACAGAGCTTGAAAAAAGGCTCGAACTTTTACGTCATTAAGGAGGACGAAGAAATGAATAAAATTCAGGAACTGAGAAACAAACGCCTTGAAGTTTGGGAAAAGGCTAAGGCCTTTTTGGAAGAAAAGCGAGACGACAAAGGCATCGTCTCAGCAGAAAACACGGCCGCCTACGAAAAGATGGAACAGGAAGTCGTCGATCTTGGAAAAGAAATCGACCGCCTGGAACGCCAACGGGACATGGACATGAAGCTTAACGAAGCGACCAGCCGTCCTGTGGTGACAAACCCTATGCAGGCCAAGGAAGACAAGACCGGCAGGGGCAGTGATGCCTACAAGCGTGATTTCTGGAACCTTATGAGAAAGAAGAACGCTGTTATAACGAACGCCCTGCAGGTCGGTACGGACTCCGAGGGCGGCTATTTGGCTCCGGATGAGTTTGAACAGACACTTGTGGAAGCGTTGGAAGAAGAAAACATCTTCAGAAAAATCGCTCATGTCATTCAGACATCTTCCGGAGATCGCAAAATCCCTGTTGTTGCAACAAAAGGCACGGCTAGCTGGGTGGACGAAGAAGCCGCCATCCCGGAATCTGATCCTGCCTTCGGCCAGGTCTCCATCGGTGCCTATAAGCTGGCGACTATGCTCAAAGTCTCCGAGGAACTTTTAAACGACTCGGTCTTTGACCTGGAAAGCTACATCGCTAAAGAATTCGGCAGGCGTATGGGTTCCAAAGAAGAGGAAGCCTTCCTTATCGGCGACGGCACAGGCAAGCCCACAGGCATTTTCCAAACCGTAGGCGGTGGAGAAGTTGGCGTTACGGCTGCGTCGGATAAAGCAGTGACGGCAGATGAGCTGATCGACCTCTTCTATTCGCTTCGTGCACCGTACAGGAAAAATGCCGTCTTTATTATGAACGATGCGACTGTGAAGTTGATTAGGAAACTTAAAGACAACACCGGACAGTACCTCTGGCAGCCGGCTCTCACAGCAGGCACACCGGATACCATCTTGAATCGTCCCGTGTACACGTCAAGCTTTGCTCCTCTGGCAGAGGGTGGAGCGTTGGCGATTGCTTTCGGCGACTTTTCCTACTACTGGATCGCCGACCGTCAGGGCAGGTCTTTCCAAAGATTGAATGAGCTCTTTGCCGCAACGGGACAAGTTGGCTTTAAGGCTACACAACGAGTGGACGGCAAGCTAATCCTGCCTGAGAGCGTGAAGCTCTTGCAGATGAAGGCCGGCGCTTAAGGAGGAAACGATGAACGCAGAGGAGCTTCTTCATCCATTAAAAGAAAATCTGGTTGTGGAGCATGACGCGGATGATCCCCTCATGCTCCGCTGCCTTTCCTCTGCGATTTCCTATGCAGAGGGATACCAGAAAAA
>LFSA01000068.1:34560-46883 GCA_001512635.1 Pelotomaculum sp. DTU098 | reverse complement strand
AAGGCTAAAGGTATAAAAAGCGCAGATCAAGAAAACGGAAACATCCCTGTTGACCTGGAAGATGGTGAACCGTTTATTAATGAACCGTTAAGGGAAGAAGATGCAGTACTGGACAGCCTGGCAGCTGCCCTGAGTCCCGGACTACCCTCAGAAAAATTCGCTAAGACCTCCAACTTTAACCAGACGGGTCCTGAAAATAAAGGAGATTATGATGTCAGGCGTATTGCCATAGGTGCTTCAATCAAGGCTCTCAGCAATTTTTTGGGACGTCAACTGACTGACATGGAGATTTCCGTTATAGAGGTCCAGGTCGATGCTTATTTGTAGGAATGCCCGCAATAACAAATTTAAGCCAGTATTGCGCCTGTTCTGAACTATAACCTATTTACCTGTGTTATATGTTATTAACTGTAAATAATAATTATGCAGCTTTACAATGAATAAGCTGCAAATGTTTGTTGATCGAAAAAATATAATCCTTTATATGGCGATATTTAAAGGATTACGCCTGATTTGTGTAGAAAGTATTCTTTGCTGATTGAAAGAATAAAGGATTTTCTGAAGGGAGGAAAAAATGAAAAAATACAGATGCATTCCTTGTGGGTATGTTTATGATCCCGAACTTGGCGATCCGGATAATGGAATTAAACCGGGTACTCCGTTTGAGGATATTCCCGATGATTGGACATGCCCAGTATGTCTTGCTGGGAAAAGCGAATTCGAACCAGTAGAAGATTAACTATAGACTACTGATGTTAAGGACATTGGACGTTTAAAGCTTTAATATAATAAGCGAATCTTTTACGGAAAAGCCCCAGCAATGGGGCTTAGTTTTCTTGCATAAATGAAACGAGCCATCAAAATGGTTGCTGCAAAGAAACTTGTGGCCTAGATGATGGCTTGCTGGAGCCCATTGATGCTTGTTTAGACGGTAACTGCGGAGTATTTGCAAAGATGCCTATGAAAAATCTAATTAAAGAAGAAAAACAATAAACCCTTGATTTACAAGGGTTCTCGGACATAATTGGTGCGGGCGAAAGGACTTGAACCTTCACGGGAGTTAACCCACTGGATCCTAAGTCCAGCGCGTCTGCCATTCCGCCACGCCCGCATTATAAGCCTTGATTTTACTGGCTTTGAACGTCAATTCCAATTAGGTTTATTAAACCGTGATAAATGTCGTATAAATTATCATAGCACACGAATAATAAAACGTCAATAATATATAGGTTCTAGCTGCTTGGAACACCTGGCTCTCTCGGCCGGCTTTTCTAATTCGATTATAAAGCGGAGCATGGTCGATGTACTCTGCTCCGCTCGGGCATAAATTGTCGGTAAACCACCTTGCTCAACTTCAAAATAAACCCCACGCAAAGCATGCACATTTACCATTAAATGTTTTGTTTAATTCTTTAATTTAGGATCATTTTACTTTTCCTTACTTGGGTTTTGTGCTTAGATCAATTCTTTTATATCCAGGTTTAATTCTTTCGCAGATTGGCGCAGAATATCAAAGTCTGAATCATTTGCTACTTCAAACTTAACTAATTTGGGAAATGCAGTTCTCAGAACACTGATATCTTCCTCAGGCATATTAATAAAGGCATCCCTAATCTTTTCTTTTAAATCTTCTGGCAAATCTTTACGCCACGCCATAGGTCCTCCAGGGAAGCGATCGGATGTATGTATTATTTTGAAATCATCCTCAGATATCAATCCCGCGTTAATTGCAGATTCTAGCTGGTGTTTAACAATTGATGCAGCATCTACTTGTTTCTTTTTGACTGCCAAAGCACAGGCATCATGTCCACCCAAGAAAGTCGTGGAGGCCAGGTCTTTATCCGGGTTTATGCCCTCTTTCTCCATGTACATACGGGGTATGAGGTATCCTGCCGTAGACGCGGGATCAACAAATGCAAAGGTCTTTCCTTTGAGATCAGAGATTTTATCAATACCGCTTTCCGGATGTGTAATAATATAGGATTCATAATAAATTCCCATATCTTCATAAGAAGCCAAAATAGCTGCCTCAGCATTGGCTGTATCAGCTGCTAGTATATAGGAAAACGGGCCGTACATTCCCAGGTCCAACTTGCCTGTACGCATAGCCTCAATAGTTTCTGTGTAGTCTGTGCCTACAATAAGCTCAACCTCTAAATCCAGTACCCTTTCCAGGTATTTGGCCAGAGGATCATACTTTTCTATTATTTGTTGGGCGTCTTCCCCTGGAACCAGCCCTATGCGCAGCTTTGCTATTTCCTCTGAGGTCTCAACCTCTTTGGACTGACAGCCTGTTACTAACAATACTGCTCCCAGCAATACTGCAAACATCAGCATGCTTGTTTTTTTAAGTTTTGATAAAATGCTCACTATCATCCTCTTTAACCTCCTTGTTTTATAGTTAACCTCCTCTTTTTATACAAGACATTTTATTTAATGACAGCCTATAATTTATCTTAATTAGTTGATGGGACCTGCGCAATCTTTTATTCGTATTTGTAGCAATAGTTCTTTTGAATATTTTTATTAACTTTTTTACACTGGATTTGCAGTCCACAGAATACCATTTCCGTAGTTGGATTGCCTGATGTTTTGCCATCCATAGACTGCAGCCAATACTTACTGGATTAGAAGTGCAGTGAATTTGAGTAATATCCTCAACATAACAAAATAAAAGGCTCCCCGGACGATAAATCCGGAAAGCCTTATTATTCCTTAGCTAACAAGCATTTTACCCTCACGGGAGTTAACCCACTGGATCCTGAAGTACAGCGCGTCTGCCATTTCGCCACGCCCGCATATTTTTAATAAGGGTTGAACCTGAGGTCCAACCCTTGCTGGTGAGCCATGGTGGACTCGAACCACCGACACCCTGATTAAAAGTCAGGTGCTCTACCGACTGAGCTAATGGCCCATAACCTTATTTTCAGCCTCTTGATGGCGAAATGGGTGGTAATAGTCCTCACCTTAAGAAGACTGAAAACATGTAAAAATTAAAAATGGCTGGGGCGGCTGGATTCGAACCAACGAATGCCGGTTCCAAAGACCGGTGCCTTACCGCTTGGCGACGCCCCAATACTATCTTTCTGGGGTGGATGATGGGATTCGAACCCACGACCCCCAGAGCCACAATCTGGTGCTCTGACCAGCTGAGCTACATCCACCATAATCTCACGGGCGACCGGATCATACATCCTGAATGCCCGCAGCAAATATGTTAACAAATAAACATGGTGTTGTCAAGAAGCAGGGTTGCTAAAACTCCCTGAAATATTTTTTTCGGTTGCTCTTGGAAAGTCTGCTCTATTAATGATATCATGTACCTTGTACTGTTGAAATGTGGAAATATAAGAGATTCAATTGTTTCAGAAACAATTCCTTGAATTGAAGGTAGCTATCTGCCCAAATGTGTTTATTTTTTTAGTTTTTCAGGTGTTTTTGGTTGATCATTAGATCTTATCCAGTTATAATAAGTGGTGACATTATGAGGAGTCCCGTGCCGCAACTGTTGTTAAGAGCTCGCTGAGCGGGCGGGCAGTTCCCAAACCGTATTCAGGCTAGGGGGTGCCAGGGCTTGTATAAAGCCTTGGTATTTTTGGTTTGCTGAAGGAAATATCAGTGAAGCCATAGAATAATTAATTCAATTAAATTGGTTACAATATTAATTAGAATTTAATGGTATTTATTATTATCGAGAGGGGCTCCTTTTCGAGATAGCCAATACCGATTATAATTAAATCACTTAAGGGGGAGCATAATGAAAGCTAACGCGGAAAGGGTCGAAAAAAACACTGTTCTATTGGAAATCGAGTTGGATGCTGAACAGTTCTCCCAAGCTGTGGAAAAATCCTACCGCAAACTTGTTAAGAAAGTTAATATTCCTGGTTTCCGTAAGGGCAAGGCGCCAAGGGTTGTTTTTGATCGTTTTGTTGGTAAAGAAGTATTGTATGAAGATGCCATGGAGTCTCTGGTGCCGGAGGCTTATCTGAAGGCAGTGAAAGAAACCGGGATCGAGCCTATTGACCGGCCCCAGATGGAAGTCGTTCAGGCTGAGGAAGGTAAACCGGTTGTTTTAAAGGCAAAGGTGCAGGTCAAGCCCGAGGTAAAGCTTGGTGAGTATAAAGGACTCGAAGCGGTCAAAAGAGATGTTGAGATTACTTCTGAAGATATTGACAAGGGAATTGAGCGTTTGCGGGAGAGGCACTGCAAGGTTTTACCCTTGCAAGAAGGCGTTGTGGAAAATGGAGACACTGTCCAAATAGACTTTTTGGGGAAAATTGACAATGAGCCTTTCCCTGGTGGTGAAGGCAAGGACTATCATCTTGAGATTGGCTCAGGTGCCTTTATCCCAGGCTTTGAGGAGCAGCTGGTGGGGATGCCCATTGGTGAAACACGGGATATTACTGTTACCTTCCCCAAGGAATATCATGCGGAACAGTTGGCCGGCAAGGAAGCGACCTTTACAGTTACCGTTAAATCTATTAAACGCAAGGAACTGGCACCCCTTGACGATGAGTTTGCAAAGGACGTAAGTGAGTTTGATACTCTGGAGGAATTAAGGGAAGATATCGGGAATAAGCTTAAAAAGACTGCTGAGGATATGAACTCCTTCAGGATGAAACAGGAAGTTGTTGAAAAGGCGGTTAAAAACGCTGAGGTTGAAATCCCTGAAATTATGATCCAGGACCAGCTGAGAGAGATGCTCCGAAATATGGAAAACCGCCTGTTATACCAGGGGTTAACTTTGAAGACATATCTTCAGTATTCCAAAAAGAGCATGGAAGAATTAATGGAAGAGATGCGCCCGGATGCTGAGGCTGGTGTAAAAACAAACCTGGTGCTGGAAGCTATCGCCAAAGCCGAGAACATAAAGGCCACAGATGAAGAAATAAAAGAAGAAGTCAGGAAGATGGCGGAGGGTTATAATAAGGACCCTGACGAATATTACCAGACGTTGGAAAAGGAAGGCCGTCTTGACTATATTGCCAACGGTATTATTAAGGATAAGACGGTGCAGTTTCTGTTTGACAACGCCAGAATTGTTGAGGAAACCAAAGAGGACACCAAAGCTGAGAGTGAGGAATAGTATAAATCATAATAACCATCACGAAGTGATAATAACGGCAGGAGGAGTTTAATTTATGAATTTAGTGCCTATTGTGGTGGAACAGACCAACCGTGGTGAACGTGCCTATGATATTTACTCAAGGCTTTTAAAGGACCGGATCATCTTTTTGGGCGGCCCTATTGATGATAATGTCGCAAACCTGGTTATTGCACAAATGCTGTTTCTGGAGGCAGAAGACCCGGAGAAAGATATACATTTCTATATTAACTCTCCCGGTGGTATAATTACATCGGGATTGGCAATTTACGACACCATGCAATATGTCCGGTCGCCAGTTTCCACAATATGCCTGGGGCAGGCTGCAAGTATGGCTTCGGTCCTATTGTGTGCCGGGGCAAAGGGGAAGAGATATGCCTTGCCTTATTCCAGGATTTTAATTCACCAGCCGCTGGGCGGTGTTCAGGGGCAGGCTACGGATATTGAGATCCACGCCAAAGAGATTATTCGAATGAGGGAATTCCTTAACGAGATCATAGCCAAACACACCGGTCAACCTCTGGAGAAAATCGCTAGGGATACCGAACGCGATTACTTTATGTCTGCCCAGCAGGCCAAGGAATATGGTATTATTGACGAGGTGTTCGATGTCAGGAAGCAAAAGTAAAAGAGGTGGGAATATGTTCGGCGACAAAGGACAACTGAAATGTTCCTTTTGCGGTAAGCTTCAGGATCAGGTTAAAAAACTGGTTGCCGGCCCGGGTGTTTATATATGTGACGAGTGTATCGAACTGTGTAACGAGATTATTGAAGAAGAGCTTAACGAGGACCTGGGTTTAGAGCTTGGCGATATTCCCAAGCCCAAAGAAATCAAGGAAATTCTGGACCAGTATGTAATTGGGCAGGAAAATGCCAAGAAGTCCCTGGCTGTAGCTGTATATAACCATTACAAGAGAATTAACCTCGGCGGCAGAATTGATGATGTTGAACTGCAAAAGAGCAATATTGTCATGCTGGGGCCTACAGGGAGCGGTAAGACCCTGCTAGCGCAAACACTGGCGCGTCTATTGAATGTACCCTTTGCCATCGCCGACGCCACTTCTCTTACTGAGGCTGGATATGTGGGCGAAGACGTGGAGAACATTCTGCTCAAGTTGATCCAGGCAGCCGATTATGATGTAGAAAAGGCCGAAAAAGGGATTGTCTATATTGACGAGATCGATAAAATCGCTCGCAAGTCAGAGAATCCTTCAATTACCAGGGACGTTTCCGGTGAGGGAGTCCAGCAGGCCCTTTTAAAAATACTGGAGGGCACGGTTGCCAGTGTGCCACCCCAGGGAGGACGCAAGCATCCTCACCAGGAGTTTATCCAGCTTGACACTACGAATATCCTGTTTATTTGCGGCGGTGCCTTTGACGGAATTGATAAGATCATTTTAAACCGCATCGGTAAAAAATCCATGGGATTCGGGGCTGAGATAAGAAACAAAAAAGAGCAGAAAATCGGTGAAATTCTGAGCAAAATTTTACCGGAAGACCTCTTAAAATACGGTCTTATCCCCGAATTCGTGGGCAGGCTACCCATTATTGTTACCCTCGATGCCCTGGACGAGGAAGCCCTAATACGCATCCTCACGGAGCCCAGGAATGCTCTGGTTAAACAGTACGAAAAATTATTCGAACTGGATGGTGTTTCCCTGGAGTTTTCCCAGGACGCTTTAAAGGCAGTGGCGGAGGAAGCTCTCAAGCGCAATACTGGCGCCCGTGGCCTTCGCTCAATTCTGGAAGAAGTGATGCTGGATGTGATGTACGATATCCCGTCCAGAAATGATATTGCCAAATGCATCATTACCAAGGAAACGATTCAAAAAAGAGAGCAGCCGCGGATTATCGCCGTGGATCGGAAAAAGAAGAAAGAAGAGACTGCTTGATAAAAGGAGAAAATCTAACAATAATACCCGCTTAAATAGCGGGTTTTTTGTTTTGCTATTTATTTTTTTATTTATAATTCTATTTTTAACAGCTGTTGATGTTGTTAGAACTATAAAAATTCGTTCCCGAAAACCGGGATGCTTTTTTTAATTGAGACAAAGTAGAAACAGTTTATTCAGCGTAAAGCGGCATAATTATTATTTTCTACAATTATTGCTATATCACAGGATTTCTGTTGTCTCTTTAGGTATCGAGTCCCCTCATTATTATGGTTATAGTCACCGTTGTCACAAACCGCCGCCTGTCCACAGGGTCCACAATCGCTTGCATAACGCTGCGCGTTACGCACATATCCACAACCCCTTGCGGTGCGGGTAATAATCATAATTAATACTTAACATTGTCATCGACAGGCGGATAAATTTTTTACCTCTGGTGGTCAACTTTTTCGTGATCGTAGTGGTCAACTATTCCATTGTCAAACACAGCAGGGACAGGCATCCCTGCCTTACGAACAAACATTACCATTTACTTGATAACAAACTATCTATTGGCTACAGCAACTATTGCTCCGTCTCCTCTGTTAATACCTGCTGGCTGAAAAGATAACACTTGTCGAGCAACAACCCAACGTCCTTATTCCCTTCTATTATGTTGCCGCTGATTTTGTTGTAGCCAGAATACCACATATCCAAACCACAGAAGATATAGTCAGGGTCGTACTCTAGTTCTTCCGGGAAAAGACCGGTCCCATTGCCGCTAATTATATTGTCCGTAATCTCACATGCCACGGAATTATCCAGATAGATTCCATCCCAGGCATTACCGGTGATGATGTTGCGGCTGATTTGGCATCCCCCAACCACGCAAGTAGCAAATCCATCATATCCGTTGTCTTTTATTTCGTTATCTATTACGGGCAGGTAGCTGCAATATACCAAAACTAACCCAGCGCCGCCGTTTTTGTTGAATTTATTTTTTATCACACCGGCCTCCTGCCTGTTAATGTCCGGCATCCGATTGTGTACTTCATAGAGTAATGCACCATACTGTTCATTTTCTAAAAAGTCGTTTTCGGCCAGAAGTAAACCCTCACTACCCAATGCCATTAAACCTATTAAATTTTGGGTGAATATATTCTTTTCCACCGTAACATAGTCTGAAGGATCTGTGTATGGGACTTCGTACGGTAGGTAATCAAGATAGATACCACCAACGACCAGACCAACATCGTTTTGGGTGAAAATATTTTCGCTAACCAGCACCGGTTTGATAATCCTGGTTCCATCTTCGTTCCAGACTGCGTCGACACTATCCAGTAGTAAATATAACCTCGTAAAGAATAATTACATCCAGAATAACGGCCACCAGCCCGAGGAAGACGAACAATTCGGCAAAAGCTATGGCGGGATTCTGGTGAACTATTATTATTATGAAGATGGCGAATGGTACTTCTACGATTATGATAACTATGTTTGTTTTAACAACATCACCGGTAATACACCTAACGGGTTGGAGTTTTACGATGACTTCGATGATACTGCATTCGGGCTCGAGGATATGGTTCTTGAAAAAATCAGTAGCTCTGCGCCCGTAGAGGTTGGACGTGACAATACAGCTTCCGCGTTCGTACCTGGCCGCCATAAAACGGAAGAACAACTGTGCACATTCAGGGCTGTAAGGGATATAGCCCACTTCATCCACCACAACGAGGTCCTGTTTCAGCCACTGTTTTTCCAGCTGGAGCAACCGGTTCTCCTGCTGGGCCACTTGCAGGTGGGTTACCAGGCCGGGCGCGTTCCAGTAGCGCACCCGGTAACCCTGCCGGCAGGCAAACGCGGTTTTTGCCCTTCAATATTTTAAAAACGGCGGTCTTCAAGTTATCGAAGGTTAGGCTGCGCGGTACTCCTCCCCAAAATATAAAGGCCTGGCTCATGCCTTCAAAGAATGCTTCCTGGCGCTGGTGGGGAAAGATCATGACGAAGGGCATCCGGCTGTTTCCCAACCTTAAAAGAAATACCTGGACCAGTATTTTTTTGCCGGCAATGATTACAGTGACTTCGCACCAGTCACATTGAGCATTGCTACCGGGCGTAAATTCCAAGGGCACAAAGGTTTCTTTTTCTTTGCGACGCAACTGTCCCAACAGCCGTCGAATTCCGGACTCACTACCCTGGTAGCCGTATTCTTCTACCAGACGTTCGTAAATGCGTCGCCCTGTGTGGCGCTGTTTTAAAGGCCTGTCCTGATCTTCTTTCAGCCATTGTTCCACTATAGCTTTTATCGGCCCTATTACTGGCTTGGGCCTGGGCTTGGCAAGGTTGTATTTTGGAGGTTCGGCATTTTGTATGGCTTTTCTGACGGTTTGTCTGGCACAACCTATTTCTCTGTCAATCCAGCGGATGGATTTACCTTGCACATGGTACAGTTTTCTGATAATCTCTTTATCGACCACACTGATCATTTCCTTTCCTCCCATACACTGTTTAGTTGTCCACCTACAGTGTACAGGAAAGTTTTGATCGGGTGGTCAATTTTTCACTGATCAAAAGGCTAAAAGTGGTACACTTTTATTTTAGCAAATACACCTGCCTTGCGAATTTGCCTAACTAGTATTAAGACACATTATGCAGGAGGTGAGCAGTGCAAGTATACCAGCTGATATTACAAGGAGATGGTGTTGTTACATAATTGTAAATCCAATATTATTTGACTGCATAACCAGTTAGTGAAAGGAGCGAAAGTATTGGTGAAACTGAAGTACTTGTGGCTCCTCCTGGCTGTGTCCCTGTGCCTGGTGATGCTTCCGGGACTGGCTGCGGCAGGATCCAGCGTTGTGCAGGGTGTTTACATCGATGATACTTATTACCCCACCATCCAGGATGCCATCGATGGCGCCGGTTTCGGTGAAGTTTTGCGCATTTTACCTGGGAGCTACAACGAGTCCTTGTCAATTCAAAATAAAACCGGCATAACTCTGGATGTCTACAATCCTGGCGACGAAGTCATCATCAATGCGGGTGCGGAGAAGCCGGCAATTTCCATTAGCGGCACAAGCTACGGCATCGAGATCAACAACCTGAAGATTAAAGGTTCCAGTGAAGGTTGCGGTATTCAAGTGGACAGCAGTGCGGAAAGCACAACAGTGACAATGAATAACAACACCATAACCGGCTTTTCTGAGGGTATATGTGTAGTTAAGGGCAGTATTGAAATGAACGGCAATACCTTTGAGGGCAACGGTGTGCCTGTACGCTACATGGCAGCAGGGCAAAACCCGCTGCTGACAGACCCGGGCAATAACACCCTGATTGGGCGGGTGGACATAATTCCAGAGGGCCAGACTGCGGTATGGGGCATAACCCAGTCCATCCAGGAAGCGGTTAGCTATGCATCCAACGGCTCTACGCTGAATATCTATGCCGGCGAATATGAAGAACAGGTAATTGTGGAAGAAATGAAACTAAATCTGATTGGAATAGAGGGCCGCGACAGAACAATTATAAAAACCCCGGATGATCCTGGGATGCTGTCTTTAAGCCAGATAAAGGAAATGTATGCTGCGCCGCTTACTCAGTCCAGGCAGCAAGACGAGCAAAAGGAGCAGTTACAAAATGAGCGGTTACAAAAGGAGCAGTTACGGACGCAGGATCTACCGACGAACGTGTCTCCTGAGCACCCGAGGCATAAATCAGAATTACCCAATTACGTTAACCATGCTGAAATGGCTTTAGAGGATCAAGACATTTATATGGCGCTTATCATCAAGAACTATGACAGCCAGCAACCAGTTACTGTTCAAGGGCTGACAGTAACAGGCCTGGCTATCTACGGTGCCGACGGCTCTGTTATCCAGGATAACTGCTTTAAAGATAACCAATTCGCCGGGGTATATTTAGATAGTGTTGACGCTGTCTGGAACGAAGATGGCACCAGGATAATCAAACCGGTGCTGATCAGAAACAATATATTTACGAAAAACTATAATGGGCTGTACCTTTATGTATCAAATAACTTGACAGTGGAAGAAAATGAATTCACTGATAACGAGTGCTGCGGGCTATGCGCAGATGATGCTGATGGTTTGATTTTGAAATGGAATCACTTTAATGACAACGAATACTGCGGTGCCTATCTTTTGGACGTTGATAGTTGGGCCCAGGATGAAGCTTACGCACAGGCAGCCGGTGTTTATGGCAACACCTTCAACAATAACGGCTTCGAAGGGCTATACTTGGAATCCTGTTACTACCTGCAAGTGATGGAAAACGAAATGAAGGACAACGAATATGAAGGTATTTGTGCCAGGGGGCTTGTCGAATGCCAAATCAGCCACAACATTATCACCGGTAATGCCTGGTCTGGAATCTTCCTGAATGATTCCGTGGAATGTGAGATTGCGGACAATACAATAAGCAACAATGGGAGCGAACCATACCCTGATAACGTCCACTGTGGTTTGGATATATGGTTTTCTTACTACAACAAAATCAGCGGCAACAAAATAGAGGGGAATAAGGACGCTGGGTTGTGGCTTAAATGGAGTGATTATAACCTCGTCAAAAATAACCACATCCAGAATAACGGCCACCAGTCTGAGGAAGACGAACAATTCGGCCTAAGTTATGGCGGGATCCTGGTGGACGACTCTTATGGGAACTCTATCTACTTTAACAACTTTGGCGGTAACATACCTAACGGGTTGGAAGTAGTTTACACTGACTACAGTGATGCTGCCCCTGAGACAGGCAGCGAGATGGCTTATAGTTACCAGTACAACTGGTGGGGCGATGCAAGCGGCCCTGAAGACGAGGGGCAGGGATATATCTTTGAGGACCAGCCGGGTAACTTGCTGGGTAAAGGCGATAAAGTCGTAGGAGCCTGGATTGGACAATACGCCCCGTGGCTTTCTGCGCCTTTCGATACAGCCTACCCTGGACCTGGGCCGGTATTCCCGCTGCCACTGGCCCGCGGTTGGAGCCTGGTTTCCACGCCATACACGCTGGGGCTTAACTCATGGAACGACATAATCGACCTGGGCGAAAAACTCGACGCGTCAGTAATCGTCAGGTACGACAGTAAAACCAAGACCTGGGAGGAGTGTGGTGAGGCTGGGACAAGCATGGAGCCGCAGGACGCCTACTTCATCATGATGAACTCGAATGACCTGCTGCCGCTCGTAGTAAGCAGCAACCCCACCGCTCCCCCGGTACGCAAGCTGGAGCAGGGCTGGAACCTGGCCAGCCTGGCGTCTGAAGAGCCGATGCCCGTTCGGGAAGCGCTGGCCTCAGTTGAATACACAGCAGACGGCAGGCGGGGCTGGGTC